>NZ_VTZR01000013.1:0-560985 GCF_008370385.1 Paenibacillus sp. B2(2019)
CGCCGCCAGCGTTCGTCCTGAGCCAGGATCAAACTCTCCAATTAGTATTGAAAAGAGCGATATGCTCATTTTGAAACTGACGATTCATTAAATGAATCTTTTAAAAATTAACGCGTTCCATTTGTTCAGTTTTCAAAGAACTTGCTCCCGGCATTTCGACATCAACTGTCTCTTGCACAGGAATTAGAGTATATCATGTTGTCGTATTTCTTGTCAACTTATTTTTTCATCGTTTGTGTTTCATTTGTTCGATGCGTCATAAGCACAAGAGATAATATACCATGCTGTTCTTATGTTTGCAAGCTTTTTTTGAAATAAAAATAATCTACGAATAAATACTTTCAAACTAGCACAAACCAACACAAATTGTTTCCAATAATCCTTAATTTATGGCTAAATAGAATTTATCGTAATACCATATATTAACTTCTAATGATACGTACGAGAGGAGTCTAAATGAAAAACAATCCATCTAGTGCTGCGACCCAAACAAACACCAAGGACAAGGAGCAGCGTAATCTGCAGCAAGCAACAATCTATAAGATTTTGCTGGCTGTCAGCTTTGTTCATTTATTTAACGATTCTATTCAGGCAGTCATCCCTGCAATCTTTCCTATTCTCAAAGATAACTTGATGCTCTCCTTCGCTCAGATTGGGTGGATCTCCTTTGCCTTAAACATGACGTCCTCCGTTATCCAACCAGTCATTGGGTATGCGGCAGATCGTAAGCCTCGTCCTATATTGTTACCACTGGGTATGTGCAGCACATTTCTAGGCGTACTTTTATTGGCTTATGCCAACAACTATATTCTTGTATTGTTTTCCGTCATGCTGATCGGTTTCGGATCTGCTACCTTTCATCCCGAAGGCATGCGTGTTGCTCATATGGCTGCCGGTCAGCGGAAAGGTCTTTCGCAATCTATTTTTCAAGTCGGCGGCAATGCTGGACAATCTTTAGGACCAATGCTCACGAAATGGATATTCATTCCCTTTGGGCAGATCGGCGCTCTTGGCTTCACTATCGTTGCGGCTGCCGGAATCGCCGTCCAGACCTATGTCGCTCGCTGGTATCGAGAGATGCTGGATGCAGGATATACGTTTCATAAGAAGTCAACAGCTCGTGCAATTGATCCTGCCCGCCGCAAAAGTATTCGAACGGCAACAATCATCCTTGTGTTCCTAGTCTTTGTAAGATCTTGGTACGGCGCTTCTATCGGAAGTTACTACGCTTTCTATTTAATGGACAAATATCAAATGACGCTTGATAAGGCCCAAATCTATATTTTTATGTATCTGGCAGCTGGAGCTGTCGGTACATTCTTTGGAGGCCCACTGGCTGACCGCTTCGGACGGCGTAATCTCATTCTTCTCTCTATGGTCGGAACAGTGCCCTTCGCGCTGGCTCTACCCTTCGTGAACCAAATGTGGGCAGCTATACTCCTGCTGATTGGCGGCTTCATCCTTTTGTCCAGCTTCTCTGTTACTGTAATCTATGCTCAGATGCTTTATCCAGGCAATATCGGAACAGTTTCAGGGTTAATCACTGGTCTTGCTTTTGGGCTCGGAGGAATTGGCTCCTTGGTACTCGGCAATCTGATTGACAGCATTGGAATTTCAAAAGTGTTTATAGCTTGTGGATTCCTACCTCTTTTGGGTTTCCTTGCTCTCCTGCTTCCTAGAGACGAGAAACTAGAAGAATGGGCCGCTCAATAAACATCAGTAACCACTTAACGCCTTACTCATGACTGTAGAAAATAGAGCGGCAGCCTTCCCGCTGCCCTCTGTCATATAATTATCCTTATTTGTACGATCAAACCCCATCCACACTGCAGCTGTCCATTCCGAAGTATAACCAACAAACCACAAATCCCGGTTAGCTTTCTTGCTCACGCCTGGCAGATCCAATTGGGTTGTTCCGGTTTTCCCCGCTACAGGCCTGTTCATTTGCGCTTTTTTGCCCGTTCCTTCATTGACAACATTACGTAGCATCATCGTCATTGCCTCTGCGGTTCGCTGCGATATTACCTGCCGTGATTCGGAGAGATGTGAATACACAACCTTCCCTTTTGAATCCATTATCGTGCGTACCATATGAGCCTCATTGAATTTACCTCCATTAGCAAAGACACCATAGGCTTGTGTCATTTTAAGTGGCGATACCCCATTATGAAGCCCTCCTAAAGCTATTGATAAATGGTTATCCTCCTCCGTCAGTACAATTCCTAATTTGGCTGCGAATTGCCGTGCAGAAGAGATTCCAACCTGTTTCAAAAGCCAAACAGCTGGCGCATTCACGGATTTTTGCAGCGCTCTACTCATTGTGATTTGACCTTGATACACACCATTCAAATTCTCAGGTACATAATTGCCATAAGCGTATTTTCGGTCAGACAGTATACTATTCGGGCTATACTTCCCGCTCTCTAGCGCGGGTCCATAATCAATGATCGGCTTGAAGCTGGAGCCTGGCTGCCGCGCATCAATTGTAGCTCTGTTCAAGCTCCCCTCGTTTTGTTCACGCCCGCCAATCAGTGCCACCACTTCACCTGTACGATGATCCATTATGGTCATAGCTGCTTCTACCTGCTGATCTTTTCCGTCAGGTGGGAAAGAAGAACCCTTAAGAAAAGCCTGCTCTAGCGCCTGCTGTGCTTTAATGTTCAACCCTGTAACGATAGTGTAGCCACCCGTTCGAAGCTCCTCCACAGACTTCCCAGTGATCTGAGCCGCTTCCTTAAGCGTAGCGTCCGCATAATGCACACCAATGACTTCTTCTTTGTTTGCGGCGGGAGGGTGATATTGTTTATCTCTAGCCTCACGCATTTGTTCATTAGTGATCAGTCCTTGATCTAGCATGATCTGTAGAACGAGATTCCTTCTTGTTTTGGATAATGTACTATTGTCTACCGGATTATAAATAGACGGTCCTTTAGGGATTCCCGCCAGGGTGGCGATTTGCCATATTTCTAGTTTTTTCAAATCGGATACGCCGAAGTAACGCTCCGCAGCTGCCTTTACTCCATATTGTCCACGCCCCATATAAATCTGATTAAGGTAAAGCCCTAGAATCTCTCGTTTTGATAACTGCCTCTCTAATGCAAGAGCAATGGATGCTTCGTTTAGCTTACGTATGACATTCTTGTTCCTATTCAAATAAAGATTGCGAGCTAGCTGCTGAGTAATACTACTCCCGCCCTCGGAGAGATCCATATCCACAATATTATTTAGAAAAGCGCGAGAAATCCCTTTATAATCTAATCCCTGGTGGCTATAAAAGCGCCGGTCCTCCACCGCTAAAAACGTATTTATCAATAATGCAGGCATCTCCTCCAGCTCCGCTGAATGTCTATACCCCGAGCCCGGTAAAGGGATCATTCGTAATGTCGTCCCGTCCGAGGTCTTAATGATGCTCGATTCCGGCAGCTGAAGTTTATCCTCTTGCTGTTTAACCACTTGCCCGCCGTATTGAAATACGTAAAGCAAACCCACGAGCGCTATTATTATTCCAATGATACTCCCATCAAATAATAAATATCCCAGACGGAGTATCCGGGTACGCACGATCCATCTGCCATCCTTGCCTGAATGGGCTACACTTTGTTTTTTTTCGGTAACGGCATTCATGATTCTATAATCAGGTACTCTAAGAACCGCTCCATACTACGGGCTTCAACACTCGCTGCTTCAAGAAGCGTTTGTGCTTCCACCCCATCATCTGTATTGCTAGCCTCTTCTACCTCACGGAGAGTACGGATAATTGCCCGAGTTCTTATCAATAAAGCTACAGCTGGCGTCTCCTCCATTGTCTCTGGTACTACGCCTCTATTCGGAACTTCAATTCTTTGCATGCGATTCAGGTTAGCGGCGATTTGACCCAATTCTCCTCCAGAGAGGACCTTAATTTCTTTTGTTGCTCCCTTGTCTGCCAACTCTGAGGTCCCAACCAATACCGTATGCAAATCATCGGCAATTTTTTGTGAACGGAGAATAAACAGCCCACTGAAGATTAGAACAAATAAAGCAATCGCACAGGGGACTTTTCCAATATGATTAATAACCCAGTGAATAAGACGAACAAAAAAGACGCCTGATTTCCCCGAATAATGAGCATACAGCAAAGCAACAGCCCGCTGGACAGCAAAAAGAAAGGCAGCACTCAAAAGAGCACTCCCTATAAAAATATAAAGATAATGGATGCGAACCGTCCGAAGTTTGTGCATAGTCATTCCCTCCTTGTGCTCACAAGGATATCTTCCAAATCTTAAGAACCCGCCAAGAGCTTTCTTAAGATTCTATGAAGAATGGGAAATAGGTGATAAAATCCGTCCGAAGTGGGGAGCTTTCTACATAAATAACGCCATTGTGGCGTTCGATGATACTTTTGGAAATGGCAAGACCTAGGCCTGAACCGCCTGTATGCTGTGAACGAGACTTCTCTGCTCGATAGAATCGTTCAAAAATAAACGGAATATCGCTCTCTGCAATCATCTCTCCAAAATTGCTAATGCGGACAACCGCTTCATCTCCACTTTTACTGAAACCAATCTCCACTTTCCCGCCGCTTCTACCGTAACGGATCGCGTTTGTAATCAAATTTTCATATGCACGAACTAATTCTTTAGGGGAAGCCTCTATCCACAACTCACCAGCTTGGTCATCAATCTCATAGGTCATTTCAGCCTTTGTTAGTTCGGGAACTGACTCCTCCGCTAGCTGCCGTATAAATGCTTTTAAATCTAATCGCTCCATAACCAGAGGGTATTCTCCACTATTTACGCGTGTATATTCAAAAAGATCGTCGATCAGTTTACGCAGCACAAGGGATTTGTTGTAGGCTATACTCACGTAATATCGTATTTCTACTTCTTCCTGGCATCGATCTTGCTCGATATATTCCAGAAAACCGAGGACAGAGGTAAGTGGCGTCCGTAAATCGTGTGAAACGCCAGTGATCAAGTCATTTTTTGCATTCACTGCTTTACGTTCCTCTTCCACGGAGTGCTGCAAACGTTCAGCCATTTCATTAATATTCTCAGCCAGCACTCCCAGCTCGTCCGTGGTTCTGACTTCAATTCGGTGCGACATCCCGGAGCTTGTGATTTCCCGAATTCCTTTGGTGATCTCCTCCAGATACAGTACTACTTTACGAGTATAGATAAAAAAGAACAGCAAAAAGCTGATAATACCAACTGCGGTCAGCAGTGGCATAGAGCCAATATGATTAATGATCCAGCGTAAGATACGTGAATAGGGAGCCGACTCTGACACTGGATTCAGATAGATCATGAAATTAACGAGCTGGTAACCTGCAAACATCAGTAATCCACCGGAAAGCACACTGAGTAAAAAGGCGTATATAAACTTCCAACGAATCGTAGTTATATATTTTGAATTCAAGAAGCCTCACCTAATCCTTTCAGGAAGGTCCATCTAATTTATAGCCAACTCCCCAGACAGTTTGTATATAACGGGGGCGCTTCGAATCCACTTCGATTTTATCGCGGAGGTTACGAATATGTACCATAACAGTATTGCCCCCATCTAAAAATGGTTCGTTCCACACCTTATCGTATATCTGCTCTAAGCTAAGCACTTGACCTTGGTGCCTTGCCAAAAGCTCTAAAATAGAAAATTCCCGGGGGGTCAGCTTAATCTTCTGCTGGTCTATATGTACCTCATGCTTAGACGTATCTATAGTTAAATCTTCAAAGCTCAGTTTGCTGTCATTCCCTAGGCTATTACTATCTTTATTGAAAGCGTGATAACGACGCAGCTGTGACTTAACTCGTGCCACAATCTCCAAAGGATTAAACGGCTTGCCCACGTAGTCGTCCGCTCCTATGCTAAGTCCTGAGATTTTGTCCATATCCGTATTTTTGGCTGAAAGGATGATAATTGGCATCTTCCGCTCTTCACGGATCTTCATACATGCAGCTAATCCATCCATCTTAGGCATCATGACATCAAGAATAATCAGATCTACTTCTTCCTTCTGCAGACACGCCAGTGCCTCCATCCCATCATAAGCTTTAAGCAGGCGATAGCCCTCATTACAGAGGTATATCGATAACAGCTCTACAATTTCCTTCTCATCATCTACTAACAATATCGTTTCTCTCTTCACAGGAGGGGGTTCCTTTCAAATATAGTAATAATTATCTTTAGCTTCTATATTAGCAGATCCATTGAACGTTTTTCCTCGAAAATAGAAACATGTACTTAAAATCGAACGACAATAAGTAGGTTACGCAAAAAAAGGGTACCCGCTCCACTCGTACTTAAACGAAATGGAACTGGTACCCTTTTAGAATTTAGTAAAAATATGCTTACATCTCCAGCAGTCGAATCAGCTCATCCTCATCCTCGATGACCTGAATGCCCAGCTGCTGTGCTTTGGCCAGTTTACTACCTGCCTTCTCGCCGGCAATAACCAAATCCGTCTTCTTAGATACACTTCCAGACACCTTCGCTCCGAGTGCTTCCAGACGTTCGGCGGCTTCGTCACGTGTAAGCTTTTGTAATGAACCGGTCAACACTACCGTTTTTCCGCTAAAGAAGGAATCCGTGCTAACAGGACGTGGGGCCTCAGGAGCTTTTGCTTCAACCCCGAGCGCCCGCAACCGAGCAACATTCGCCACAACTATAGGATCTGCGAAGAAGTTAACAATACTCTCGGCGACAATCCCGCCAATGTCTGGCAACTCGGCAAGTTCTTCCGCTTTAGCCTGCATCACAGCATCCAGATCGCGGAAATGATCAGCCAGCATCTTAGTTGTTGCTTTACCTGTGTTAGGGATTCCTAACGCAAAGAGGAATGAGGCGAGATCGCGACCTTTGCTATCCTCTAACGCTTGCAGCAAATTCTGTGCTTTTTTCTCCCCGAAACGGTTCAGCTGTACAAGCTGCTCAAAGGACAATTCATACAGATCCGCAGAATCATGAACATTAAGCTCGTCGTAGAGCTGACCTGCCGTCTTCTCACTAAACGTCTCAATATCCATCGCATCTCGTGAAGCGAAATGGGTGATCCGACTAATAATTTGCGGTCTACAGTTCAGCTTATTATTACAGAAAAGATGAGCACCGCGCATTTCTAGCGGAAATCCACAAGCCGGGCAATCCTCAGGGAAAATAATTTCTCCTCCGTCATTCTCTTCTGTTACCTTGCCGAGAATTTCCGGGATAACATCATTAGAACGCCGAATAAACACTCGTGAACCTAAGGCGAATTTCAAGTTTTTGCGCTCAATATCGCCCACATTATTTAATGTGCAATTCTGTACGGTAACTCCAGCAAGCTCTACGGCTTCAACACGAGCTAAAGGAGTCACTTTACCTGTACGTCCTACATTCCAGCTAACAGACTCAAGCACGGTCGTTGTTTCTTCAGCTTCAAATTTATAAGCCACTGCCCAGCGAGGGAACTTGTCAGTGTAACCAAGAACTTCACGAATACGGAAATCCGTCACCTTGATCACCGCTCCATCAATGAGGTAATCAAGACTTGAACGACTCTCCTCGATTCCAGCAAGCTGCTCAGTCACATCATCGAAATCATTACAGTAAGTCAGATAAGGATTTACTTTGAATTTGTTATTCCGTAGAAAATCCATCATCTCCTGATGATCGGCGAACTCTACACCTTCTCCAAAACCTACATTATAGAAATATGCATTCAAACGACGTTCTGCAGTAGTCTTCGGATTAAGATTACGCAGTGCACCTGCTGCCGCATTACGCGCATTCTTAAGCGGCTCTGCAGCCCGGGTATTATAATCAGCCAGCACAGACAGATTCATAATCCCTTCGCCCTGTACTTCAATGACACCTTCTTTAAAAGGAATCGTTAATGGAACAGACTTAATGGTCTTCACCTGAGCAAGTATTCCTTCCCCAATGACACCATTACCACGCGTCGATGCCTGTTCGAGAACACCATTCCGATAGGTTAGATTCAGCGTCAAGCCATCAAACTTCAGTTCTACTGCATAACAAGGATCAGGTAGAGGGTTGCCTGGGTTCTTAAGATTGTACTCATTCACTAAACGAAGTACCCGCGTATTCCAGCTCCGCAGCTGTTCAATATTCTGTGCTTTATCGAGACTCCAAAGCGGAGCCAGATGCCGATGCGGCGTGAAGCCCTTAAGCAGCTCTCCACCTACACGTTGTGTAGGTGAATCCGGTAGTACGAAGCCACTCTCAGCCTCCAGTGCTACAAGCTTGTCGTATAAAACATCGTATTCCTTATCGCTGACTAGCGGAGCATCCAGCGTGTAATAGTGGTAATTATAATTATTTAACTCCGCAACAAGCTCTTCCATCACATGCATAGCATCCATGCAGGTACATCCCTCCGTCAATAAGTTTCCTAATGGTTAGCGTGGTCTAAATATCCGTTCGTTAATCGTTTCTTACTATTATTCCACCCTGGTAATCGGTGCAAACCCTGCAAGCAGTCGTTTTACACCCACTGGTGCCGGAAAAGCAATCTGCAGCTCCGTATCATTCCCGGTGCCCTTCACAGCTACAACGGTGCCAGTACCCCATTTGCCATGCGAAACCTTATCACCCGCTTTGTATTCGCCAGCTGCTGCAGCCCCTGCTCCAGTAGCGCGCTGAGCGCCTCCGGAGGTTACGGTCACGCTGCTCTTGCTTGTCGCTGCTGACGCCGTACTTCCGCTGCCAATCGGCGCCGCACCAGCGGCTCCACCTCGGCCGCCGAAGTTCCCACGACTGCCGCCACTGAAGCCGCGTCCGCCATAAGCACCGCCTACCTCCGAGCCTCCGCGTTGGAAGCGGTCCTGTGTCTTCGCGGTATCTTCCTTCAACTCCTCCGGAATCTCTTCAATGAAGCGGGACGGCTGATTCGCCGTCGTCCGCCCAAAGAGCGTACGCATCCGCGCACAAGAGAGAAACAATTGTTTCTCGGCGCGGGTGATCCCTACATACGCAAGCCGGCGTTCCTCTTCGAGCTCATCGTTGTCTTGGAAGGCTCGGCTGTGCGGGAACACGCCTTCTTCCATCCCGACGATAAATACCGTTGGAAACTCCAATCCTTTGGCGCTGTGCATAGTCATCAGGACTACAGCGTCACTACGATCCTCTTCATCATCATTCACACTATCGATATCTGCGATAAGTGCAAGATCCGTGAGGAAGGAGACAAGCGACTTGTCCTCGTTATTCTTTTCAAACTCCATCGTCACGGACAAGAACTCATCGATATTCTCTAGTCGCGAGCGAGATTCGAGAGTGTTTTCATTTTGCAGCTCCAAACGGTACTGTGACATCTCCAGTATTTTTTCCGTCAGTTCTGTTACGGACAAGAACTCCACCATACGGTGCAGAGCTTCAATCATATCGTAGAACTCTACTAGCATATTCCGCGTCCGTCCGGCAAAGCCCAAATCATCTACAGTTTGCAGTACGCGGAAAATAGAAACACCACGCTCACCAGCCGCAGCTGCCAGCTTACCAACCGTTGTATCCCCTAATCCCCGCTTAGGTACATTAATAATACGCGTCAGGCTGATATCATCATCAGGGTTAGACAACAGGCGTAAATAAGCGAGCAGATCTTTGATTTCTTTACGATCATAGAACTTAATCCCGCCTACGATTTGATATGGAATATCAGATTTAATTAGAATTTCCTCGATTACCCGTGACTGGGCATTCGTACGATACAGTATCGCATGATTCTGGTAGGCTTGACCCTGTTTCACATTTTTGCTGATTTCTCCGGTTACAAAGTAACCTTCATCATGCTCGGAGTCCGCCCGGTACACCTTAATCTTGGCGCCTTCCTCGGAATCGGTCCACAGCTTCTTCGGCTTACGTCCACTATTGAGTGCGATCACACCATTGGCTGCATTCAGGATATTAGCAGTTGAACGGTAGTTCTGCTCTAGAAGAATGGTCTTCGCTTCTGGATAGTCCTCTTCAAAATTAAGAATGTTCGTAATATCCGCTCCGCGCCAGCGATAAATCGACTGGTCACTATCCCCTACCACACAAATCCGGTGGTGGCTATCAGCGAGCATACGGCACAACATATACTGCGCTCTGTTCGTATCCTGATACTCATCCACGTGGATGTATTTGAATTTCTTTTGGTAGAAATCAAGTACCTCGGGAACTTCCTTAAACAGTTCGATGGTCTTCATAATCAAATCATCAAAATCAAGCGAGTTATTGCTTCTTAGACGTCTTTGATACATCTTATATACCTTTGCAACTAAGCCTTCAAAATAATCGCCAACCTTCTGCTCATACTGCGCCGGAGTGATCAGCTCATTCTTGGATGCGCTAATGATGGCCTGCACAGCTTTTGGTTCGAATTTCTTTGTATCAATATTCAGTTCCTTCATACAGTTACGTATTACGGATAACTGATCTGTAGAGTCCAGAATGGAGAAGTTGGAGGTAAAACCAATCCGCTCGATATCCTTCCGCAAAATCCGAACACACATAGAGTGAAAGGTGGATACCCAGATATCTCTTCCCTCAGGTCCGACAAGCTTAGATACACGTTCCTGCATTTCCCGCGCAGCTTTATTCGTAAACGTAATCGCCAAAATCGCCCAAGGCGGCGCCTTTCGATTGGCAATCAGCCAGGCAATTCTATGAGTCAACACTCTCGTCTTCCCACTGCCCGCACCAGCCATAATCAAAAGTGGTCCTTCAGTAGTTTCGACAGCCTGTCTTTGTGGAGGATTCAGTCGACTTACTGCGTCTTGTATGCTAATAAGTTGCATGTGTAACATGCTCCTTTCTAAATATAAAATCACAAATCATAAGTAGTCCTAAAAATAACCACTAAGCATTAACGCCTTATGCGTCCTTATAAGGACGGTAAGTGTTTAGGCGAAAAGTATAAGGATAATGTATAACTTGAAACTTATACTTTCTTATATTTTAATCGAATTGCTCTTGTACTGTCTTTTTTACAGCTGCAACTGTCAGCAGTGCCTGCTGTACATCACTATAAATAATATTGCCGACCACTACTGTATCACATAGAGCTGCTGCCTGCTCGGCTTCTGCCTCACAAGTAATGCCCCCACCATAAAAAAGTTGGGCTTGCTCCACCATTTCGCGCACTGTCCGCACGGTCTCCATATCCCCGAACCTACCGCTGTATTCAAGATAAACAATCGGCAGTGACATCAACCTGTCTGCAACCTGAGCATAAGCAGCCGCTTCTTCAGCATCAATGGCCGTCTCAGCCCCCGTAATCCGTGCAACTGAAGAGTCACTATTCAGCACAATATAACCTTCCGTTAGGAGAGAATCCCATGGAATCATAAATCCATAGCGTTCAATAGCTCGGCGATGATGGCCTACAATCCAGGCTGGATCAGGTGTATTAAGTACCATAGGGATCATATAAAGATCAAATCCAGGCACAGCAGCTTCAAGTTCGGATACTTCTAGTGCACAGGGTAACTCAAACCCTCTTACTCTTGATAAGAGATCCACTGTATTCTCATAGGTTACTCCTGTAGAGCCCCCTATCAGTATGGCATCCGTGCCAGATAAGCAAACGGCCTCCAAATCCTCATCCGAAATCATCCGGTCAGGGTCTAGCTTAAATACATGCCGCCAAGGTTTGATCATTTGCTGCACTGATTTCATGAGAATCATCCTTAATAGTCATTTGGGCAAGACAAAGACACTCCTGCCGCCGCAAAAGATATAGATCTAGTCTATGCCAGCACAGCAGGTGTGTCAATTTAAAGCGAACAAAAATGCGAACATTTTTTCGTATTTTTTAATGGTAATAAGTAGTCTAAGATTTCAACGTACACCTGAGATGTTAATCAAATCCTCTTCGGGTACAAAATCAGTGTAAAAACCATCCACGCCCATACGGGCCAGTTCCCTAATTTCAGCTTCTTCATTTACTGTATGAACATATACACGAGCGCCAGCCTTCTTCAGCTTTTTAACAAAGCTCTTGGTGGCTCGGCCAACTGGCATGGTAATATCCACACCTGTTTTATTAACAAACTCAATAACTTGTTCATCCGTATCCTTGGATTGATACAGAGTGTAAAGCACTTCTGGAAAAGAATACACCTTATTGATCTCATCAAGCATCGACTGATTATATATTTGTGGAACAATCCGATCTAATATGGCTGGATCCCGGCGCTGCGCCGCTTTTACCAACAATGTAAATTGTTTATTTATAAGTTCGGGTTTGATTTCTTTCGTATCGGTCACGATATAAGCATCTGGATAATGCTGCATCAGATCAAGCAATTTCTCGACATCGATCGGGGAGTATATATTCAGGATTGGACTGTCCATGAATTCCTTAAAATCTAGTACTACCCCTTGTTTATTAGCAGGAAGAACATCCAACTGACCTAAAAGCTTGCTCATGTTGCCTGACCACTCATGCCTACCTACTAGCTGATCATCAGCCGATAATAACAAGTCTACTTCAAATACGCGAGTTCCCTGTGCATAATTAGCAACAAATGCTTCAAAAGCATTGGTGTATGTATGCCCGTTAATGCCACCCATGGCATGTGCTATGACCTTGTGAGCTTCAAAGCCGCTTGCAGGCTGTTCATCTTCATTACTAAAAGCGATTACAAGTAACATGATAAGAGCTCCAATTACAATTACGGTAGCAACAATCTTTTTCTTATCCATAGTTGATAGTTTCCTTTGCGAAGTTTAGATTATGAAACAATAGAAAAACAATACCCCGCTCTACCATAGGTAGAAACGGGGATCGTATAAAAGTTTAATAAATCCAAAATAAGTGCAGGAATCAATAAGCATTTTTGTTGACGAAGCCGTTGCGAATCGTTTTGAAAATAATTCGAATGTCAAACAGTAAAGACCAGTTCTCGATATAGAAAATATCGTGTTTGATCCGCTCCTCGATGGAAGTGTCTCCGCGAAGTCCGTTACTCTGAGCCCAACCTGTGATCCCAGGTCTTACATGGTGCTTAACCATATACTTCGGAATTTCATCACGGAACTGTTCCACATAATATGGGCGTTCTGGTCGAGGTCCCACCACACTCATATGTCCCAGCAACACATTAAAAAATTGCGGAAGCTCATCTAGACTTGTCTTACGGATAAAGGTCCCAAATCTTGTTCTACGAGGATCTTCCCGCGTACTCCAACCTGTATCCTCTTCACCATCCTGCTGCATCTTCATGGAGCGGAACTTATACATCATAAAATTACGACGGTTCAGTCCCACACGTTCCTGCCGGAATATAATCGGTCCCGGAGAGGTCAGTCGAACACCAAGAGCCACGATAAGCATCACAGGAGATATCATAATAATTGCGAACAAGGAGAACACAATATCAAACAATCGTTTTGCCATCTTATTACCCGTCATATCTAGTGGAATATCACGAACATTAATCATCGGCATGCCTGCAAAGTTATCAAAGTAAGGGCGGGCTGGTAAGTAGTCGAAAAAGTCAGGGATAATCAATGTGCGTACACCTGCTTTTTCACAGGCCGCAATAATTAAAGGATACTTCGAATGCGCATCAAGTGGCAGCGCAAGTATAACCTCATCCACAGGCAGCATCTCTAGCATTCCAGACAACTGGTCGACTGTTCCAAGAATCGGTTTATATCGTTGTTCTTCAATTCCATCCCAAGTATGATAGTCATCCAAGAAGCCAATCGCTTCATATCCAAGCTCAGGGTATTGCTCTAGATTATTGTAGAATCTTTTGCCTAGCGTACCTGCACCGATGATAAGTACAAACTGTCGGTTGAAGCCTTTTTCTCGAAAAGATTTAAGCATTTTCTTCAATACATAACGGTACAGCATAATAGAAAGAATGTTCAATCCCATGTAAAGAGCTAGATATGTTCGGGAGATATTTATTTCTTTCACGAAAAACATCAGACCAAGCAGAATGAAAATGCCCATAATATGCACTTGGAAAATCTTAATGAATTCATCGACAAACCGTTTCTTACGCTTCGGCAAATACAGCGACAGCAGTATACCGATTAACACTGCAATTCCGCCATAAATCATACTCCAGTAAGCGTACGACTCTACAGGCAACGGGTTTTCATACTCCATCCATCCACTTCTAAACTTTAGCCACCAGGCTATAAGGAAGGACAGCTGGATGACAAGAAAGTCAGCCACCATATAGAGCTGTGTCAAAAATTTCTGATTACGCCGAATCATAAATTCACCTCAGTATTCTTTTCGTTACGTGCACCTGTTTCATTAGCGGAGTTAAGACTCTGTGCAGGTGATGGAACTCTTTTAGGAGAGATTAAGGCATTCCGCAAAAGAGAAAGTGCGAACTTTACGCCAACTCCAGCATATACTGTTCCATTTATCATACTGTTGTACTTCTTACTATAATGCTTACGATGAAATAAAATCATTGCCCGGTGGAATTCATAGACGATCTTGAACGGTCTGCGTCTGGCACTGCCACCTTTAAGATGCACGATAGAAGTCTTAGGATAATAATAAATCCCCCATCCAGCCTCTTTAATACGATAACACCAATCTAAATCCTCACCGTACATAAAGAATTCCTCATCCAATCCCCCCACCTGGTCAATCGTCTCCCGCCGCAGCAGCATAAACGCACCAACCAGACAATCTATCGGGTAATCAAGATCAGGATCCAAATATCCTAACTGGTAACCATTAAACCTCGGACGATCCGGAAACAGCTTACTAAATCCAAAAGCATAATAGAAGGAAGCCGACGGTGTTGGAAATCCCCGCTTACAAGCTTTATCCAGCGACCCATCAGGCAAAATAATCTTACATCCTGACGCACCTACATCGGGACGACTGTCCATAAAGGATATCATCGTCTCCAGTGTATCCTTACGTACTACCGTATCTGAATTGAGCAAGAGAACATACCGTCCGGATGAAGCTTCCATCCCCTGATTATTCGCACGAGCGAAGCCGACATTGTCGTTATTTGCGATCAAGATCACACCTGGAAACTCTCTACTAATCTTCTCTACCGAATCATCATTGGAATTGTTGTCTATTAAAATAATCTCATAGGAATAGTTCGTTGCAGAGTCATACACCGACCTGAGACAATCCATCGTCAGGCGACACGTGTTGTAATTAACAATAAGTATACTTACATCTACATTCACTGCGTAACGCTCCTGACAAATATAGTAATCTACCGACAATAATTATAACATAAAACCTCCCTGAGAGGAGGTGACGTTTCAGGGAGGTTTTTCCAGATGTGGTTCAGCTTTCGTGTTTCTTTCTCTCTTTTATCGCGGCTTGTATATACTCCCGCTTCTTTTTTAACGCAGGGAGCTGAGTAAAAAAGGACTTCCACGCTGTAATTAACTGTGGCTCTCTCAGAAGCATATAACCATGAGCTGCAATTTCATAGGGGAGAGAAATGAAGATTGTCTTCAGCATAGTTCGAGTCGGTTCATTCTTGTAGATCATTTTGTAGCGGTTAATGTAAGATATTCGTCGGATGAACAAAGGCTTAGTGTTACGACCAGACGTTTTCCAGCCACGTTCGTGATACCCGATCGCCTCAGCATCATAATATCCCTGCCAGCCGAATATCTCCGCCCTCCAAGCCACATCCACATCTTCCTTATAGGCAAAAAAGTCTGCATCAAAAAACTCGCCATCAACACTTATGTCGTTGATCATCCGTCGAGAATACATCGCAGCCGCTCCAGATACACCGAATACAGGACCCGATTGCGTCCATTGGTCAGCTGGCTCACCCGCACCGCGATCAAATGCACGGCGTGCTCTGTTCATTCGGAGACCTGTGCTGTCTACCAGCCCATGATCCGCCTTCAGCAAAAGCTTGCCTGTGGCGCTGCCGATTAACGGATTCTCCTCCAGGCGTGTAACTAATCTAGATACGTAATCCTTCGCTAGTATCAGATCTGGATTTAGGACAAGTACGTAGTCAGTATCTGTGACACTGATAGCCTTATTGTGAGCATGGGCGAAACCAGTATTACATAAGTTCTGATATACAAACAATTGTAGGTCAGTGATTTCAGATGATTTTTTATCAATATTTAAGATTTCCTCATCCCGGAAGATAGCCATAAGGGGTTTACCCATAAGATCGACAAAGCTTGATGCTTCTCTTAATTTCTCTATAGTATCATCTGTAGAGTTATTATCCACAATCACAATACATTTTAGTGGATAATCCTGTGCAAGGACTGCCTTTAAACAATCTACAATATCATCAGTACTATTATATGTAACTAGTTGTACACTAACGGTTTTGGTAAGCATGATAATCCTCAGATCTTTATGATGTTGACATTATTCAAGATTTTTTTAAAATTTGTTCTTATCAATAAAGAATGATATAAAAAGTGAGATGCCTCAGTGCCAGAAAAACTAAAATAGCTTCATAATAAATCCAAATTCTAAATAGAGCTTTTGACTCTGTTATAGTATTTAATAAAACAGAAAGTAAAGTCGCTAGTAGTATTAATAAGAGAATGTCAGTCGCATAAAAAACTCTATGCCCTGAGGCATATATAGTTGGTGAAAAACTAATAACAATACTTGAGGCTAAGGCAGCCATATAAAAGAGAAAACTCACAATTGTTATCCTAGAATTTCCAAATAACTTCACAATAGACAAGGCTATACAAAGAAAAACTAGTAAACCCAATAATATCGAAACATTCATACTTACTGATTTTGAATTATAATCACTGAATATTTTGGGGAGATCATATAAATTATCAAACATAGAAATTTTATTGCTTTTATTGAACATTTCAAGAGTTTGATCAAATGCCGTAGTAACATTCCCTGGTCTGCTTTTTGCAGAAATTATACGTATACCGAAATATGCCACAGGTACTAAGGACATTATTCTATACATTATTCTTTTATTTTTTGTGAACATCAATATTGTAATGAGTAATGAGATTATAAACATTATAGAACTAGCCTCATTAACAAGATGCCAAAGGCTATAAAACAACCCATAAAATAATTTCCCAAACACGGAAAATGTTTCATATTCCGGGAATAATGAAGCTTCCGAGGCAAATCTTTTGACATTCCCAGGTGCTGTATAACCTATAATAGCGTTAATTATGACAACTGCTAAAACAAGTATAGAAGGTATATGTATTTTCTTTTTCTTAAGAGCAGAAAGTAAAATTAGAATTGTGCTAAAGGTAATCACAATCGCAGCTATTTGCTCTGAGTAAGCAGCATATATCCCAGCCAATAAATTAAAAATTATTAACTTATTATTATACTCCTTCTCGAAATAATTATAAATTATAGGGATTAAACTAAATAAACCAAGAGCAGTAGGCCACAGATAGTTAAAAGATCCAGTAACCCAAATGCTACCACTCCAAAAAACCGCATCAGGTAATAAAAAAATGGACAGGCAAATAGATATTATCAAGTATGCCTTTTTCTCTTTTCTATCTCCAGTTATGGCTAATACAATCTTATACATAGTAAAAAATAACAAGATAAAAATCATTGTATTGAGTATTTTCCAAACAATTGGGTCTAGAACTATTATACTTGTAAGAAAATAATTAATCGCAATTCTGCCATTCCAATTTAAATAGTAATTTTTCACAAATTCAAAAGAACTCACATCAGTTAGAGCCTTTTTAAATTCAATATCATCTGAAATATTACT
This sequence comes from Paenibacillus sp. B2(2019), assembly GCF_008370385.1. NCBI lineage: Bacteria > Bacillati > Bacillota > Bacilli > Caryophanales > Paenibacillaceae > Paenibacillus > Paenibacillus sp. B2(2019). The sequence continues at coordinate 17,673 of NZ_VTZR01000013.1, forward strand.
ATCCACATGTAGATTCACTATAAACATTATAATTGAGAAAAATATAAACAGTAATGTAACATTATATTTATTGGAAAACTTTTTTATATGATCTATCATATGTCAAATCCTTTACGGTTATTTTCTAAATACTAATAAACGCTGACCTAAATAGTTCAAAATTGTATATAACCCCATACCGAATAACATTGCTAATTGTTCATTAGTTTCTACTGAAAATTTTAAAGAAAGTAAATTTATAATTTCTAGCATTAGTCGCTTAGATATTAGAAAACCAACTAAATAAGATACTGAACTTACTAAAAAGAATTGAAAAAATGATTTGTAGTCGAAGTTTCCATATTTAAAAGTAAAGGTCTTGTTTAAGAAATAACTTATAACCCCACCAAATAAATAACTCAATGCACTTGAACTCCAGTACCCAAATCCAAAATAATTATACAACAGGAACATTGTAATTGCGCCCAAAATCGTATTAAATACACCAACGATTAAGAACCTTATAAGCTTATTGTTAGTTAGTTTCATACATACCTCTTGTGTCTTTTCCGTTACTATATTTTTCATGCTATCCTTCTTGTTTTACTATATATATTGGACGCCCTTTTGTTTCCAGATAAATATTAGCCAAATAATTCCCTATAATTCCAGTGCAAAAAAGTTGAATTCCTCCAACAAAAAAAACTATGGATGCTAGCGAAGGCCAACCAGTTACAGGATCCCCCCATAATAAAGTTTTAGAAATAATAACTATAATAAGAACAAAAGAAGCAAAACAGAAAAATAAACCTATTAGTGAAGAAAGAGCAAGTGGAACAGTAGAAAATGCGACAATTCCTTCAATCGAGTAAATAAAGAGCTTCCAAAAAGACCACTTAGTCTCCCCAGCTACTCTTTCAATATTTTCAAATTCAAACCATTTGGTTTTAAAACCTACCCAACCAAAAATACCTTTTGAAAAGCGATTGTATTCTCCCATTGATAATACTGCATTAACCATTTGACGAGTCATTAGTCGGAAATCGCGGGCTCCATCAATAATTTCAGCCTTTGATATTTTTTTTACGATTCTATAAAACATTCTTGCGAAGAAAGAACGTATTACGGGTTCACCATTTCTTGAATTTCTTCTTGTAGCAGCACAATCGTATCCTTCCTCTTTAATAGATTTAAGCATGTTAGGAAGGAGTGCTGGTGGATCCTGCATATCCGCATCCATTACTGCAACATAATCGCCCTTTGAATATTTAATACCTGCATATAAAGCTGCTTCTTTTCCAAAATTCCGTGAGAAAGATATAAATCTAACGCGATTATCTGCTTTAGCAAGATCTTTAATAATATCTAAAGTGTTATCAGATGACCCATCATCCACAAAAACAAATTCAAATTCAACCTCGTTCATTAATTTAGCAATCCGTATTATTTCATTATAAAAAATAGGAAGACTTTTCTCTTCATTATAACAAGGGATACAAATGCTTATAATCTCCATAATTCATGACTCATCCTTTTATATTTAATACCAATATGGCAGTTCAACATTAATTAATAAATAAGCGATAACCCTTATTTAGTACCTAATACTAAATAAGGGCTATTCAATGACCTAGTTCTCTTCCCATTCCGGGGTTAATGCTATCACTATTACTTTTTAAGTTCTAGCAGAAAGCCTCTCAAACCTTCACGCCAGTGACGTATATCCTGAAAACCGTTTGTTCGTATTGACAAATGCTCCATCACAGAATTACGAGGGCGTGGTGCAGGACGTGGAAATTGTTCCGTAGAACAAGAGTTAAGTTTGGCAGTAAAACTCAAACCCAAAATAGCCTCAGCCTCTACAAAAATCGCTTGTGTAAATTCAAACCAGGTACAAGAATCACTATTTGACGCATGGTATACACCATACTTCTCAGTTTGGACAAGCTCAAGCAAGAATCGAGCTAAATCGACTGTATAAGTAGGCGAACCTTTTTGGTCATCAACAACTTGAAGCATTGGCTTTTCTTGGCCAAGCTTTAGCATTGTTTTGACAAAGTTATTCCCGTATTTACCGTAAACCCATGATGTTCGTACGATGAAATACTTAGAGGAGAGGGATTGAACGAGCACCTCACCCGCACGTTTCGATTTGCCGTATATACTCTTAGGGTCTGTATTATCGTATTCATGGTAAGGCTGTGCTCCCATACCATCAAACACATAATCTGTACTAATATACACCAGCTTAGCTCCAGCTTTTTCAGAAGCTAGCGCTACATTTCGGCTGCCAGTAGCATTAATTAAATAAGCTGCATCAACATCACTTTCTGCCGCATCTACTGCCGTATGAGCAGCACAGTGAATAACCGCATCCGGTCCAAAACCGCCAATAACTTGGATACACTGATCCAGATCAGTAATATCCATCTCTTGACGATCGCAAGCCAACACTTCGTGACCTTGATGCTGGAGCAGTAAAACTACGTCCTGACCTAGTTGTCCGGCCGCACCTGTAACAAGTACCTTCATAGCTAGTTACCCCCGTATCAAAATTACAATGAGTCACCTAAACGATCACCATATTGCTGTTCAGCATATTTTTGGTATTCCCCAGATTGAATACGGGTCCACCACTCGCGGTTATTTAGATACCATTGGATAGTTTCTTTAATACCTGTTTCAAACGTATGTTTCGGCGTCCATCCCAGTTCATTCATAATCTTAGTTGGATCAATACCATAACGGCGGTCATGACCTGGACGGTCTTGAACATAAGTAATCAAAGAATCAGGCTTGCCTAATTCCTGCAATACCGTGTTTACAATATGCACATTCGTACGTTCATTATTACCACCAATGTTGTAGACTTCGCCGTTCACACCCTTGTGAATAACCAGATCAATCGCGCTGCAATGATCCTCAACATACAACCAGTCACGGATATTCATTCCATCGCCATAAACAGGCAACGCTTGATCAGCAAGTGCGCGGGAGATCATGAGCGGAATAAGCTTTTCCGGGAATTGGTACGGGCCATAATTGTTTGAGCAGCGGGTAATATTCACTGGCAGTCCAAACGTTTCGTGATATGCACGTACTAACAAGTCTCCGCCTGCTTTACTCGCTGAATATGGACTGTTAGGAGCCAAAGGAGTTTCTTCGGTGAATAATCCAGTCGCTCCCAGTGATCCGTATACCTCATCCGTAGATACTTGAACAAACTTAGCGATACTGTATTTTTTCGCCGCATCCAAAAGCACTTGTGTTCCAAGTACGTTCGTCTTCACAAACACTTCCGGCTCCAAGATACTCCGATCCACATGCGACTCCGCCGCGAAATTGACAACGACATCCACACTCTGGCTAATCAGTTCATCCATCGCAGTAACATCTGTAATATCAGCCTTCACGAACGTATAGTTCGGATGATTCTCGATCGATTTTAGGTTCTCCAGATTACCTGCGTAAGTCAATGCATCCACGTTGACGATTTCGTAATCAGGGTGTTGTTGCAGCATGTACAGCACAAAGTTGCTGCCGATAAACCCAGCTCCGCCAGTAACTAGCAGTTTCATTTATAACCCACCTTTTGTTCAATGAGATGTTTACATTTCGAAGTTTAACTCCGCATCCTTCAGTAAAGGATGACGTTGATCTTTATCCGATAATATCGCACTAGAAGTTGGCCAATCAATACCCAGTGCTGGATCATTCCATAATATGCCACGATCATTCTCAGGGGAATAATATTCGTCCACCTTATATAACACTTGGGTATTAGGTACCAATGTACAGAAGCCATGAGCGAATCCTTTCGGAACAAGCAACTGTCGCTTATTATATTCGCTAAGTATTACACCTACCCATTGCCCAAAGGTAGGCGAGTTACGACGGATATCAACAATCACATCGTAAATAGCACCCGATAAGACACGAATTAACTTAGTCTGAGATTTGGGATTAAGCTGGTAATGGAGACCACGCAAAACACCCACCTCAGCAGATAGGGAGTGGTTGTCTTGAATAAAATTATGAGTTATACCTAGCTTGTTCATTATTTCTTCATTATAACTTTCCATAAAAAAACCACGATTATCACCATGAACCACAGGCTCTATTAAATTTGCACCAAACAGTTGAAGAGGAATTACCTTCATAGCCTCTCCTCCTTCACCATTATAATTTCAGCTTACCGAACTCATTTCCAAACACAACAGATTGTGCTAGTTCATTCGCCTTAGCTAAGGATACATGCGTACCTGCATCTGTCCACCAACCTTGCAGAATATCATAGGTTAACTCATCTCTTACAATATATGCATTATTTACATCTGTGATCTCTAATTCACCACGTGCGGATGGCTTTAAGGTTTTAACTATTTCAAACACATGACTATCAAACATATAGATACCGGTTACTGCGTAATTCGATTTTGGTTCAGCCGGTTTCTCTTCAATTGAAATAATTCGCCCATTACGAAGTTCTGGAACACCAAATCTTTTGGGATCAGATACTTCTTGAATCAATATTTTAGCCCCTTGTTTTTGATCAACAAAGTTCTGTACATATTGCGTAATATCATCTTCAAAGACGTTATCTCCAAGTATTACAACCATTTGATCATTACCAACAAATTGCTCAGCTAAATCTAAAGCTTGTGCAATCCCACCTGCTTCATCTTGTACTTTATATGTAAAGCACACGTCCATTTCACGACCACTACCTAATAGGTTAACCACATCACCCATATGCTCTTTACCAGTAACAATGAGGATATCATTTATTCCAGCTTTTTTTAACTTATATACGGAATGAAATATCATAGGATATTTACCTACAGGTAGCAAGTGTTTATTAGTAACTTTAGTCAAAGGAAATAGACGAGAACCAGTACCTCCAGCAAGAATTATGCCTTTCATAATGACCTTCTATGAATCATATCTATATTTTTACATATTAAATCAACTATGTCATAACTTAAATCAGGATATATAGGTAGAGTTAGGATGTTATCACTTATTTTCTTAGCATTAGGCAATTCAATATTTGAATACTCCTCTTTAAAACAACTATAATCAGTTGCCAAAGGATAAAAGTATTTTCTAGTGAAAATATTATTATCCCGAAGGATTTCATATAGAGTATTTCTGGATACTCCGTACTTTTCTTTATCAATTACAATAGGAAAGTAAGAGTAGTTATAAACTATATTTGACTTTTTGTAATCCAGAAGACTTATTCCTGGAATCTCCCCAAGTAAGTCTACATATTTTTCTGTTACCAGTTTTCTCTTTTCAATATTTTCCTGAATATGATTTAAATTCACGAGTCCCATTGCTGCTTGGAACTCATTCATTTTTGCATTATACCCAACAATTTCAACAGTTTCAGGACCGCTAATACCAAAGTTTTTATAAAGATCAATTATTCTTTTATATTCGTCATTTTTATACACTAATACTCCACCCTCAATTGAATGAAAGAGTTTCGTAGCATGAAGACTAAACATCGAAATATCTCCGAACTGACTTATAGGTTTACCATTAATCTCAACCCCAAATGCATGTGCAGCATCATATAATACTTTTAAATTGTATTTCTGAGCAATCCTCTCAATAGCGTCTACATTACATGGAGTTCCAAATACATGTACGGGCATTATAGCACTCGTATTTTCATTAATAAGTGCTTCTATTTTGGTACAATCAATATTATAGTCACTTAAATCTATATCACAGAAAACTGGTTTTAAATTATTATTGACAATAGCATGAGTTGTTGAAGCAAATGTAAACGGAGTAGTTATAACCTCACCAGTGATCCCTAAAGTCTTAATGGCTGTTTCTAAAGCCAAATGTCCGTTTACGAGAAGACTAACATTATTGATGGATAAAAAATCAATTAGCTTTTTCTCGAATTCTTGGTGCAACTCTCCATTATTCGTAATCCAAGAATTATTCCAGAGACGTTCAATTTCTGCAGTAAACTCCGAAAAAGGAGGCATATAAGTCTTTGTTACATTGACAGGTGTTTCTAATTTAATTAATTCATTCATTATGAGTTGCCCTCCACTTATAAATCATGTAGACATTTTTGTTGCAGCCTTAGAAATAACTATTGTAGAATCCTCAACATTCTTAATTATTATTGCCCCTAACCCAACAATACTTTTATTACCTATATTAGTTTTTTCTCTAATACAAGCTCCTGCACCAATTAATGTTAACTCACCTATAGACACATTCCCTGAGATGACTGCTGCAGGATTAATAGTGCAGAAATCACCAACCGTAGAATCGTGACCAATATTACAGGATCGATTTAATAATATAAAATTCCCTAGTTTCACATTAACAGTAAGATTTACTCCTGAACAGATTACATTTCCATACCCCATATTATTATTAGAACTTTTAGACAATTTAGAGAGAGGGTGTATTAAATTAGGAAAAACAATATTCGATTTATTTAAATCCATAATTTCTTGATATATCTTTTCTTTAACCTTTGGATCCGCTAAACCAATTATCACACCGATTACCGGGAATTTGTCGCTATACCCGGAAAATTCCATATTAGAAGTAATAATCTCTACGTCTTCAATAGATTTACCAATTTCATTTGGATCATTAGTCACAAAACCAACCAAATGATATATATTAGTATACGAATAATCATTTATTTCATCTATTAAAGCTTTGATTTCTTTAGCACACCCTCCAGTACCATAAATAACAATCGGTAATCCATTCCACTCATTTGACATGCTTACCGGCTCCTATTTTTTAAAAAATTTCCTGATCGTTGAATATAGGTTTGTATCTTTTTGTATTTTCCGTTTAGCACTTTCCACTACTACCTGATGAAATGACGTTTCAAACACATCAATAATATCAAGTTTACCAGTATATGCGAAGAAATCATTGGCACTAAAATTATACTTTTCTTTTAAAACTCTTCTTGTGTTTTCATTTTTCAAAAGAATGCTAAGTTTTCGTAAACCAATAAGAACGTAAATAGGTTTTATATCAGGAGATATTTCTTTTAAATAAGCGAATGCTTTTTCACATTCAATTTCTTCTTTCGTATATAAGGCGTTCGATTCATCTAGAAAACCTTCAACAAAATCTTCGTCTTTTATTTCATCAAAAAAGTTACTCATAATAATAAAAAGCTCATTTTTATTCCTAATTCTATTTTCATAAGTAACAGAACTAGTATTCATTTCATTAGATAATATTCTAAAGTTAACTAATTTTTCTTCCATTACATGAATATTGAATTTTTTAATAACATTTATCCACATTGAAAAATCCGGTAATTGCCTCAAACTCGGATCATACAATCCAACTTCGTTATATACTTCCTTTTTAATAAGCATCGATGGATGACAAAAGCAATTTAATTTATAAAATAATTGTTTTAACCATTGCCCAGAAGACTTATTGTTTTGAGTGAATGCATCTGCCCAAAAATAATCTGTTTTTGATAATACTCTTCCTGCTTCATCAATGAAATTGGCGTCTGAAAAAACACAATCCACACTATCACTTTCTTCTAAAAAGTGCACTTGTTTCTCTAATTTATCTATTTCCCAATAATCATCTGAGTTTAATAAAGCAATATACTCTGATGATGAGTTTATTATTCCATGATTAAGTGTATCAACTGCTCCCTGATTTGTTTCAAATCCATAAAATTTAATCCTGGGATCTTCATATTTCTTTATCACATCTACAGAGTTGTCAGGTGATGCATCATCAATAATTAGTAATTCAAAATTTTGATACGTTTGGTTTAAAACACTCTCTATAGCTTTTCCAATGAATTTTGAATGGTTATAGGATGGAATAATTATAGAAACTTTCGGATTAATACTTTTCAATTTCTGCACCTGCTCTATTTATAAAATTTTGGGGGTATTATACCTTTTAAGAGAGATGTTGCAAATGGAGGAAGGTATTTCTTTACTTTTTGTTTAATACTCTCTTTACTAGTAATAATCAAAGGACCATCTATATTATCTATTCTATCCTGAAGTCTTCTTTTATGAGCATTGAACTCTTCATGATACAGACCATCTAGATATTTATCATACTGCTCTATCAAGGAAATAGTATCTTTCAACTTTTCCAATTCCTTCTTTTGACTCCAAGTCCCGTTCGGATGCAAGCGATACACAGACATCACTTCTGGGAGATAGGCAATCAGTCCATTCTGGGCTACCATTATATTCGTCATCCAGTCATAAACTGTCAACTCATATAAAGAGCTATCTAATTGCTTCAAATACTTAGCCTTATATACGCAAGTAGAGAAATTACCTATAAAATTGTCCAGTACAAGTTCAGAGACTGTGATCAACTGGAAACTATGATCCCAATTCCAAGGTTGAACATTATATCTCTTTTTCTTCATGTCATGTACCACAAATTGATTAAAGGTCATAACACAAGCTTTATTAGACTCTAGAAAATCCACATGTTTTTGGATTTTCAAAGGATCAGTCCAAAAATCATCACCTTCTAGAATAGCTATGTATTCTCCCTTACATGCAGCAAAGCCTCTCTTATAGTTTAGCGTTATCCCCAAATTACTCTCATTAGCTAAAATTCTAAATTTCCCAGGATGATTCTCAGCATATTGCTGAATTATACTCATAGTACTATCTTTTGAGCAGTCATCTGCTACTACAATTTCATAATCAAACGTCGTTTCTTGTTCTAGAATACTGTCTATTGCTTGATTGATATAACTCTCGTGATTATATGTCACCAATAGAATACTACATTTTGTAATTGAATCAGTCATTTTTTCTTCTCCTTAATTTATCAATGATTGGTTCTAATCTTGTTATTAACTTATAGGCCTTTCTATTCTTAATAGCTTCGATTTCTTTTTCTAATTCACTTTTCTCTTTTGAAATCCCCAAATTATTCAACTCGATCATTTTAAGTACTTCATCTTTCTTCTTAAACTCATCATCAAACCAATTTTCTCGTGACTCATTCATTTCTTGCATTTCTTGATTTCTCTGTATCAGATCTTCATTTGTTAAATTTAAAGTCTTAATCCTTCTTTTGAGAGTTTGATTCTTCATCCGTAATTTATTTACAAAATTCATATATTTATATTTAGTATATTCCCAATCACTATTCGCTTGTAATTTTGAAATCAAATCCTCTGATATATCTAATACAGGAGTACTATATTTAAGTAGACACGAAACTGATCTAATATAAGTGCCTTGCATAACCTCAATAACAATTTGAGGGTCATTATTAAGAAACATATATTGGTTATTCTCTGTAGAGAAAGCATTTGAACTCAGTGTATATTCTTTGTTTTTTAAATTATCTTGATTTGTTAATTCTAAATCTAAAATTTCAATAATGCACTTAGTAGCAGAAGGATCTATTCTAATCTTATTGGTTAAAGCAGGAAGATCGAAATTAACCTGAAATATTTTTTGGGATTTTTCCACTTTAAAAGATTCACTTTTTGATTCACTGTACCCCTGCCCATCATCCCAGTATATTTGAAGGTATAAATTACCTTTATCAAGATCACCTCCATTTTTTTTGTTGTTATCTGCATTCATTTTACGAGTTGACATAAAGTCAATCATATTTTCATGATGCGATATCATTGCATAATCTTCCGAGGTCATTTCTGCACTTATTTTTTTGAAAAGCGAAGGCAAGTTATCAATTCTTTTTTCGAATCCATTTTTGCCATATATAATAAACGTACGTACTGATTCTTCATTATTAAAATCTTTATAAAATAATTTTTCATTGTAAAAACTATTTACCGTATTCCAGTACTCATATATATCAGGATGTAATCCTGTCTTAAATTCCATTTGCATAAATTTCTCGAACAGAAAAATAGAAGCATGGTTAAATTGATTCCACTCTCCATTAAATTCATCCATCTTATCTTTAATTAATTGAAAATCAGGCAAACCATTTTCCTGATGTTCTTTACTCCATAGTATTTCACCATTATATAAATAATGAAAAAAAGCACCTAATCTCTCTTCCACTTCCTCTATCCCGTTATTTGTAAACGGCGCTGAAATTATAAATCCATATTTAGATACTCTTTCAATTTCAGATAAAAAATCATTTCTCTTTTTCGGAGGAATATGTTCAAGGACATCCAGCCCAATAACAAAATCAAAGTGATTATTATCAAAGCTAAGGTTAGTAGCATCACCTTGTATGAATGATGGATCATTTAATAACTCTTCAGGAAGGAGTAAATCCAAATATTTTATATTCTTATTTTCAACAAAATTCTCTAAATTCTTATGTTCATTCGCCCCTACTTCCAGAATAGAAAGCTCAAGTTCTTTAATCCCCAATAATTCAAAAATAATCTCTACCATCTTATAACGTTGAAATTGATGAAATGGAATCACAACTCAAAATTCACCTCCTAATTAACTCTACTTATCTGTATTTCATTTGGAATATACAACTTGTTCCAGATCTTATAAGGATCCCTTTCGCGCATTTCAAATATATATGAGTTCTCTGTATAGTCTACGAATAACGATGTTCTATTTTTTATAGTTGAGGTAGAAAGAACAGTAGAAAAATTATACATTCCTTCTACTAAGGGTAAGCGCGTTTTGAATTCAATGATTATCTTCTGACCTGCTTCGCCAGATATTTCGCCGATTTCCTCAATCAAAGTATTACTACCTAAATATTCGATGTTTTGTTTATCTCTAATATGATACCCAACAGAAATTTGACATTTTTTATCAAATTTTATATGCATTCTAATTTTAATTTTGTCATTAAAATCAGCTGTTATAACTGGATTATTGTTGCTATCTAATACTTCTAACTCTGTTAAAATTGCATCACGGGTTCCCTGCCTAAAATATTCCACTTTCTCCATAAACTCAGCATTCTCTTTGAAGACAAGTTTGTCATCCAGAGAAACCTCATCTAGATGGTACAGTTTATCTTCCGAGTTCACTCTCCCCTTAGTATTATTGTTCATTTGATCTCTAACATATTTAGCATACATATCTACTACCTTTTCAGCGTCTCCGTAAGCTTCAAGATTTCCATTTTTTAAATATATAGCCTTTTTGCACAAGGACTTAACAGAGTTCAAATCGTGACTTACGTATAAAACTGTAACTCCCTGGAGAAATAATTCTTTCATTTTTGTGATACATTTCGCTTGGAAATACATATCTCCAACACTCAGAGCCTCATCGACTATTAAAATATCAGGTTGTACATTGATAGCAACAGAAAAGGCTAACCTCGCAAACATACCACTACTATATGTTTTAACTGGTTGATAAATATACTCACCTAGTTCTGCAAACGAGAGGATTTGCTCAAGTCTTTCTTTTATTTCTTCTCTTTTAAAACCCATCATCAAACCGTTTAAATAGATATTTTCAATACCTGTATACTCAAAGTTAAATCCGGCACCAAGCTCCAAAAGTGCAGCTACTTTTCCATTCACTTCTGAGATACCACTTGATGGCGTTAATACTCCGGTTATAATTTTCAACAAAGTTGATTTACCAGAACCATTCTCTCCAATAATACCTACAATATCTCCCTTATCTATAGTGAAATTGAGATTCTGAAGAGCATGGTGCTCAGAATACAATGTCTTCTTTCGATAAAATAAAGACTCCTTGAGCCTATCCATAGGAGTTTTATATAGTTTATAAGTTTTGCTGACATTTTGAGCGCTGATCGCTATAGTTTCCATTTCCAAACCACCTTATCAAAGCACATCAGAAAGATGTGGTTTAAGTTTTCTAAATACTTTTATTGATATAGCAAAATTAACTATCACTACAAATGCAAAGTAAAGTGTCAATTTGTATTTCTCATAAAACCAAATTTTATTAATCATAGAATCTCGAAAACCTTCTACGATATAATAGAATGGATTTAATTTAAACAAAAAAATCATATGCGGAGACAAAACATCTACAGACCAAAGAATTGGCGTTAACCACATACCAAACTGCAAAATAATAGACAATACGTACGAGAAGTCTTTAAAAAATGGAGTAATTGCTGCAGTTAACCAAGATATACTAGAAATGAGAATTATATTACATAGGGTATAATATATAATTTGAACTGAAAAAAAACTAATTGGATAACCATAACTAATAAAAAAGGAGAATAAGATTATAATGAAAAACAGATGTACTAAGAATGCCGAGAATATCTTTACCAATGGTAATAATTCAATTCTAAAAACAACCTTCTTAACTAAATAATTATACTCTAAGAAACTATGTGTCGCTGTTGTTAATGCTTCAGAAAAATAGAACCAAGGTATAATCCCAGATACAAACCATAAAACGAAAGGTGCGTTTAAATCAGCCGGGGCGCTGACCTTCAAACCCTTTTCAAAAACAAACCAATAAACCAGTATAGTAACTAATGGCATTAGTAACGCCCATAACAATCCAAAATATGAGCCTGCATATTTTGATTTGAAATCATTAATAGCTAAACTTTTAGTTAAGGAACATATATTTTTGATCCTCTTAATGTACGGTTCTTTCCTCATTTGTGCGTCTCCTTAGTAAAATCATATATATATTATTATTGCATTCAATACCAATACATTTATTATTAATGTATTTATTATTAATGATAAAAAGTAGTTAGGTCGCCTTACATATGTTAAAATATCCACGTACCTACAGGAAAAGGAGATTATAACGTGTCGAAACCAGTATACGGTAAAAACGCCGCTCAGTCGAGAAATGTTGAAAAGATAGCAATTCCGATCTGGGCATTGGTTGTTGCTTTCATTTTATTTTTGTGTTGGGCCCCATTTCAAGTGGGATTATTTAACGGACAACAATTAGACTTCGAGAAGCCAATCTATGTATCAGCACTACTAAGCGGCCTTTTGCTGCTAGTCTGCCTTGGCTTATACTACAAAAAATTCAAACTAGATGAACAGAGGGACTTAGTAGCTTCAGCTTCTATCTTACTGCCTCTGACCTACGCTTTATCATTGTTTGTCGCAGTTTCGCATTATACGGCGATGAATATGCTGTTTATTCAGAGCATGTATGTTGCAGTCTTCATTATAGCCTTTTATCTCTTGAAGCAAAAGCAAGTAAATGTTGTCATTCAAAATGCCATTCTAGCAATTGCTTATTTCATAGTAGGGTTTGGACTACTAAATTGGTTGGGGAGTAACAAACTAGCGGGAGCTCTAGTGGGTTGGTTCTCAAACACCGTAAGAAATAATATCTACTTAGATGCAGTAATGACGGACTCTAACGGACTTCGTCTGACTTCGATCTTTCAATATGCGAATACATACGCTGCATTCTTAATGGCCTTTCTCTTTGTAGCAATATTCGTGCTTATTCGCTCTAAAAAATGGTATGGAACGTTGACTCATGGCTTTATGTTAGTGCCCATCATTGTGTCGATCTTGTTAACCTTATCTCGCGGTGGCTTGGTCCTGCTACCTGTAGTATTCATACTTCTACTTCTGTTCCTAAAACCTGCACAGCAAATCCTTTGGATTCTGCATCTAGGAGTTGCCGGTATTGTATCTTTGCTCATTACGACACCCGTAACTAATCTAGGAATAGAGTTAAACGCGAATTTCACTTCTTCTTCCGCTTTAAAAGGTTGGGCATATCTATTAGGAGCTTCACTAGTTGTGGCTGGCCTATCTTGGGTCATTCAGCGTTTTGTCGCTCCATGGCTGCATAAGAAGCTGAGTAATTGGTCTTCACGTAAACGGACAAGCCTTTGGATTCCGCTCGGATCTGTCGCTCTAGTAGCAATTGTAGCTTTCTTACTTATCGGTACGAGTGCAAAAAGTATCTTGCCTGATAATATGGAGACTCGTCTTGAGAACATCAATTTCCAACAACATAGCGTACTTGAACGGATTACTTTTTATAAAGATGCCATGAAGGTAGTTAAGGATTATCCAATCCTTGGTGCTGGTGGCGGAGGCTGGTCCTCACTATATGAGCACTATCAGAACAACCCTTACACTAGCCGGCAAGTGCACAACTTCTTTTTACAATACTTGATTGAGGTTGGCATCATTGGTTTCATCGTATTTATGGGGTTCATTTTGTATATTTTCTATAAGTATATTCGTGGGTATGTGAAACGCGATAAAAATGATTTTGAGAATGGTTTCTTTTATCTAATCATTGCATTATCCATTCTTGTGCATAGTCTACTTGATTTCAATATGAGTTATGCCTTTATGGGAATACTCGTTTTCCTTGGACTTGCGGGCATGGCAGTTGTAATGGATAGCAAACAGCTACGTAAAAGTTGGAATAAAACTGGTTTGCGGCTTGGATATTCCGCTGTTCTCACGGTAGGCACTATATTCTTGCTATTCCTCTCGATTAGCTATATCGGTTCCAGTAATGCTGCTCTAAAGGGTAAGAATCTGATTAGAGTAAGTACTTCATACGAAGAAATTAAAGCACCGCTGGTTGAATCTTTAAAAACCCGTCCTAATCATCCTGAATCCGCCATCTCATTATCTGCTTTGGATATGACGGTATTCAATCAAACGCAAGATGAGCAATTTCTTGAAGAGGCTCATAATGTATTAACTCGAGCACTAAAAGATGAGCCGTACAACAAATATCTTTTAGCTCAAATGGTGAGCTACTATGATTTAAAAGGTCAAAATGATCTTGCATACGGTGTTTACCGTGATAATGCTGATAAGTTCAACTGGGATATTAGTTGGTATGATACTCTCATCAGCCGTTCCTTTGCATTAGGTCAGCAAGCCCTTAACCAAAAGGATGAGACAAAAAAACAAGCGTATTTCAATGAAGCTCAAGAAGCATATAATCATGTTCTCACTGGTATAGAACATTTGAAGACTCTTCCACCAGAACAATTGCAAGGGCGTCCTTTCTCAGTAACACCAACTATCGCTTTAAACGTTGGAAAAATGCAACTTTTATCCGGACAAGAGGATGCAGCCAAGACAACTCTGAAGCTTAATTCGGATCCTAATTACACGGATATAATGAACGGTGAAACTCCGTGGGATATAAATTGGTACAGTTCACTAATCAGCCGTTCATTTGATTTGGGGCAGGCAGCTTATGCACAACAAGATAATCCAGATAGAATAGATAACATGAAAGCGGGCTTTGTCGTTGGGCTTTTGGCCTATAATCAGGTACTTGCGGATAATGATCCTTCGAAAACATTTACTCCGGATGTAACACTGAAGATAGCAAAAATGCAATATATGTCTGGACAGATACAAAAAGCAATCTCTATCTTGAAACCGGCCTTAAGCCAAGATTTCGCAGATGCAACGAATCGTGAAATTGCCCGTTGGTACCTTGCTGCATTGACGAAAACTGGTGGCGAAGATCAGGCGATATACAATTCACTGATCGCAGCTGATCCTGCGGAAGCAGCACAAATCGAGGCCATCGCAAATTCACAATTCTAAAACAGAAAGAAATCAAAAAAGCGCGCCGCTGTAATTACAGCGGCACGCTTTTTTCAATGATATGAGTTCTATTTAAAGCCCTGCCTTAGCAACTTCACTATCTATAAGCTCTTTCATATATCGAAGTAAATCATCTTTAAGCTCTTCATGCTGAAGTGCATAATGAATGGTGGTCTGAATGAAGCCCATCTTCTCACCAACGTCATGACGTTTACCTTCAAAGTCATAAGCAATAATCCGCTCTACTTCACTTAATCGGGAGATGGCATCCGTAAGCTGAATCTCTCCACCTACACCTACCTGCTGCTCGCCAAGCATATCGAAGATACGTGGAGTTAAGATATATCGTCCCAAAATCGCTAGATTTGAGGGGGCTTCTTCTCTCTTAGGCTTCTCTACTAGACGATTTGCCTTGTAGACACGTTCTGCCAAAGGCGAAGCGTCTACAACACCATAACGCGATACTTCTTCCCATGGAACGGGTTGAACGCCTACAATTGAAGATTTATATTCATCATAAACATCTATCATCTGTTTGAGGCACGGTTTATCCGCTTCAACGATATCATCACCTAGCAGAACAGCAAACGGCTCATTTCCAATGAATTTACGTGCACACCAAATCGCATGTCCAAGACCTCTTGGTTCTTTTTGGCGAATGTAATGGATATCAGCCATTTCGGAGGATTTGCGAACGGATTCAAGAAGTTCCCACTTCTGCTTTTCTGCTAAGTTAAACTCTAGTTCAAAAGAGTTGTCGAAATGGTCTTCAATCGCACGTTTCCCTTTCCCCGTCACGATAATAATATCCTCGATTCCCGAAGCAACTGCTTCTTCGACAATATATTGGATCGTCGGTTTATCTACTATCGGTAGCATTTCTTTAGGCATTGCTTTAGTTGCAGGCAAAAAACGGGTACCAAGACCTGCAGCGGGGATAATGGCTTTACGGATCTTCATCACATTAACTCCTTCTGTCGGTTACTCTTCCATCTTAAATACTCTGTATAGTAAAATGGCATATTTCCTTTAATTATAGCAGTTATAACAGATTAATGTCAGAGTGTTTGTTATATTTGTATATCTATTCCAATCAAATCGGAGAGGGAGAAATTATATAAGTCTTTTACAAGATCCCCCCCTTTGCTAACTCTCACCTATATATTATCTAGTATATGCAAGTAACAAAGAGGACGAGAGGGTATCTACAAAAAAGGGCCAAGCAACACCAGAGCACCCTCCGGTAGTCACCTAGCCCTATACCTTTAACCCTTATTACTTCGCGTTAACCAATTGTCCCCGTGTAACCCCCAGCTGGTTGGTAGCCTTCAAGCTCTTCCATACCTGTGTACCAGAGATTTCGCCACGAAGTGCGCGGCTATAGAGGCTAATTACCTCAGCCACTTGCTCTGGTGTCTCTTCCAGGAACTCCACGCGGTACGAGGATACGCCTAGATCACGGAAATTATTCAAATACTCCGCACCGGACTGTTCAACTGCATTATAGACGGTATTACGGCAGCCTTCATCCACACGAACTGGATGTGACATTCCAATACGGTCTTGCAAAGAAGCGCGATGTTCTTCACATGGACGACCACAGTTCGTAAAGTCTGTGCCTTCACTCATGAAGGTACAGTATACACAGTGCTCTGTGTGGAACATCGGCAAATGCTGATGGATTACGATCTCCATACGAGAGGTATCACTATGTTCAAGCAGGTCGACCATCTGTTGAATGTTCAAGTCATAGGATGGTGTTACCATGTCACAGCCTGCCTCAAGGAACAGATCCACTGCCTTATGATTGGCAATATTCAATGAGAAATCGCCGATCAGGCGTGGATGCACGGCATCAGGCTGCTCTTGGCGGCGGCGCAGATAATAATACAGCGCGCCGGTATTGCGTACTAACACGGCATCAGGCTGCAGGCGCAGAATATTGGCGTGGTAGCCGTTCTCACCCGGCATATGAATGCGCGGTGTGGCCAGCGCGATGCTGGCCCCTGCAGCCCGTACCGCATCTACCGCTGCCGGGAACTGCTTGATAAACTCGAAGTCGGCGTAGATGTTTCTCACGCCGGCCTCGAGCGCAGCCTGCACCTGCGGCAGGCTGCGGCACAGCGCGGTGAGCTCCGCTTCACCAGCGCGCTGCGGAGCGACACCCCTGCGGGTAGCGTCGCCGTAGACCTCGATCGCCCGTTTCACGTACACGGGCGGTTTCGGGCGCTCGCCCGCAAGCAGCTCCACCGCTTGGCGGCGGATGCTGTTCAGCTCGCGCATAGGGACGATCACGTCGCCTTGCAGATGCGACTCTAGCGCGTCAAGCTGGAACACGGTTCCGCCCAGGCGGCCGAATTGTTCTTCCAGCAGCGCGGCATCCATCGGACGCTTTTGCGCTGTTTCCAGCGCGAGCTCCGAGTCCACACGGACGGTAACGTTCTTCTGAACGTCCGTCCACCAGGTGGTCAGCTTCTCGCCGACGCAGCCCTGCACTCGCACATGTACCGGGAATACCCGGTACGGCTTCTCTGTCTCATAAGTCTGGCGCAGCGCCTTGTCTAACGCAGGGTCATTTGTCTTCCAAATGCGGTCACCGACATTTAGACGACGCAGATCCACATCATTACGACCGGCTACGATGTCGATGATCCAGCCTTCTCCGGCTTCACCTTCGAGCTTCACACCTTTACGACGAAGGTCGTAAACGCGTCCGCCTTCTTCTTTTTTCGTCGGATCCCCTGCATCAAACACGATTCCGTCTCCCCGCTTAAGAGGTGCATGAATACGGCAGACAACGCCATCACGAAGAATTTGTTCAACCGTTCCGAGATATACACCACGGCTTTTCGGGAAAGTGCCGTCTACGAGCTTTTTATTGTTCGTTCCATCTAGGAAACCATGCGTGAAACCGCGGGAGAAGCTTTGTTGCAGTTCACGAACTTCTTCCTTCGATGGTTTGGACATATCGCCATCAAAATACCGATCAATTGCCTTACGGTACTTACTAACTACATTCGCAACGTATTCCGGGCTCTTGAGGCGCCCTTCGATTTTGAAAGAAGTTACACCCGCCTCGATCAGCTCAGGCATAAGATCAATAGCTGCCAAATCCTTAGGAGAGAGCAAATAAGTCACATCACCCATTGGTTTAACTTCTCCATCCACCATCAGATCATAAGGCAGACGGCATGCTTGGGCACATTCTCCACGGTTGGCGGAACGTCCACCCCACATTTCCGAAGTTAGACATTGACCCGAATAAGAGACACATAAGGCTCCGTGCACGAATACTTCCATCGGCAGACGGGCTTGTTCCCCAATCGTCTTAATTTGCTTCAGATTGTTCTCACGACCGAGTACCACACGTTCCAAACTGAAAGGCTTAGTGAACTCGACCGCCTCCGGTGAAGTAATGGTCATCTGCGTCGAACCATGAATCGGGAAATCCGGTGAGATTTCACGGATCATTTTGACCAAACCTAAATCCTGTACAATCACTGCGTCCACGCCAGCATCTACACAAGCGTCAATCAGTTCTTTCGCATCAGACAATTCATTTTCAAAAACCAGTATATTAAAGGTCAGGAAACCCTTCACACCATAGCTATGCAAAAACGCCATAATTTCCGTCAGCTCGTCCATGCGAAAGTTATTCGCTCTCGCCCGTGCATTAAACTTCTCTACGCCAAAAAAGATAGCATCCGCTCCGTTCGCTACCGCCGCACGCATGCAGTCCCAGTCACCTGCAGGTGCCAATAGCTCCACGTCTTCTCTGCGTATTTGTTGCTCTTTCATTTATATCCTCCCAAACCGCCATGTGGCGGGTCATTTCTAGTTGATTAACTTGATAATTGTATCAAATATCACATCTCAGCGCCATGTGTTTACCAACATTTATATAAAGAAAAGAACGCCCCATGCCATTTTGGCTACAAGGACGTTCTCATCTAATTGAATTACACTCTACTATTAGTTAGTCATGAACTCCAAACACCTCTAAACTACTCATTCCCTGTAAACCGAAACGACTGCAGCGTTTTATCCAACAAAGCTTGCTGTTCTGCAGTAGCATTGGCATCATTCAGCGTAACAGTAATCGTGTAGACCACCTCATTTTTACCAAAAATAACGTGCTTACTGCGGAGAGGAACACCATTCTTGATTTGATGCACAGTAAGGATCGTAGCAGGAACACCAGCAAAGGTAGACTCCACTATACTTTCAATGCGAGGACCTTTAGGATCATTATTTTTATTCTGATAAGAATCTTTGAGCATATTCACCGCATAATCGTCTGAGCTTTCAGGTTTCGAGTTAATCTGGAAACGTCCTCCGATGAACCGATACTCTACCAACTGTGTCTCGAATACATCTTGATCGGGTGTCCATAAACGTGGAATGTCGATGGCATAGCCGTATCTTTTAGATACTTTGGTTATCGTTTTATTCTTGATTGTCTTATAGTCATCGCTAGCGAGTCGCCCGAAGTTCTCCTTCAACAGATCAAAATCAATATCAATAGAGGATATAATGGCTTTAAATTTGGCCTTATCGTCTTCTTGTCCAGCAGGTGTCACATATTCGAAATAGTAACGGTACCCATTCTTGAGTACGAGTGCCTGATATTCTGTCGCCCAACCGTTGCCGAAATTCAGCTGTGTCTCACTTATTTGCGCAGGTACGCCGGAGATTTCAGACTTCATGCTATCCTTAAAAACATAAGCGTCCGCTACAAAGTTCTCCTGCGTTTTTGTCTTCAACTCTTCAGCCCAGCTCTCTAGTGTAGAACCAGCAGGTGCCGATGTAATCGCCACACTCAAATGACTTCCTTGTTTGCTTTCATAATAAAAATGCTGGTCATCCTTAGTCCAAGCGGCAGGAACCTGTAGTGAGATACCATAGTCCTCATTATAAGCTTCACTTAAGCCATTCTTTACGGTAGAGAGATCACGGATTTTGTTATCTTTAGTGTCAAAAGAGGGCCGAAAAGAGCTCAGTAACCCCGCATATTTGGCTAAATCCTTATAATTAGTGGCTTTCTCATCTGTCAAATAAATCTCGTAAAGTCTACCTTCAGCATAGATCAGCCTGTTTTCCCAGAGTGCTCCGCTAGAATCTTTACTGACCAATCGTGCATAGGGTACAGAGGCTTTCGGGAACGACTCCCGGTCTAATATCAGTTCACTGCCTAACTCGACTTCCCGGACTAGTTGTTCTAATAGCCCATCTGCATCAACAGCAACTGCCTGATCACTTGCATGAATCTCCAAATAATAAAGATTGTCCGCACTGGAGAAGGTAGCCACACTCTCATCACCACCGCTATTTCCAGTAATCAGTCCAGAAGGATAATTTAGTGTCCATTGAAAATAACTGTTCCCAATTTGCGTCTTCCCCACATCGCTATCAATACCAGTATCCACTGGCACATCGCCTTCATTATCTGCAGGAACTAAGGTAATGATCAGCTCACCACCGTTACCCTGGGAGAGGGTTGCACCTAGTACACTCGCCACAAAACGCAGCGGCACCATCAACACACCTGAAACCATCCGAGGCGCGGAGGTGAGTTTAACTTTAGTCTCATCCTTCCAGGCACTAATACTACCAATCGTCATTAACCCTGTATGAGAGCCGTACGTTACTTTCACTACATCATTTCCTTCTAAGGAAACCGTGCTGCCAAATGTCTTTTTAAAAACCCCGAGCGGTACCATAACCGTTCCGTTCTCCATATAAGGCCGCTCGATAGTCACCTTCTTGCCATTCACCGTAGCAGAAGTACTGCCAACTTTAAGACTCAACTGCAGCTTGTCTGTTTCTGCTGCCCGTGCGGTTGGTATCGGTAATATAGAAAATAGCAATAATAAGGCCAGCATCGCACACAATCCTTGTTTTAAAACTTTAAAGCCCATTTTCCGTCCCCCTCTCGAGTTTCCTGATCACTCTTCCGTATGCTCGTCTCCATCTGCTCCTGAACCCTCTTCACTTAATAGGGGATCACCCTGAGTGAGTACCAGCTTACGGATGACGATATCCCCATCACTTTGCATAACCAGTCGTACCGTTGTACCTGGAGAATAGCTTTTAAACAATTCATTAATATCAACTAGTGAGACCACACGGTGGCCGTCAATGCTGTACAAGACGTCGTCTTCGGCAACACCCGCCTTGCGTGCTTCAGCAGAAATCACTTTGGTTACAGTCAGGGGATCAAGCGTTGGCAAGCCCACAATCGAGGACCAACTCGGCTCTAACTCCAATCCAAGACTCGGGTGTTTTACTTCACCGTACTTAAAAAGCTGGTTCATAATATACTGTACGGTATCCGACGGTATTGAAAAGCCCATATTCTCCACGCCCACCGCTGAGTATTTCAGACTGTTTATTCCCAACACTTCGCCCTTCATATTCACTAGCGGGCCCCCGCTATTCCCGGGATTAATCGCTGTGTCACTTTGGATCAGACGATAAGCCGCAGCTACTTCACGGTTAAGGCCACTTATAACCCCTACGGTCGCTGAATTCCTTAGAGAAAAGCTAATCGGTGTTCCGACGGCCACTACCTTCTCACCAACAACGGTTTTGCCGGTCGATGGAATAAACTTTGCAGGTTTAAGGGAGGTGGCATTGATTTTGATCAGGGCCAGATCACTAACTTCATCTAGATATGTTTCTTTAATGCTGTAGGTTTTGGAGTCCGACGTCACTACCAAGGCATTCTGCAGATCCTTGATGACATGTGCATTGGTTACAATCCATCCATTCGATTTCACAATAATGCCAGAACCATGCGTCAGATTGTATCGATCATCCGGTCCGCTAGCCCCCCCACTATCGTCTTTGCCGATAATGCCCACTACGGAGGGGGTGATACTTTTAATAATCCCTGGTACGGGGTCTTCCGCTGCTGTTGAATTTTTGATTTTGTCTCTCTGGATTGTGGTCGCCGCGCTAACCGTCTTAGTCGTATCACCCAACGCATAAACCGACTCACTCCATACTCCTGACAGCAACAAACCGCACAGCAGCAAGCCCATTCCTTTCTTCACCAGCTTCTCCCCAATCCTCATCAACCTTCACCAGACCCTCTCTCTGCGAATGGATTAATTTTACATTATATAATTTGAAAAAAAGACACCTTCAATGCGCCCACGGCGTTAAAGGAGTCTTTTGGTGCAAAGCTGTTCAATTTAATTCTTCCGTTAACTTAACCAATGCATCACCATGGCATAGTCAGAGATTATAAAAACCAACAAACTAACCGCTCCGAAAGCAATGGCGAACTTGTTCTTTTGGGGAGCTCTCAGTAACCGAACGACTCCAACCAAAATTAGGATAGTGAATAAAATCATAAAAACATCAAAGGTATGAAATTTAGACGGTCCTTGCGCGGCAACTTCTGCAAGTAGCATTACCTTACCTCCTCAAAAATGTTGTCAAGCAAGATCCAGTATTCCCCATATCCTCTTCTATGTTATCGCTACCATTTGGGCGATGCAATAGGTTTTGTAGAAAAATTATGTATTTGTCGCAAAAAAAATATTTTATCGCTGCAAAATCTGATAAATTAATGATTTTGTTCATTGACGTTTGGTATTTTCCGGCGAAAGCGATACAACCTAACGAGTAATGCTCTATTTTTTGAAGGTGATGAAATGAAGTATCAGTTATGGATTAAGCCCCCTCAAATTAGCCGATTATCGGTTTGATTTTAGTTCTAAGGCTGCTTCCCCAATCTAGTAGCTGAAGCCTTTAATAGAACAAAATGTATATTACAATTAGTTATTTATTTTTCAAGGAACCATCGAGCCTACAGTTATTCTATTACCCATTAAGTATACTTACAGCAACAGCATGTTCCTCATTAAATCTTACGACGGACATGCCCTACATATGCCTATCCCGTCTATTATTTAGTATTCTTTTTATAGGAGTCATATAACGTTTACTAGAAAACTCACATCAGAACGGATAAAGGCTCTAATTTACTGGTGACTACCAGCAATTGTACCGATCAATTGTTTTCCCAAAATAATAATTTTGGACAATAAACAATAAAGGCCACGGCAAATTGCCGCGACCTTTATTATTTAGTAGTTATACTATCCAGCTATTTATAGCTTAGGTAGTTTCCGCCGTCTCAAGCATAAGCGCTTCAGTACGCTCTGTATCACGAATCAGAACTGGCTTCAGATACTTACCTGTGTAAGACTCCGTAACAGTAATGATCTTCTCTGGTGTTCCTGTTGCCAGTACGGTTCCGCCGCCACTGCCGCCTTCTGGTCCCATATCGATGATATAATCAGCAGTCTTAATAACGTCCAGATTATGCTCAATGACAAGAACCGATTCTCCGGAATCCACCAAGCGGTGCAATACTTCAAGTAAACGACCAATGTCGTCCACATGCAGACCTGTTGTAGGCTCATCCAAAATATAGAGTGTCTTGCCTGTACTACGACGGTATAGCTCAGAAGCCAACTTCACACGCTGCGCTTCACCACCGGATAATGTTGTACCTGGCTGACCAATCTTAATGTAGCCAAGACCCACATCCATCAGCGTTTGCATTTTACGATGAATACGCGGGATATTCACGAAGAACTCTGTAGCATCCTCTACTGTCATCTCCAGTACGTCGGAAATGTTTTTCCCTTTATATTTCACTTCTAGTGTTTCCCGGTTATAACGTTTACCTTTACATACCTCGCAAGGAACGTATACGTCAGGCAAGAAGTGCATCTCAATCTTGATAATTCCGTCCCCACGGCAAGCTTCGCAGCGTCCGCCTTTAACGTTAAAGCTGAACCGTCCCTTTTGGAAACCGCGCACCTTAGCTTCATTTGTCTTGGAGAACAGATCACGAATGTCGTCAAATACGCCAGTATAGGTTGCTGGGTTAGAGCGTGGTGTACGCCCGATTGGTGATTGGTCGATTTCAATAACTTTATCGAGATTTTCCAAGCCGCGAATTTCTTTGTGCTGACCCGGACGCACCTTCACAGCCTTATTTAGCTGCCGTGCCAAGCTCTTGTACAGAATTTCGTTAATAAGTGAAGATTTACCGGAGCCCGACACACCAGTCACCGCCGTAAATACACCCAATGGAATCTTCACATTCACATTTTTCAGGTTATTTTCTTTAGCGCCACGAATTTCTATCCAACGATCATCGGTAGCACGACGCTTAGCGGTAACTGGAATAAACTTACGACCGCTTAAATATTCACCGGTTAAAGAATTCGGATCTTTCATAATCTCTTCTGGTGTTCCTTGCGCCATAACTTGTCCACCATGAATACCCGCACCCGGTCCGATATCAATAATATAGTCCGCTGCCATCATCGTATCTTCGTCATGTTCTACAACAATCAACGTATTGCCTAGGTCACGCATATGAGCAAGCGTAGAGATCAGGCGATCATTATCCCGTTGATGCAGACCAATACTTGGCTCATCCAGAATGTACAGTACACCCATCAAACTGGAACCGATCTGAGTGGCCAACCGGATACGCTGTGCTTCACCACCAGATAGCGAGCCTGCTGCGCGGCTAAGTGTCAAATAGTCCAATCCGACATTCACCAGGAATCCCAGCCGATTGCAGATTTCCTTAAGAATGAGATTGGCGATAGCTGTCTCTTTCTCACTTAACTTTATTTCTTCAAACCAATGCTGACAGTCACCAATCGAGAGATCGGTAATATCCGAAATATTTTGTTCGTTGATCGTAACCGCCAAAATTTCTTTCTTCAGACGTTTACCCTTACAGACATGACAAGGCTTAGCACTCATAAATCCTTCGATAAATTCACGAATACCGTCAGATGCGGTCTCCCGGTAACGACGCTCCAGATTCGGAATAATCCCTTCAAAAGCAACCATCGCATCTTTCTTTTGTCCAAAATCATTCTCATATTTGAAGCGAACCTTCTCACTACCTGTACCATGCAGTAGTTTATTCATATGATCAGGTGTTAAACTGCTCACTGTAACGTTCTGTGGAATATTAAAATGCTCACACACGGACTTTAGAAATTGCGGATAGTAATTAGAAGTACTTCCAGTCCAAGCTAAAAAAGCACCTTCTTCAATGGATTTCTCAGCATCAGGAATAAGCAGATCTGGATCGACCACCATCTTCATTCCAAGTCCATCGCACTCTGTGCAGGCTCCAAACGGACTGTTGAAGGAGAACATACGTGGTGCCAGCTCTTCAATACTGAAACCACAAATCGGACAAGCAAAATTAGAGCTGAACAGCAGCTCTTCCTGACCGATGATATCCACAAGGATTTTACCGCCCGAAAGTTTAAGTGCCGTCTCCAGTGAATCCGTCAGCCGGGTCTCCACATCGTCTTTAACGACGATCCGGTCTACAACAACTTCTATGGTGTGTTTTTTATTCTTCTCAAGTTCAATATCCTCAGACAGATCTCTTAGCTCACCGTCCACACGCACACGTACGAACCCTTGCTTAGAAATATCTGTGAAGAGTCCTTTGTGTTCACCTTTACGTCCTGAAATAATAGGCGCTAGGATTTGCAAACGAGTCTTCTCTGGATACTGCATAATCCGGTCTACCATTTGTTCAACGGTCTGGGAAGTAATCTCAATTCCATGCTCTGGACAATGAGGGTGACCGATTCGAGCAAAAAGCAACCGGAGATAGTCATAGATCTCAGTAACCGTACCAACTGTGGAGCGCGGGTTGCGACTTGTTGTCTTCTGATCAATAGAGATTGCCG
Organism: Paenibacillus sp. B2(2019); assembly: GCF_008370385.1. Taxonomy (NCBI): domain Bacteria; kingdom Bacillati; phylum Bacillota; class Bacilli; order Caryophanales; family Paenibacillaceae; genus Paenibacillus; species Paenibacillus sp. B2(2019). Next base: position 43,893 of record NZ_VTZR01000013.1, read on the forward strand.
GGGATAATCCGTCTATCGAATCCACATCCGGCTTCTCCATTTGCCCCAAGAACTGACGAGCATAAGCTGACAAGGATTCAACATAACGCCGCTGTCCTTCAGCATAAATCGTATCAAATGCAAGCGAAGACTTACCCGAGCCGCTCAGCCCCGTCAGCACGACGAAACGGTCACGTGGAATCGTCACATCGATGTTTTTGAGATTGTGCGCTCTCGCGCCTTTAATTACAATATTATCGTTCGCCAACGGAACCTCTCCTTAATGAATCAAATATCAAAGTCTTAACGATTTCAGAGCTTTATTAAAAGCGTTTTCGATCCCTCCCAAACCCTCCCTTCCAAGGGAGGGCCCCAAGGGTTGCACCCTCTGGACACCTGCACTTTTTGGCGAAGGAGGCTGGTGGGACGGGACTTAGTGACAGTGGTGCTTGGAACGCTTATCCCTACGGGACCGCTTGGACGTTAGGCGCATACTAGCTAAGAGCGGGAAGTGCGAGATTATCGCAACTACTATAGCGTTGCGGAACGCTGTCCCTACGGGATGCGCGTAAGTGCCAAAAGCGTTGTGGAGCGCTGTCCCTATGGGATACGCGTCCATCTATTTATTCAAAAAGAACGGCCAGGACAGCACCGTTCAATTACTTATTTTAAATATCGGTGATGCATTTGAGGTTTATTACTCGGCCCGAAGCTCCAACAATGCGTCACGCAGCTCTGCCGCGCGTTCGAATTGCAGGTTCTTCGCAGCGTCCTTCATTTCAGCTTCCAGACGCTGGATCAGGCTTTGTTTCTCTTTCTTATTCATCTTGCCACCAACACCCGTGAGGTAATCCGCTTTAGTCTCGGCAACCTTCGTAGCCTCGATGATGTCACGCACCTTTTTATTAATGGTGGTTGGGGTAATGCCGTGTTTCTCATTATGGGCGATTTGGATGGCGCGACGACGCGACGTTTCGCTCATCGCCTTCTCCATCGAATCAGTGATTCGATCACCGTACATGATTACACGACCCTCGGAGTTACGGGCCGCACGACCAATCGTCTGAATTAGGGAGCGTTCGGAACGAAGGAAGCCCTCTTTATCAGCATCGAGAATAGCGACCAGCGATACTTCTGGGAGGTCGAGACCTTCTCTTAGCAGGTTAATGCCTACCAAAACATGGAATGTACCAAGACGAAGATCACGTAAGATCGCCATCCGCTCCAGCGTTTTGATATCAGAGTGCATATAACGAACCTTAATCCCAATTTCCTTAAAGTAATCCGTCAGATCCTCCGACATCTTCTTCGTCAACGTTGTGACGAGTACACGTTCATCTCGTTCCACCCGATCACGAATTTCACTAATCAAGTCATCGATTTGTCCCTCTGTAGGACGAACCTCAATGATCGGATCCAAAAGACCTGTAGGCCGGATAATCTGCTGCACCATGGTGTCGCAGTGCTCCATTTCATAGGGTCCAGGTGTCGCTGAAACATACACGATCTGCTTCACCTTTTCTTCGAATTCCTCGAACTGGAGTGGACGGTTATCCAGCGCAGACGGCAAACGGAAACCATGCTCTACCAGTACCGTCTTACGCGCCCGGTCACCGTTATACATCGCCCGAATCTGCGGAAGCGTTACATGGGACTCGTCAATAACGATCAGCATATCATCCGGAAAATAATCCATTAATGTATACGGTGTTGCCCCTGGTTCACGGAAGGTGAGCGGTCCGGAATAGTTCTCAATCCCAGAACAGAAGCCCACTTCTTTCATCATCTCAATATCATAACGTGTCCGTTGTTCCAAACGCTGAGCTTCAAGAAGCTTTCCTGCGTCACGAAGAACCGTTAAGCGGTCTTCCAGCTCTTTTTCAATGTTGACCAGTGCCACCCGCATCGTTTCTTCCTTGGTAACAAAGTGAGACGCCGGAAAAATAGCGACATGATCGCGCTCCCCGATCAGTTCACCCGTCAGTACATCAATCTCAGTGATTCGTTCAATTTCGTCACCGAACAATTCGACCCGAATGGCATGTTCACCCTGAGATGCCGGGAAAATCTCAACCACATCACCACGTACACGGAAGGTTCCGCGTACAAAATTGATATCATTACGCTGGTACTGGATATCCACTAGCCTGCTCAAAATCTCATTTCGAGGCTTCTCCATCCCTACCCGCAATGACAAAAGCAAGCTTCCGTATTCCATCGGCGAACCGAGGCCGTAAATACAAGACACACTCGCCACAATAATAACGTCACGCCGTTCGAACAAGGAGCTCGTTGCGGAGTGGCGCAATTTATCAATCTCTTCATTAATACTGGAGTCTTTCTCGATATAAGTATCGGAGGAGGGAATATACGCCTCTGGTTGGTAATAGTCGTAGTAGCTGACGAAATAGTCTACCGAATTATGCGGAAAAAACTCCTTAAACTCACTCGCCAGTTGGGCAGCCAAAGTCTTGTTGTGCGCAATAACTAACGTCGGGCGGTTTAATTTGGAAATAACTTGTGCAACGGTAAACGTCTTCCCCGTACCCGTCGCGCCCAGCAGCGTCTGGTGCTTCTTGCCCTGCCGGATGCCTTGTAGTAATTCCTCTATGGCATGAGGCTGATCGCCCTGGGGTGTATACTCGGACTCCAATTCAAAAGTCTTTGTACTGACGACAATATCACTCATTTGCCCGTCTCCCCTCTATCGTCTAAACTAGATTAATATATTATAATTGTTGTCTGAATGTTCTCTCTCCATACGATGGCAAGCTAAAACGCCCTTGACGTCTCTAAAAGACGTTAAGCGTTTGTGCGAGAATTATAAGGATTAAAGTATAACGTGAAACTTATACTTTCTTATAATTAAAAAATATGGAAGATAAGAATATGTGTTCCCGTTCATTATACAGTGTTGACTAGATCGTTGCAAACCATAATACATAGAAATGTTAGGAGCTTGAAGCATGGATATTACCTCAATAATCGGCCTATTGGCTGGACTGGCTGCGTTAATCGGCGGCTATCTCTGGGAAGGCGGAAGCCTCTCAGGACTGCTGCAGCTTAATGCAGCTTTGATTGTGTTCGGGGGTACGTTTGCCGCCGTTATGATCAGTTTCCCGGCATCTAAGCTGCGCTCCATTCCAACAGCATTACGCATGGCTTTCGGTAGCAACCCTGATCGTGATGTAGAAAAAGCAGAAGAACTCATTGCAATGGCAACCGTGGCCCGTCGCGGCGGCGTTCTAATGTTAGAAAAACAAGCTGAAGAACATCCGGACCCTTTTACACGTGAAGGTCTACTTCTTATTGTGGACGGTACTGATCCTGAGCAGGTAAGACAGATTCTTGAATTAGAAATGGATGCTAAAGAATTGAAGCATGAGAACTATGCTAAGATTTTTGAAGCTGCAGGTGGATATGCACCAACGATGGGAATTATCGGGACGGTGATGGGCCTCATCCGTGTACTTGGCAACCTTACAGATCCGTCAAATCTGGGCACATCTATCGCAGTTGCATTTACCGCAACACTGTACGGTGTTGCCATCGCTAATTTAATATTTTTACCCATCGCTTCCAAAATCAAATCCCGCAGTCAAAGCCAGCTACATAGTATGGAAATGCTACTCGTCGGCATTCTTTCTTTGCAGAACGGGGATCACCCCTTGCTGGTGCGTAAAAAACTGAACTCATTCATCTCAGACACGGACACGAATGACCGTGCGGAAACTAGAGGCCTTCTATGAGACAAAGAGACCGGCGCAAGCGGCGTGTAGAGACTCGGGAAAGCCGCGACCGTTGGATGATTACTTATGCTGATCTAATTACACTTTTACTTATTTTTTTCGTTATATTGTATGCGATGAGCAGCCTGGATACTGACAAATATAACATCGTGACAGGCTCATTATCCGAGACCTTCAAGTCTGGCAGCACTGTCCTTGAGGGTGGGAACGGCATTTTAGATGCTGGGAAATCAACTGAGAACAAACCGGAAAGTACAGACGGGAATGGGAATGCAGCTGCAACTGCGAGACCGAATGCTGGATCTGCTGAACAAACGGAGAACGAAATACCTTCGGCACGTGAACTTGCTTTTCGAGAACAAGAGGCTAAACTTGCTGAATTAATGGGTGTGATCACGAACTATGTAGAGGAAAATAATCTTGGAGAACAAATTTTTGTTGCCGACAAACCGCAGGGGATAGAAATCACACTCAGTGACCGGTTTCTCTTCGATATAGGTAAGGCAGACCTGAAGTCTCCAGCCCTCCCTGCTCTTCAGCAGTTATCTGGCTTATTCAGCGATATCGGCGCAAAGATCAGCATTGAAGGACATACCGACAATACGCCAGTATCTTCAGCTTCTCACTATAACGACAACTGGGAGCTGTCTGGTGCTCGTGCGCTGTCAGTGCTTCGCTTTTTCTTAGATCGGGAGGGATTGAATCCCGACAATTTTCAATACGCAGGTTATGCTGATACCCAGCCCACCGCGGATAATACATCGGCAGCAGGTCAGCAAAAGAACCGCCGTGTAGAGATCATTGTGCTTCGTCAACTTCAAGAGGGTGCATAAAAAATGTTTTACTCAGAGCTAGTTACAATAGCTAGGCCTGTGCAGGAGCGAATCTGCTTATCAACATACCAAAATGGGCTCGCCACTATTTATTACGGAAATACTCCCTGATTATCTGCCTATTCCCTTGTCCAGGCACAGAATTAGGGAATTCCTCCCTGATTAATACCCTATTTAGTCAGAAATAGCGCTTTTCACTGAAATTTTAGGGAGGAATTCCCTAAAACCCTTAGTGTCACGCTATACTCGTCTAAAATAAGGGAGGTTTTCCCTAATTCCACAATCAGTAGATTCGCTTTTAAATAAAATCCCATAATTCCAAACAGTCCCAGGATTTAACTCAAAAATTCACCACCACTATCTATATAAAAACACCAAACAGCAAGTCCCCAAAAACGGAAACTTGCTGCTATAAATATCACATTCGGTGAAATTAATATTCAGAAAAAAATTAGAATTACTCCCCTACCAATGCACGATATCCAGCTGCATCTAGCAGTCCTTTTACAGCATCAGCATACTCTCCGTCCACTTCAATTTCAAAAATCCAACCTTCACCATACGGCTTATCATTAATTAGCTCTGGACTAGCTTCTAAACCATCATTAATCTTGGTAACCTTCCCAGAGACGGGTGAATAGAGTTCCGATACGGTCTTAACGGATTCGATACTACCTACGCTGTCGCCAGCTGAAATGGCCGAACCCACTTCTGGAAATTCCACAAATACGATATCGCCTAACAAATGCTGAGCATGATCCGTAATCCCAACACGTACTACGCGTCCTTCCACTTGCTGTGCCCACTCATGCTCTTCGCTGTAAAGAAGGTTATCTAAAACTTCACTCATTTCAAGCCGCCTCATTTCCAAATTGGAATTCTAAATTTAGTTATAGCCTAAGTGATCCCGGAGCATAATGTCAATATTACTAACAGTAAAATAAATTTGTCGTTTTTTTGACTTTTTCTTGTTGACAGCGCCCTCCTATACCCGTTTAATGGAGACATAAGAAACAAATACAGTTGCGGATGATGGCATAGGGAGAGACTGTCTCACTTGAAGACGGCGCCGAAGGAGTAAGCCCTAACAGGGGTGAATCTCTCAGGCAAAAGGACCTTTGTCGGACGTACCTCTGGAGAGCATCAGACGCGAGGCTGGGTGCGTCAGGTCACCAACGGGGAAACTTGCATGTTAGTTACGCAGGGTAACTCTCAGGTACAAAGGACAGAGCAGAAAGCGATTAGTGCATTTATGCATGATTGCTTCTGCCTGTCCTTTTTTTCGTATGTAATCAGACTAGGGGAGTGACGACATGGATGCTTTGAAAAGAACACCTTTTTATGATCTCTATTCCGCTTATTCGGAGTCCAGGTGCATTGATTTTGGCGGCTGGGAGCTGCCAGTACAGTTTACAGGTATCGTGAAGGAGCATGAGGCTGTTCGCCAGCAGGCTGGACTGTTCGATGTATCGCATATGGGTGAATTCATGGTGATCGGAAGCGGCGCTGAAGCCTTTTTACAAAAAATGACGACCAACGATGTCAGCCGCCTTACCGATGGTGCGGCGCAATATACGCTGCTCTGTTATCCAAACGGCGGTGTGGTCGACGATTTACTCGTGTATCGACTAAGTGAAGGCCGTTATATGCTTGTCGTAAATGCCTCCAACATCGATAAGGACTTCCAGTGGCTGCAAGAGCATCTGACCTCTGAATTCGGTGAAGTCACACTCACTAATGTCTCTGACGAGACGCTTTTGCTCGCCTTGCAAGGTCCGCTGGCAGAGACCATACTCGCAGAAGTTACTGATGCACCGATCTCAACGCTCAAGCCTTTCCACTTCATCGAACGCTCAACCGTCTGCGGTGTAGAAGTACTGATCTCCCGTACGGGTTATACCGGTGAAGATGGCTTCGAAATTTACGCTCCGCTGGATGGGGCAGCAACGTTATGGAACGGCCTTCTCGCAGCAGGCTCTCCTCACGGATTAACACCTGCTGGACTGGGCGCACGGGATACGCTTCGTTTCGAGGCAAAATTGCCACTGTACGGTCAGGAGCTGTCGGCTGACATCACGCCTCTTGAAGCTGGAGTACAGTTCTTCGTGAAGCTGGACAAAGCGGACTTCATCGGTCGCGATGCGCTAGTGCAGCAAAAAGAAGCCGGTCTTCCCCGCCGCCTTGTCGGTCTAGAAATGATTGATCGAGGCATTCCGCGCTCCCATTACCCGGTCTATGCGGACGGCATCAAAATCGGAGAGGTCACAACCGGAACCCAATCTCCAACGCTGAAACGCAACCTGGGATTAGCTTTGCTGGATACAGCTTACAGTGAAATAGGCACAGAGGTTTTCGTAGAGATACGTGGCAAGCAGCTTAAGGCTGTCGTGATTAAGGCCCCTTTTTACAAGTATAAACGCCTTTAGCGTCCATATTAGGACGGTGAACTTTTAAGCGAGAAATAGAAGGATAAAGTATAACGTGAAAATTGTACTTTCTTATATTTTAAAAAAGCCAAGGAGTGAAACCTTAATGAAGCACCGTTATCTGCCCATGACAGCACAGGACCGCGTAGAGATGATGGAAACCGTCGGGATTCAGTCCATAGATGAGCTGTTCTCCGATATCCCTGAAGCCGTCCGTTATCAAGGCACTATGCCGATGTCTGAACCACTCGATGAGTACGCCCTGCTACGTCACATGAAAGGTCTCGCTGACCGAAATGCTGACTTCGATTCGCACGCCAGCTTCCTCGGCGCCGGATTATACGACCATCACATCCCTGTAGTGATCAACCATGTCATTTCCCGTTCAGAATTCTACACTGCTTACACCCCTTATCAACCGGAGATCAGCCAAGGCGAACTGCAAGCGATCTTCGAATTCCAATCCTACATTTGCGAACTAACCGGTATGAAAGTAGCCAATGCCAGTATGTATGATGGCGCAACCGCATTATCCGAAGCAGCCGTCCTCGCAGCTGGTGCTACCAAACGCAAAAAATTAATTGTCTCCCGCACCGTTCATCCTGAAGCGCGCCAAGTGTTACGCACATCGGCTAATGCTTGGGGTCTTGAGGTAGTGGAGATTGACTATAAAGACGGTGTTACCGATCAGGCTAAGCTTGCTGAGGCCATTGATGGTGATACGGCTGCAGTACTGATGCAATCGCCTAACTTCTTTGGCAGCATCGAAGATCTTAGCTCCGTTGAGCCACTGATCCATGCTGTTAAAGGGTTGTTCGTCGTCAGTGCAAATCCGATCGCTCTTGGCGTACTAGAAACACCAGGTAAGCTCGGAGCCGACATCGTAGTCGGTGACGCTCAGCCACTCGGTATTCCCGCTTCCCTCGGAGGTCCAACCTGTGGATTCTTCGCTGTAGCAGAGCATTTAATGCGCCGCATGCCAGGTCGTATCGTTGGTCAAACTGTTGACCGTAACGGTAAACGCGGCTTCGTTCTGACACTCCAAGCTCGTGAACAGCATATCCGTCGTGAAAAAGCGACATCGAATATCTGCTCCAATCAGGCGCTGCTCGCACTCTGCGCATCCGTCTACCTGTCCGTAATGGGTAAAGAAGGGATGCGTGAAGTAGGCGAGCTGAACATTCGTAAAAGTCATTACGCCGCTAATAAACTAAGCGAACTAACAGAGGCTGAACTTACCTTTTCCTCCCCATTCTTTAACGAGTTTGTCGTGAAGCTTCCGGAGGGAAGCAGCGTAAGTGCAATTAATTCGAAGCTGCTGAAGGAAGGTTATCTAGGCGGTTATGATCTGGGCCGTGATTATCCTGAACTTGCTGGACATATGCTGGTAGCCGTTACGGAAAAAAGAAGCAAAAACGAAATCGACCAATTCGCTAGCGCACTGGAGGGCTGTTTATGAAACCGGAGCAAAGTCTAATTTTTGAATTAAGCCGGCCCGGCCGTTCGGCCTATTCTTTGCCACTGTGCGATGTGCCACAGGAAGAAAGCTTAGAATCTCTGATTCCATCAGGTTTACTCCGTAGCGAACCCGTTGTGCTTCCAGAAGTATCGGAAGTGGATGTTATTCGCCACTACACTTCCTTGTCACGCCGCAACTTTGGCGTAGATAACGGCTTCTATCCACTCGGTTCATGTACGATGAAATACAATCCGAAGATTAACGAAGATGTTGCCCGCATCGTAGGCCTAGCTAAGATCCACCCTTACCAGCCAGAAGAAAGCATTCAAGGCGCACTGGAATTAATGTATACCCTGCAAAATGACTTGTCTGCACTAACCGGCATGGATGCTGTATCTTTACAGCCTGCCGCAGGTGCTCATGGTGAATGGACCGGCCTCATGATGATCCGCGCCTACCATGAAAGCCGCGGGGAGACCCGCACGAAGGTTATCGTGCCGGATTCCTCACACGGCACCAATCCTGCTAGTGCTTCAGCAGCAGGACTTGAAACGATCACGATCCCTTCCACAGATAAAGGGATGGTTGATCTTGAAGCACTCAAAGCAGCTGTTGGCAGTGACACAGCCGCACTGATGCTGACTAACCCAAGCACACTCGGCTTGTTCGAGACCCAAATCGTCGAGATTGCTGAGATCGTGCATGAAGCAGGCGGCTTACTCTATTACGATGGAGCCAACTCCAATGCCATTATGGGCATTACCCGCCCTGGCGACATGGGCTTTGACGTTGTGCATCTGAACTTGCATAAGACAATGAGCACCCCGCACGGCGGTGGTGGCCCTGGAGCCGGACCTGTCGGCGTAAAATCCATCTTGATTCCGTTCCTACCACAACCAACTGTGGTGAAAAACGAAGATAGCAGCTTCTCACTCGACTTCGGCGGACCTGAATCGATTGGACGCGTGAAAGCTTTTTACGGCAACTTTGGTATTCTCGTTCGTGCCTACGCCTATATCCGCACCTATGGTCCAGACGGACTGCGTGAGGTATCCGAAAATGCCGTGCTGAATGCGAACTATATGATGCATCGTCTGGCGCCGTATTTTGAAATCCCATATCCGGGCGTATGTAAACATGAATTCGTAATGTCCGGCAAAAACCTCAAGCAGTATGGGGTGCGCACCTTAGACGTTGCTAAACGATTACTCGACTTCGGCTACCACCCGCCAACCGTGTACTTCCCTCTGACTGTTGAGGAATGTATGATGATCGAGCCGACGGAAACCGAAAGTAAAGAAACGCTCGACGGCTTCATTAATACGATGATCCAGATCGTAAAAGAAGCGCAGGAGACACCGGAAATCGTAATCAACGCACCTCATACCACAGAGATTAGCCGATTGGATGAGACACAGGCTGCGCGTAAGCCGGTATTGAATTGTTCTTGCGGTTAATAGATAGTGAGCAATATTAAAAAAGCAGGCCACGATATCAGTTATCGTCGGCCAGCTTTTTTGTATGCGAATAAAAATCAACACTATGATCTACTCGGCCTGCACCTTCGCAAAAATCAGGAGTTATGATATCCTAATTTCGAGGGTAGCGTTTTCCCATTAGAAAGGAATGTATTCCTTGTGAAATTTGAATTTGTCCATAATGTATTCCACAGAAAATATTTATTGTCCCTTCCCTATTTGCTCCTCGCATTATTTATGCTATCCGCCTTATCTTCGTCCCATAGAATATTCTCTATCATCCCTTTCATATTATTTATGCTAAATGCGTTGTATATCGTTGTAAAAATCATTATTTATAAAATCAAAACTTAGATCTCTCGCCCTATCCAAATACGCAAGTAAATTCTCATTTTCTAAATAATAAGGCCCTTCCCAGCATCATTAAAATGTCTGAGAAGGGCCTGTTTCAGTTGTTTATCACTATAACTTTTTGATATTACGCACCATGCGTCGGAGTTTCTACTTTCGCCACGCCTTTGCGCTCCTTAGCCGATTTACGGAAGTAGAACAGCTCGTAAATCGCTGGAACCACAACTAGCGTAAGCAGCGTTGCCGCGGTCAAGCCACCGATGACCACAATCGCCAAGCTTTGCGAGACGATGCTGCCCATCTCGGCATGGCCGAACAGCAGTGGAGTCATGGCACAAATGGTAGCAATAGCCGTCATCAGAATCGGGCGCATCCGTGTTCCTGCCGCTTCCAGAATGGCTTCGCGAATACCCATATGCGTTTCATTCTGCTTAATACGGTCGATAAGCACAATCGCATTCGTGACGACGATACCAATTAGCATCAGAGCCCCGAACAGGGCAGTGAAATCAGGTGTTACGCCGGATACGATCAGTCCAACAATCGCCCCAATCGCAGCCAAAGGCAAGGAGAACATGATTGCCAGCGGAGCACGAAGGGTTTTGAAGGTGAGGACCATGATCAGATACACCAACCCGATGGAGATTAGCGCTGTCATACCAAGGTCAGCGAAATCCTCTGACTGATCAACCGAGGCTCCGCCTGCAAATAGAGTCACACCCTTTGGAAGGGTAAGACTATCGGTTTGCTTTTTAATATCCGCTCCGATTTCAGACACTTTCTTCGGATCCACTTCCGCTGTAATTCTCGCATATGGCTTCCCATCTTTATGGAACAACAGTGCTGGTTCATTCCGAACCTCATAGGTTGCTAGTTGTGACAACGGCTTTGGACCTTCAGCAGTCATGAGCGTCATTGAATTTAAATCTTGCTCCGACTTTGGCTCAGCTATAGGATCTAACACTACTCCTGCAAGTGTACCGTCCAGTTCGATTTGCCCCATAGGGATCGGATTCAGCATAGCCGACAATTGCATGGTAATTTCTTGTGCATTCGTCTGTGCTGGATCTACCTTAAATGTAAAGACAGGTTTGGTATCCTCCATATTGCTACTGACCTTCTGAATACCCTCCACAGTCTTCAACTTATTCGTAACTTCTGCTGCAACAGCAGTAATATCTGTAAGATTATCACCCACGATATCAATATATTCGCTAGTGGAGCTTGAACCCATCATACTCATTTGATTAGCAACAAGTGTTGCCCCAGCGTAGGAATCCTTCACATCACGGACATGATCGATGAAGCCTTGCGCATCCGCACCTTTTTTCATCACAACGGTATAGTCCACTAAGGTCTCCGAGCTGACGGATCCCCACTGGGCCGCATCTGCACTGTTCCCTGATTGCATGATCACCGTTTCCGCTTCAGGCTGTTTCATCAAATCTTGCTCTAACTGCTTTCCTTTTTCTAAAATCTCTTTGACAGGAACATCCTTCGGATAATTCAACTGAACAGAGACATAGCTGGCATCTGAAGCATCAAGCGCGCCTTTTGGCATAGTCACGTAAGCAGCGATGGAGCCAATCAGAAGGAGAAGACCTAGCGATAAAGTTATCCATTTCCGGCGCAGATTCCAATCGAGGAATCGAGTGAACCATTTAGACGGTTCGTGTTCTTTCATTGAAGTTCTTCTCAGCAGCCATGAGCTTAACAGTGGCACTACCGTCAAAGCTACAACGAGTGAAGTAAGCAATGAATACGTGACTGTTAAGGCAAACGGAAGTAGAAACGCCTGTAAACTACCACGCAGAAGACCCATCGGCAGAAATACCGCTACCGTTGCAATCGTAGATGAAGTAATCGCTCTAGCCACTTCCCCAGTTGCGCTTATAATCATTTCACGGGAGAAAGGTTCTTTTTGCAGCCTACGGTAAATGTTCTCAATCACTACGATACTATCATCAACCAAGCGACCGACCGCAACGGCCACACCTCCGAGTGTGATAATATTCAGACTTATGCCGGATATATCAAGCAGATATAAGGTAACCGCTAGTGAAAGCGGAATAGAAACCGCCGTAATCAGTGTTGCCCGCAGGTTGCGTAGAAACAGTAAAATTACGATCGTCGCGAACAGCGCGCCGAGCAATACTTCACGCATCATACTATTCACCGAGGTAACCACCATATCTGATGTGCTGAATACGACCGCTGCCTCTGCATTTGGAATGGTTTTGTTAATATGTGCTACGGTATCCTGTATATGATCTCCGACACTTACTGCATTCGCATTAGCTTCTTTGGTTACTATGGCGAAAAGAACATCTTTCCCATTCGAGCGGCTAACGCTCTCTTGATCTTCCTTCAATTCGACGGCAGCAATATCCTGCAGCTTAACACCCGAGGATACGGGTAGCTTTTTTAGAGTATCGATACTATCAATTGTAGAAACCACATTAACGTTACCTGTCTGACCACCAATCGTCTGCTCTCCAAGAGATGCCGATACATTACGTCCCTGAAGTAACCCTAGTACTTGAGGTGTCGTAATTCCTTTCTCAGCCATTAATTTTGGATCTAGCTTCACTCGCACTTGCGGAGTTACTTTCCCATATAAGGCGACGTTGGCTACACCTTCTGCTTGTTGCATCTCTGGAATGATCGTTTCTTCCGCAAGCTTAAGGTTTTCTTTAGTCAGACCTTCGTCAAACGAAAGGGTTACCTGCGACACGGGAATCATGGAAGTATTCAGTTGAAGTACAAAAGGAGCCATCACACCTTCAGGGAACTGCAACGAATCTACAACCTTTTGCACCTCCCCAGCTGCATCCTTCATATTTGTTTTTGAGTCATAAAAAATATTCACCTGTGCGTATCCGTCTCCGGAAGTGGACAGTATTTCTTTCTTTCCCTTTACAAAAGCGGCCCCAGCCTCAATCGGCTTCGTAACCTTCGTCTCCATTGCATGGGCATCTTGACCCGGACCGAGCACCGTTACAGTCACTTGTGGATTATCTGCCTCTGGCATAAATTCCATCGGTAGCGAAGTGTAGCTCAGCCCTCCCACTACAAGCGCCATTACCACTAAAAGCCCTACCGCCGCCTTGTTACCGAACGACCATTTGGTTAACCATTTCATTATCGTTTCCCCTTCCACCCCGTATATTTCTGGTACTCCTCTTATGACTGCCCCATTATGTATTATTTTCCATCCCGAGATTTAGTTTAGACATTTTTGGTCGAAGTCAAAACAGCCCTACGGCTGGTTTTATACTCAGTCTTAAGACCGGGGGCTTTCTCCTTCCGAAGGATAGGGAATTAGAGCAAACAAAAAAAGAGCACCCCAAAAGCCATGTAAAATGGCTTTCGAGACACCCTTTTGCTATGATTATTATTTTTGTTTAGCGCGCACTGGATCGCGGAACATATATTTTAAGAGTGGTGGTGTTACAAGTGTAGTTACAATGACAACAATAATTACGGAAGTAAAATACTGCTGCTGCAACAATCCGCTTTGCAGACCTGTTGCCGCGATGATCAATGCAACCTCCCCCCGCGAAATCATCCCTGAACCAATAATAAGCGACGAATGGTTATTAAATCCTGTAAGACGCGCACCCAGACCACCGCCGAACAACTTGGTCAGAATGGCAATCACCGTCAACAAGAGGACGAATCCTAGTTGACTGCCAACCCCTTCAAAGGAAACATTAAGTCCGATACTGACAAAGAAGACCGGCACAAAAATCGAATAGGCAATAGGCTCAAGCTTAGATTCCACAGTGTGCTTAAAGGAGGTTTGTGAAATAGCAATCCCAGCTGCAAAAGCACCGATGATGCCTGCCATCCCCATAATTTCAGCAAAATACGCGAACGCAAAGCAAATCATTAGCGCCGCTGCGATAACAGCCTCTGTCACCTTTAACGGAGCCATCCATTTCATAACCCGCGGCACAACGAACCAACCCACAACAAGCGCTACAGCGAAGAACAACACTTTTTTCGTAATTAAAAGACCAATGGACACTGATTCTCCTGTGCCGAAAAAGCTCATTAATACAGCGAGCAAAATAACAACCAGAATATCATCGACTACAGCGGCTCCCAGAATGGTAGAACCTTCACGTGTATTCAACTTATTCATATCCTTCAGTACCTGGACCGATATACTGACCGATGTTGCACTAAGAATGACACCCATAAACATAGCATTATGATAAGCAAAACCAAACATTTCTCCGATGGCGAATCCACCTAGAAAAGGTAAAATAATACCTCCGACGGCTACTGCGAAAGCTGACTTCCAGTTCTTGCGCAGTTGATCCAGATCAGTCTCAAGCCCTGCTATAAACATTAACAATAGAACACCGATCTCCGAAAAATAATGAATAAACTCTCCATTTTGAATCCAACCCAGTACCGCAGGACCTAGTATAATACCGACAATTAACTTACCCAGTACCGACGGTTGTCCCAGTCGTACAGATAAATCACCAGCTAGCTTGGTGAATAGTATAATCAGCATAAGATATAGAACAAACTCCATGTTTCATCCACTCCCTTGTTGTATATAAGAACTGCCAACCAGGGACATCTCCAAGCCAAAAAAAGACAAAGAGGAGCCCTTGTTGACAGGCTCCTCCAAAAAACAAAAAATTATTCAATTAAACAATATTAAATATATTATAACCGTAATATAAAAGACTGTAAACAAAATACGCCGATATTTTACCTTATGCAAATTTTAGTTAATAAAGAATCAGCTTCACTATTTTAGATAGAACACTTCACGTAAAGGCAACATCGGCACCTCATCATTGAAATCAAATGACCCTTCAACCATCTTTGAAGTAATGGCATTCCATCGGTTGCAGGCGTCACTTTTAGCAATGTAATCGAAAGCCGCTTCCGTATCCTCACATTCAAAGCAATAAAAAAATTGATTACCATTCTGAAAGATAGAGTAGTTAGAAATACCAGCCTTACTGTGCTCCTCCAAAACTTCTGGCCAAGGATTTAAATGCATCGCTACATACTCTTCCAGACATTCTTCCTTCACCCGCCATGTCCAAGCCAATTTATTGCTGCTCATCTGTTCATCCTCCTAGAAATGTCCTCTATTGCACATAATAAGAATCAAATACATTTGATACCTATTATTGTACCTGAAGGTAACAGCCCAAGCTATGAATATCTAGTCTTATGCTTTCTAAGCATTAATTCCCGCTTCACTTGGGCGGAGAATGGCAGAACCAATCGCCAGTAGCACAGCAGCCATAAGACCTAAGATGGCAAAGGGTAACCACAACTCATTCCAGCCCCCACCGGTTGCAGCGATGTCGACCGCTTGGATGGCCCATTTTTGCGGAACAAAGTTAGCCGCCTTCTGCATATAGTCCGGCATAATGGATAAAGGCCAAAAGCAGCCGCCAAGCATACAAGTCGGTGTGATAATAAGGGAATTCAGCATACCAGCATTATTAGGATTACGAATTAATCCTGCCACTGTACTCGCGATCCCCATAGACACCAGCATAAATGCCGCAAGAACAAGGAAATATAGATAGATTGGAACTTCATAATCATAGTGCAGCACCCAGCGACCTAAGGCGAGCACTACCACGATCTGAATCAGTCCGACCATGAAGCTACCCAGAAAATTACCAATAGCAATCTCGTAAGAACGAACCGGAGCACTGAACATTCGCATCATGGTCCGGCCTTTCCGATCATCCATAATCAGAGACACAGAGCTCGTGACCAGGCTCATGAGAAACATTAGCGTTAAGCCCGTAACGACACCCAGTCCCTCCCGAGGATATAGATTATAATCAGTTCGAATGCTGCCTATACTGTGCTGTTCCGCTCTTTGCATAACCGTAGTGAACTGTGCGTCAACGTCGCTAGATCCGTTATTAACTGCCCCTATGATCGCGGCCGTACTCCTCATTTCATCAGCAATTGCGCTCGCTTTTAATTTAATCATAACGGAAGTTTCATTCGTCTTCAGCTCATACACACTAATTTGTGGTTCTTCTCCAGCAAGTAGTGCCGAAGTGAAGCCTGCTGGAATTAGAATCCCCGCTTCTCCATTCTGATCGACTACGCCTTCTCTTAAAGCAGTCTCGTCAGTCTTTTCTACAAATTTATATTCTCCGGAATTTTTTAGTTCAGTGAGCAAATGCTTACCTGCTGCCCCGTTATCCATATTCGAATACAGCACAACAGCTAGGTTCTCTCCCATCGTTCCAGTAACGGAAACAATACCTGCAAGTACAATACAAGGAAGCAGAATATAGATGAGCACCCCCTTCCTAGTACCAATGGTTCGTTTCACCATGTTCCAGGCAATCGTTAAGATTTTATCCATGATAACCCACCTTCCGGTACGAAATAGCCGCTGCACTGAACAACACTAGGCAGATCAGCGATAACACTCCCAAATTCGGCATGATTTGCGATACATCGGCATGTAACATCATTTTCAGAATAGCCTGCATTGCCCAATGATTAATCGTAAACGTCCCTATAGAGTTCACCCACGATTCTGGAAGTGGTGCCATTCCCCCGCTAATGAAGGTCATGCTTACAGTGAGTACCGTAACCACACTTCTTGCGCTTGCTCCAGTCTTGCTGAACATAGAAATAACGATAGATAAGGTCATTGAAGCCACAATCATCAGCAGGCAAAATAGTAGTAACAAGCCGGGGCGATTCCCCCAATTCACACCGAACAGCACATTCGTCAGAATAATAATCGCTGCGCACTGTACTATACTTACAACACCCACACCAAGCATTTTGCCAATAAACAGTTCTGAGCCTTTGACTGGCATTGAATTTATCCGGAAAAGGGTATGATTTTCTTTTTCATTAAAAAGAGAAGTACATACCGTCAAGCCGCTATACAGCAAAAACATCAGCATCATGGATACCGCATAGAACTGGGAAGAAGTATATGAATATCCTCCCTCGCTCAGTTCTCCAAGCTTTACGGAAGGCTCATTACTGATGGAACTAGGTGCCATAACGTTCAAAGCTTCTGGACCCAGTGTCATCGCCACAGACTGTTTATAATTAAGATTCCTCAGAAAATTATCGAAGACCGTCCCTGCCACCCTGTTATCTGTACTTTTTTGGCCCAGTATAAATTCAAGCTGTGCGGCTTCACCGCTCTGTACCTTACTATCAAAGCCTGGAGGAACAACAACCGCATAACCATATTTTCCTGTTCGCAGACCGCTTTCTGCCGCCTCTCGACTACCCACCATAACCGGAGTAATGATATCCTTAAGCTCTGTTGACTTCAAAAAGCCATCCATCATCGCCGAGCTCTCATAGCCCTCACCAGAAAGATTAACAACAGCCACTCGCACAACATCAATAGTAGTGGAGCCTTTGTCACCAACGACACCGGAGAGCGAAGCACCTAAGAGAAAGATCAATAACAGGGGCAGCAAAAACATATTTAATATCATAGAACGTGAGCTAAATAGTCTTCGTAGCTCATAGATCATAATCGTCCAAGTATTCATCAGAATAATCCCCCCTTTAATCTCTTAAGGTCCTTCCGGTCAAGTTTAGAAACAACGTCTCCAGATCAGGTTCTTCAATATTTAGCGAGCCGATAATCCCCTTATGCTTGGCAAAAATAAAAAGGATGTCCTGTAGCTCCCCTTGTGAAGAAGGCAGATGCAGCTCGACTACTTCATCCTTTGCTTCTACGCGTCTAATTCTAGGGTGAAGCGTCAGCTCCTGAACAAGCTCCGGTGTGATATTAGCAGCTTTAATGACGATTTTTTCTTCCTTGGCAACGCGTTCTCGCAGTTCTTTTTCCGTACCGCAAGCAATGATATGCCCTTTATCCATAATGGCTACCCGATCGCAAATGGCCGCAACCTCCTCCATATAGTGACTGGTATAAATAATCGTTGATCCGAGTCGATTGAGCTCTTTAACCGATTCAAGGATATGATTACGAGATTGCGGATCAATCCCCACGGTAGGTTCATCCATAATAATCAGCTTGGGACGATGCATAATAGCGCAGGCAATGTTCAGACGTCTCTTCATCCCTCCGGAGAAGGTTGAGGGCTTCTCTTTAGCACGGTCGCTAAGGCCTGTGAACGTAAGAGCTTCTTCTACCCGTTCCTTCAAGAGCTTGCCACGCAAACCATACAATCTTCCGAAAAAGGTAACGTTATCCGCCGCTGTCATCGTGTCGTATAAGGCTAATTCCTGTGGAACCAAACCAATTCTTTTCTTCACCTCAAGTGATTTCGAGGACACGGGCAGACCGTCGATAACAATGTCTCCCCCGTCAATCTTAAGCAAGCCGCAGATCATACTGATCGTTGTACTTTTACCCGCTCCGTTCGGGCCTAGCAAGCCAAAGATTTCTCCTTCTTCTATCGTCATGTTCACATGATCTACTGTTAATTTACCTTCATATCGTTTCACCACATCGGTTAATACGGCGATTGCCATCTTTTCATCGCTCCTGTCTTTGCGCTTCTATATTTACAATTTTAGCTTAAAGGGATTGACCACGGAGGTACGAAAAGTCATCTTTTGAAGGTGACTTAAGTCATCTCCTGAAGAAGTAGGCGAATATGCTAAGATTAGAAGAAACTCTATAAAGGATGTCTTAGGTGTGACTAGAGAACTGACCCTATTGCGATACCTACTCATCATAATTCCTGCTTGTATTAGCATTTACATCTACCCATATGCCGACTATGGAATCTTCACGTTGCATATTCTGATGCTTCTATTCCTTGCGGTCATGGTGCCAAAGCTACCCAGTTCCTTTCATGCCTTAATAAGCATTGTGGAAATACTGTTCACTGCCTGGTTATGTTACCAGTACGGCAGCATAATGATTTTCCCGGCCATTTCAGCATTACTTTATTATTCTAGACTTCAGCCCCAAGCAGTACCTCTCGTGTTTACGGTTGTGCATCTGATTACCTTGAACATAGCGCTCTGGGATTCTCCAAAGCTTATAATCACATTCATCAATATTACTTTTCTGCTCATCGCCTATCTCAACGAATTGTTACAGAGGGCGGGTCGGGGCCGTGAGAACACCCTCAATCTTTACGATGAGCTGCGAAAAAAGCATTTCGAGCTGGATGAAGCCCGCAACCGACTGCTGGAGTTTAACGCCCAAATAGAAGATGCAGCCCAGTCCAAAGAACGGGTTCGCATCTCCCGCCAGCTCCATGATGATATCGGCCACCGCCTCATCCGCATTAAAATGATGATGGAAGCCGCGCTACTCACCTTACCCACCTCCCCTGAAAGCGGAATGCAGATGATGGAGCTCATTCGAGATCAATTGTCAGCCAGCATGGACGATATGCGCTCTGCAGTGAAGCGTATCAACTATACGCCACAATTAGAGGGAGCTTATGCGTTAGACCGTCTGCTAGAAGAGATCGGCCGCGATACGGGAATCGAGACCTCATACCAAGTGCACGGGATACCTTACCCGCTATATCCTAGTATTCAGGTGATCTTGTATAAGAACGCCCGAGAAGCCATAACCAATGCCCTACGTCACGGAAATGCAACTGCGATTTCGATTAAAGTCGACTTTAGTGATACTGGAGTTACGATGGAGGTCAGCAACAACGGGACGCTTCCCGAAGGCAATAAACTAACCAAACTGCCGGAAAGTGGAGGGGTCGGGATGAAAGGAATGTTCGAACGAACACATCTGATCGGCGGAACCTTGGAATGGCGGCAGGAGCCTCAATTCACCATTGTTACGCGGTTGCCCATTTATAAGCAGGGAGAGATTGTATAGGCAACGTAGGACTTGAAGCAAAAAAGAAATCTATATTATGAAGAAGGAGCTACGCTAATGATTAAGGTGATGATTGTAGATGACGATCCTTTTATTCGTCAAAGTCTGCAAGTACTGATAGGGATGGACCCCGATATTGAAGTGATCGGAGCTGCAAGTGACGGAAACGAGGCCTTGAATTTGCTCCAAGCGGGAGATATGGCGGATGTGATTCTGATGGATATTCGGATGCCAGGCTGCGGTGGTGTTGAAGGGACAGAGAAAATTAAGCAGGCTTTTCCTCAGGTTTCGATACTGATGCTAACTACCTTCGATGACGATGAGTATATCATTGAGGCGCTGCGGAACGGTGCCAGTGGATATTTACTCAAAAACATACCGCCTGACCGTATCATACAAGGTGTCAAAACAGTTAATGAAGGCAACATGCTAATCCACCCTGATATCGCGCGCAAACTAACCACCTTTCTACAGCCCGCGGCCCGTCCTGAATCTCCACAGGTACAGCCACTGGAATCTTTCGGACTGACCAAAATGGAATTGGCCGTTGTCGCCTCAATCGCTGAGGGGCATACCAACAAAGAAATCGCCGGACAGTTGTTTCTTAGCGAGGGTACAGTCAAAAATTACATAACGGATATTCTAAGTAAATTAGAGCTGCGAGATCGTACGCAAATCGCTATTTTCTATTTGAAGGGTGGGCGTGGATAGGAGTTCTACAAAAAAGCCCGGACTCGAATTCCAGAGTCCGGGCTTTAGTTATCCTTCCGCCGATTCCTTGTTGGCTTCAGCGGCTTTGTTCCGTTTGAGTCGGCCGTTCGGAAGATTCCGGCTGCGAGTACCTGTCTTCATTGCGATGATGCTGAAGATGCTGGATGGCTTCGCCTCCGCAGTAACCGCTCCATCTGTCTCCGGTACCAGAATGATGCCGAGCTGATGATGGTCCCCGTCGTAGATCGGGCTCTGAAGGTATTTGCTCTCCCCTTCACGGTTCTGCACCTCCAGCTTGCAGAACGCTGGATTCATGCGCAGCGCCTCATGTAGCTGCGCGGCATCGGTCAACAGGACCCCGTTGACCTTCAGTAAAATCTCGCCGGGCAGAATGCCCAGCTCCTGTCCGGGACTGCCCGGCAGCACGGCCAGCACCTTGCGGCCGCGCGGTGGATGCACGAAGATGGGGCTGATGCTGCGCTCCTCCAGAGCGCTGTACCAGCTTAACCCTTCGTGCAGCACTATCGCTGCGAGCGCCGCGAGCAGGGTCAGCGGGCTCCACCAAGCGGCAAGCAGGCTTAAGCCGAGCAGGACGATGCTGTACATCAGCAGCCGTCCTGAAGTGCGGGCCGCCTTGCGCACGGGCAGCATGCCCTGCGTCATCTCGCTGAAGCCGATGATGACGGGCAAAGAGACAATGCCAAGCCCGCCGCCCAGCAGCGGCTGCCATGGCAGATCCGTTCCTGCGCCCGAAGGGATCAGCAGGAACAGCGGCAGCGGCCAGAAAGCCTGCAGCTGATAGCCGCCGACAACCATGCCGCGCTTGCCTTTCAAGAAGAGGGGCGTCGCAAGCTTCGCCCCTTGCCAGCGGGCTAGCAGCGCCTCCGCCATGTGCAGTAGCGCAGCTAGCACTAGCAATGCGGGAATATCCATCTCCCGTATGGCTGTTGTAATATTCCCGACCGTTCCGCTATGTAAGGCATCCGGAAAGAAAGACAGTACAAATTGAATCACGCCTAGCAGACCTATAGAATAAGCGAAGCACAAATACCGCACACGCAATAGCGACAACAGAATACTAACTACCCAAATGCAGGCCACAGCTGTACCTGATAAGGATACCCCTAACAATATGGCTGCAATAGAAACCACTAGTCCCATTACCAGCCCGCTCCACACCGTTCGCCACGTTTCTTGACCCCAGCTATGTAACTTCACATGAATTAGCTTACGTTCTAATGCCACCTGCCGACGGTAATACAACGCAATAAATATAATAGCAATATAGTAATATGGCTGGATCAATAAGTGTAAGAACGCAGTGCCCAAGCTTCCTAACCATTCCTGAATCACATTCAAACTGTTCGTCACACTCCTTCCTACTCTACAAATAAACTTTCATGAACCCCTGTTCACATACCAGAGTGAAAATGTTCATCCCTCTTATTCATTCATACCATTCACTTTGGCTAGACTATAGAAAGCCTGTAAAAGTGCAGCATTTTGTACAGATATCCTCTTCATTAAGCGCGAATACTGCAAATGTACAGGAATAACTTCACTTATAGCTCGAAAGCTCCTCATGGAGCAAGTATTACTGCAGATTCGTAGGAATTATTGTTTCGGCCATTCTCGTACCATAAAAAAAATGTATTATTGCAGGTTTATTCGGCGGTTATCCTTACTAATTAGTCAACCATCAGCAGCTTTGAACTACACCGTGTGCGCTATACCCTCGAACGATTAAATATATCTAGAAAAAAAGAAGGCTGAATTCAGCCTTCTTACTTTTTCGACGCTGCCGCCTTAATTTCCTTCTGAATTTCAGCAATCCCTCTATTCCGTTGGTTGTCGTTGGCAGGGTCCTGGATCACTTTGATCAGTGCCACCTCCAGCGCCTCCGCAGTCTTGGCATCAATCATGCCTGTGACTTGAAGTTTCGCTTCACTCTGGAATTTCTTCACTGCATTCTTAGTGCCAGTATCGAAATAGCCATCTTTGCGACCAGGCTTGTAGCCTAAGCCATCCAGCATCGTCTGTGCACTCTTTACATCACCGTTGTTCATGTTATATTGCAGCGTCACGCTCTTGTTAATCGGAGCCACTGAGAAGTAATCCGGCTGCGCTACTGCGATATCCGGTTTGATTCCCTTTCCGTGGATCCATGTGCCGTCCGGTGTAAGCCATTTAGCAATGGTAACCTTCAGCAAGCTGCCATCTCCAAGCTGTTTATCAAAGCTTGTCTGCACCGTGCCTTTACCAAATGAATTATCACCAATTAGCTTGGCTCCCGCTGACTGCTGCAAGGCACCCGCCAATATTTCCGAGGCGCTCGCGCTACCTTTATTCATTAGTACTACCACTGGATAAGCCTTGCTCGACCCCTTGGAGGTGCTAACTTCGCGTTTTTTATCTTTGTATTCAATTTGAACTATGTTTTTACCAGCTGGAACGAACTCTTCAGCCATCTCAATAACAATCGGGAGGACACCGCCCGGATCATTACGGACATCGATGACCAATCCCTTCATGCCTTGCTTCTCTAGCTTCCCAATCTCTTCCTTGAATCGTTCTGCGGTATTTAGGGAGAACTGAGTGACCTCGATTACCCCTACTCCGTCTTTTTCCATGGTTGAGTAGACCGTCTCAAGCTTTACATCATCCCGAGTCAGAGCGAACTCCAGAGGCTCTACAGAGCCGGAACGTTGTATTTTCAAAGTAGCCTTACTACCCTTAGGTCCACGTATCTTCGCAACAGCGGCATTTAGATCCATGCCTTCCAGCGATTCTCCGTTAACGGATAGAATGATATCTTTGGCCTGAATTCCTGCTTTTTCAGCAGGTGAACCCTTGATTGGGGAGACCACGACTACTTTACCGTTATCCGAAGAGACTTCTGCACCGATACCTGAAAAGGAGCCCTCAATGCTCTCTTCAAATTTCTCAGCAGTTTCTTTACCCATATAGTTGGAATAGGGATCGCCTAGCGCTTCCATCATACCGTTGACAGCACCATCTATCAGCTTCTCCCGATCTACCGTCTCGTAGTAATTGCTCTCAATCAAACTGAGGGCAGTCCCAAGCTTCTGGGATTCCTTCTGCTGTAGACCTGCAACCTGCAACGCAGAGGCTAATCCTTGTCCTGCAGCTTGTCCAAAGACATGAGTATAACCCGTCACGCCCAAGGTTACTAAACTACCGCATAGCAGGGCGGCGATAATCATAAACGCCGCGGTGCTTTTTTTTAACATGATGTTCCCACCGTCCCTTCTTGTCCATCTTGTAAACAACATCCTAAGTCCGTCCTGAAAGGTACGGTATCTCTTCCAGTATATGCCGTACAATCAAATAATATGAGTTATAAGTTCGCTAAAAATTAGAGATAAGGCATAGGATTCACTGTCTTACCATCAATCCGCACTTCAAAATGAAGGTGAGGACCCGTTGAATTACCTGTGGAACCAGATTCAGCAATCACATCTCCGCGATTAACTTTATCCCCAGAACTAACCCTAATACCGCCTTTGCGTATATGTCCGTAGAGGGTCCAAACCCCGCCTCCATGATCAATAATTACACAATAACCATAGCCGCTATACCATTCAGCTACGATTACTGTTCCAGAATCAGCTGCATGAATACTGGTTCCTTGTGGAACCGCAAAGTCGACCCCGGTGTGTACTTTACCCCTCTCACCTGTGATCGGATGTGTCCGTGGTCCATAAGAGGACGAGATCCTTGCGGATCCTACAGGAAGTAGAAACGGTCCATCTCCGCCTGAATATCCCGTTTCACTAGAGCTGGAGCTAGAACTACTGCTTCCCTTACTAGCTGCAGCTGCAGCCTTTTTGGCAGCCGCCGCAGCTCTACGAGCCGCTTCCGCCTTAGCCGCTGCTGCTCTGCGAGCGGCTTCCTCTGCCTTAATCTTATCCTTTTGCGTTTCCAGCGCAGAGCGTTCGCTTGCCAGTTTGACCAGCTTTTCATCCTGCTCTTCACTTAAATCATCACTTTCTTGAATTTGCTTATCATAGAATGCGATAAGCTCCTGCTTCTCGGCTTCTTTCTCCTTCAGCAGACTTCTCTGTTGCTCCAAAGAAGTGTACAGCTGCTTGGCCTGAGCATATTGTCCTTCGAGCTCCTGTTTCTTTTCTATAACCGTCTGCTTGTCCAGCTTATGTTGCACTAGCAGCTCCTGATCCTGATCCACGATCATCTTAAGTGAATCCGCGCGGTCCAGAAAATCAGCGAAGCTTGTCGATGAGAGCAAAACATCCAGGTAAGAAACCGCTCCATCGGTATACATTAGCCGAACACGGGATCCTAAGACTTCCTCTCTGGAGGTAACCCGTGCTTCTGCTTTATCCAGTTCCGTTGCCGTAACATTCAGAGATTGTTCTGTATCGGAAATTTGGGTAGAGATTTCGGTCATTTTGCCCTTAACTTGATCCACTTGCTGTAAGACATACTGCAGATTGAGATTCGTCTTATTCTTATAATGCTGTGCTTCCTGCGTTTGGGACGCCGCTTTCTCCTGCTGCGCCTTAGCTTCCTGCACCTCTTTTTGCAGCTGTTTTAGCTGCTTGTCGATTTCGGCAACACTTGTTTTTTTGGCATATCCATCAGAGGGCTGGAATATAGTGACAGCTAGTAACATTACGGCTAGTCCGGCAGCAATCTTCTTCAACTCGCACTCCCCATCCTTCACTTTTTAATATTAAACTTTCAAGAACCTACGAATAGAAACCGTACTTCCCCAGACGCCGATCAACACGCCGAGTCCAACTAGTACACCGACGACCAGCATCCAAATACTATCGAACGGAATTAGCTGCAATTGGAGCATAGGATCTCCCTGTACGGTCGATTCCAAAGTGCTGTAACCCAAATACAAGACAACGGAGGTAATGAGCGATCCGATCAGACCGATCAATGCCCCTTCTATAAAGAAAGGCCAGCGAATAAAATAATTTGTCGCGCCTACGAGCTTCATAATGCCAATCTCCTTACGACGAGCAAGTATCGTAACCCGAATCGTATTAGAGATGAGGAACATAGACATGAGCCCCAGACCTGCTACAAAAATAAAACCAATGTTTCGTACAGCGCGTGTTATTTTGAACAAGGTTTCTATCGAGCCCTTGCCATATTTCACTTTGTAAATGGGCTGATCAGTATGTGTCTTGTTGAGTGCTTCAATCTTCTCAGCCACAAATGATACCGTAGTAGGTTCGACAACTTCTACCTTAAGCGTATCTGGGAGAGGGTTATTGTCTTCATCGAACCCTTCCAGAAGCTCAGCCGCGTCCTCACCCATATCTGCACGGAGATCTTTAAGTCCTTGATCCTTGGAGATGAACGTAATCTTGCTGACCTCCGGCATATTGCCAATTTCAGTCTGCAAAGTCTCACGCAACTTCTGATCTACATTTAGTGCCAAATGCACATTAATCTGTACCTGGCTGTCTGCCTCATCCGCTACAGCATTCACATTAAGAACAAGAAGAATAAATACACCTAGGACAAAAAGAGAGACGACGATGGAAGTGATCGAAGCAATCGACATCCAGCCATTACGGAATACGCTTTTGAAGCCTTCCCGCAAGTGTCGCAAGAAGGTCTTAAAACTCATAGCCATATTCCCCTCTCGCCTGGTCTCTCACAATGTTTCCGTTCTCAATCGCAAGCACCCGCTTGCGCATTTTATTCACGATATCTCTATTATGGGTAGCCATTACAATTGTTGTTCCACGAAAATTAATTTCGTCCAGCAGCTGCATAATGCCCCATGAAGTCTCAGGGTCCAAGTTACCTGTAGGCTCGTCCGCAATAATAACAGATGGGTTATTAACAATAGCCCGAGCAATTGCAATACGCTGCTGTTCTCCACCTGAGAGCTGTGAGGGCTCACGATTTGCTTTATTTTTGAGTCCAACCAGATCGAGAACTTCATTCACACGTTTCTTGATGACCTTCTTCGGGGCTTCAATAACTTCCATGGCAAAAGCAATATTCTCATACGCTGTCATCCTTGGTAATAACCGAAAGTCTTGAAACACAACGCCGATATTACGGCGCACATATGGGATTTTACGTTGTTTAAGCTTCCCTATGTTAAAGCCTCCCACAGAAATTTGACCTTTAGTTGGCACTTCTTCTCTATAAATCAATTTCATAAAAGTAGATTTACCCGCGCCGGATGGACCGACAACATACACAAATTCATTGCGGTCAATTTTTACTGAAACTCCTTGCAGTGCGTGAGTTCCGTTAGGGTACGTCTTCCATACATCTTGCATTTCAATCATTTTCTCACTTCCCAATTATGACATTTTCCACTTGTGTGAATCGACAGGGTACAGCTTAAGTTTCCATAAACTTCAATATTTCCGCAATGTATCTATTGTAACAAATCTGTAACCGATTGAGTACCCCGTAACTGCCCCACTATTCGAAAGTTTTGTAATGTCTGTACATATACATATAAAAAGCACCTACTGTGCCGCTCGCAGAAGCCATTCAGGAAGGAGATTATTCATGAAAAAAATCCATCTTACCCTCATAATAGTCATTGCACTCATTCTTATCGGCTCATTAATCTATGGGGGACTTCAACTATATGGCCATAAAAACACGCTCCCAAAAGGTACAACCCTTGCCGGATGGGAAGTGGGCGGGCTGAATATCTCAGAGGTACGTTCCGAACTGGAGAAAAAGCTACAGGCCCTTGAATCTATCCCCCTTGTGTTGCAGGTCGAAGGGAATTCTGAGCTTACCCTCAAGCTTAAACAAGCTGGAATGACCTATGAAGCCGCTGCTTTTGAGCAAGGTCTACAAGATCTTACGGAAGGGAGGCTATGGGATCGTGTAAAAGCCCGCTACAGCTTCCCCCAGAATTGGAGTCTTGAAGCCCATCTGGATATTGCTCAATTACAGACCATCCTAAGTCCCGCTTGGGAGAGAGAATCCTTCGGTGATCCAGTAGATGCTACGCGGCGAATTACCGGGGATGATCGTGTAGTGTATACGTCCGAGAAGACTTCCCTTGAGGTAGACTGGACAGGAATGGTGACCTCACTATGGGCCGCTGCCCCCACTCGTTTTAGTCGACTACTCTCGCTGCAAGAGAAGGGAATTACTTTGGAAGTTCCATTAACCATATTACAACCGGACATCACTCTAAATGCTCTAAAGGAGCAAGGCATTGAGCGAAAAATCATGCAATTCAGCACCTCTCTCGGAGCAAGTGGACCTGGCCGAATCTACAACGTCGAATCAGCAGCCAAAGCTGTGAACGGAACCGTGCTCCCACCTGGAGCCGTTTTCGACTATGGCAAAGCTATTGAAAAAGCAAAAATAGAATACGGCTTCCGCGAAGCACCAGTCATTGTGAACGGTAAGCTACAAGCCGGCGTCGGCGGCGGAATCTGCCAAGTTTCCAGTACGCTGTACAATGCCGCTTTGCGCACCGGACTGGAGATTGTGGAGCGCCGCAATCACTCCTTGCCGGTCAACTATCTACCCAAAGGCCAGGATGCCACCTTTGCTGAAGGCTATATCAACTTCCGTTTTCGCAATACGACTGGCAAATATCTAGTCATTAAAGCTGCTGTGCAAGGTCGATCACTATCGATCAAGCTCTTCGGTACTTTTCCGAAAAATGTTACATATAAGGTCCACTCACAAATCGTAGAGGTGCTGCCTCCAGTCGACAAGTACGTAAACGACCCTTCCCTCCCCCGTGGAGGCTCACGCGTTATACAAAATGGGAAGACCGGATATGTTGTTGAGACTTACAGCACCCGGTTTGTTGACGGTAAATCCACTGAGGTAAAGAAATTATCACGTGACGTGTATTACGCACAAAAACGATTAATCGCCATCAATCGTGGAGGCGTAAGCAAATCTGTTATTCCAGAAGCACCTAGAAAGCAGTTGGTAGAGGATGGCGTTCGAAGTGAATAGATTACCTACAAAAAAAAAAAAAACGGTCAGACCTCGTGAGGTTCTGACCGTTTTTGCTTGTGCATCTATTTTACCTGTAGATGACCTTTCTCGCCTTTAAAATTTACGATTCGGGGGTACATTAGAAATAGATCTATAATCAGAAAGGATGAACACCATGTCAACAGCTCTTGTAAATGTTCTCTCTAATATTGTCCGCAGTGCACCTGCTATTTTTGCCTCACGTACTTGCAGAGAAGCCCTTCGCGTAATGTTCCAGCACCCAGAATCCAAATGCATCATCGTCTGTAACGCCACGAATGAACCGCTTGGATTGTTAATGTGCGACCGTTTCTTTTTAAAAGCCACCGGAAGATCAGGAGT
Organism: Paenibacillus sp. B2(2019); assembly: GCF_008370385.1. Lineage (NCBI taxonomy): Bacteria > Bacillati > Bacillota > Bacilli > Caryophanales > Paenibacillaceae > Paenibacillus > Paenibacillus sp. B2(2019). The sequence goes on from NZ_VTZR01000013.1 coordinate 73,018, forward strand.
AGATCTGTTCTACAAAGAACCTGCCATGAAGCTCATGAACAAAACGCCACTCATTTTTGATATCTCCACTCCACTTGAATCCGTATTAGCTACTGCTATGAGCCGCCCAGATCCTATGAAGAATGACTGTGTCATCATTACCCGTAAAGGCAAATTCGCAGGTGTTGTCTATATCTCTGACCTGAAGCGCAGTTAGTTCATAGCCCCTGCCATCATCTTTCCTCTAATACCTTCCCCTTTCCTCAGAAAAGAATATCCGGTGACGTGTCGATTCTCCAGTATCCCTCCACTTTCTTCAGCTTCACATACACCGACTCACTGCTTTCCTGCGCACCTGGATAAGGAACAGTCAGTTCAAATTCAGCGGTTGTCGCAGTTTTAGAGAGCATGCGGGCGGTGGCTTTTTCATACATTAATAAATTGCCCACATCTGCATTAACCTGCGACATTCTTCCGTTATACTCCAAAAATTGAGTCTGCACATAATATGCCGCTGCATTGTGAGTGTAGGCTTTTTTTATGTAATTCATCAGCTTCGTCTTTGTGCCAATGTCACTGGAAAGATAACGGTACTCCTGCGCTCTATACGTGAAGGTTTCTATCGGGAAGATATTCCCGCCTCGATTACTATAGAAATAAAGAGCTCTTGCATGGACTACGAGCGGTATGATGCTCTTCACCGTCAAATTATTGATGGTAGCAGGGCCCTCTTTCCCAGGCGCAGACACAGCCACCTTCTTGATTTCCGTACTTCCTGCTGACGGTGAAGCTGCCATAGCTCCTCCACTTGCTGAGATCAGGCCTATGGAAAGGGCCAACGAACCAATCATCCACTTTTTGTTCATTCGTAATTCCTCCTTTGTCATCTGAAAAATACAGGCGATAGCCACTGTTCCAGCTTATGCACCCCGCAAGCTAAAATACCCAATAAACAGAGGAATGAAAACGCATTTATATTTTATAGTAACGAAAAAAATCCACCCTCCTGATTTACAGGAAAAGTGGAGTCGTGAAATAGTGTTATTACAACGGTTAGAGATCTAATTCGAAGATGGAGTAGCAACCTCATAATAAGCTGTGAAAGCTACGTTAGCCGTCAAGATACTTTCAGGACTATCCTTAGATCGCTCTTCATAGGATTGCTGGAAATTAAACGAGTCTACATTCACAATACGGGCCAGCGTTTGTAGCTCCTCCATCCACTGCCGTATACTTGTATAGGTGCCCTCTACTACAGCAGTCATTTTGATCTGTTTGATCGTCGGGAACAGCACTTCAGCCGAACCAGTCATTTGCTGAATCGGATTAGCCTCATCCAAAATAAAGCTGACATCCTTTAAGCGTGCCTGTGAGGACATCCCAACCGCTCGTAAATCATCAATCAATCCTTCGCTGTCATCGCCTTTCGGGAGTGCTGCCAGAAGTTCCTGTTGTTCGGAATCTAAAGAAGTAGTGCTGCTTTTTAGTTCATTAATTTTAGTTTGAAGAATCTCTGCTTCTTTTTCCAGCTGTCTGATCTCGGCGTTCTGTGCAGATATTTCTTTATTTGTCGGTTGAACACCCAGCATATAAAAGGCAAACAGCATCAAGAACAAAATCAATACACCCAGTACGATTGGAGAGCGATACTTATTGAACTGTTCCATCGCTGTTCACCTCCTCTTGGCTTTCATCCGTTCCATTTGTCTGTTGATTATTTGCTAATAAGTTTACTTTATAAATGGCTGTATACATATTTAAGGAAGTGGCTGCATTCGTTGGCCCCGCACTCTGATCCACAGTCCCTTCGGTCAGCTTCGAAATAGAAGCATCCACCGTGAAGGACATCTGACGCAGCTGTCTTAAATAGTTAGAGGCATCTACCATAGTAGGTACATTTACAGTCAGGTCAATTGATGTCCGGTAGGTGTAGTTAATGTCACGGATAAAAGCACCCTGCGGCAGCCCTGCGACTACTTCATCTAGAATAGGAACAGCAATTACCTTATTGTTCTGAATCTCTGCGATTGCCGTCTTCCGATCTAACTGCCCAGGTCCACTGTTTTTAAGCTTCCCAAGCTCTACCTGTAGCATTAAACTGCGATCCTGCAAGCCTTGCAGCTCCTCTTTACCATTAGAGATTTGACCCTTATTAGCCGAAAAATAAATCCCCGTCCCAATCGTTCCCACTAGCCAGATCGCCACAAGACCCATGGTCACATAGGGGAATAATAACGTCTCCCGATCTTCTCTTGGCAGTAGGTCAATCGTGTCCACGCTGATGATGCTTTTTAGAGCTGTCCCTGCTGCTACTCGGTAATTATTTAGCTCAAGATCAGATACAGCATCTTTACCCATCTGGTCTAGGCTTATCGGTGTAATGTCGAGTTCTGCCAGCGACTGCTGAAGCTCTAGATCTAGCTGTTTACGAATGGATGGGACACCTGTTATAACTAAGTTTTTGATACGAGTCGAGCCATCGTGCAAGCTGTATTGGTAGAAGCTGAGCATCCGCGAAATTTCCGCAGTGATCTCCACCATTTGTTCCGGTGATAATTGCTCTTCCACAGCAACTGCTGTTTCTGCCAAAACTTCACTGTCTGCCATAAATTCCAATGCCGCAACATTTCTACCTTTATGCAGATCAAGCAAGTTAATCGTACGAATGAATACCGGATTCCCGTCTCTAAACATATAAACGTCCATGACGGATGGCTTTAGATTAATCAACATCGTTTCCGCAAAGCTTTCCCCATGTCCAGTTGCTATACTTCGCGCCAAGGCGGTTGCCGAAATTTCAACACTGCTTATTCGCAGACCCGCACGCTCCAAAATCTCTACATAATCCTGTATCGATTTCCGTGGAGCGGCAAATACGAGCAAATGGCTATGCTCCTCATCTACCTCGAGCGTCACATAGTCGTAAACAGGATTTTCAAAAGGCAAATGCAGTCCCGTCTCCACTTCCAGCTTTACGAGTTGCTCTACCTGCTTATCGTTGGTACTTGGGATACTCATTTTGCGGATGATGATCTGCGAAGGTGGAATCGACAAGGAAACCTTGCTGCCCCTTAACCCTTCCTTCCTCACCCACTGCCTGACCCGGTCATAAAGCGCCTCGCTATCCGCAACTTGATTCTCTATGATCATGCCTGGAAGGAGCGGGAGATACCGTTTTTTGCGGACTTCCCATGACTGTTTATTCTTAAAACTAATATAACGGATTCCGGTAGCTTCAATTGAAAGCCCGGCCACTTTAGGGCCTAATCCAAGCATATGTCGATGTCCTCCTATCCGATGAGCCAGAGATACGCGCTAATGATGTGTGAACCATATCCGTAACTAATTAAAGCACCTATTGCTAACCACGGACCAAAGGGAACCGGTTGTTTGCGTTTGATGATTCCGAGCAGCATTAGCAGTCCTCCGACCACGCTCCCAAGCAGACAAGACATCAGAAAAGTCAAAATAACATTCGGAAATCCAATCACCAAGCCCAGCAGCGCAAATAACTTCACATCTCCAGCTCCCATTCCACCTAACAGAACAAAGGGGATAAGAACCCCTCCCCCAAGTAAAGCTCCCAGCAAGTGATGCCATAACGGCCCCTCTGGAAAGAGCAATACAAGAATGAGCAGGATCGGCAAAAAGAATAGCAATACCTTGTTCGGAATCAGCATGTACTTCAAATCCGCAACCGTCACAATAACCGCTAAACTCACAAACACGAACCCGAGGATTCCCTTCCCCGTCAGACCAAATTGTAAGTACACCCATAGAAAAAGCAAACCAGTTGCCGCTTCTCCTAGCGGGTATAAAGGCGACACCCTTGTACCGCAATAACGACACTTGCCACCTGACAGCATGTAGCTTATCACCGGAAACAAATCCCGCCCCTTTAGCCGCGTATTGCAGTTCGGGCAATGTGACGGTGGATTAAGCAAGGATTCCTTAGCTGGCACCCGTAGTGCCACTACATTATAGAAGGAGCCTAGAATCAGGCCCAGTAAGGTGATGTAACTTGCGATGAATATCGTCATGGATGTCCTCTGTTGGCTTTCTGGATTTTAAAAAAGGAATCGGGAAGTCCGATTCCTTAAGGAAACAAATAAATGGAATATAATAACAGTATGAAGTTATATATTATTTTGCTTTAGAACTTAAGACTTGTTTAGCTGTAAAAACACCTGTTGTTTTATCTGCACCAGCTGCTATTGGTTTAATTACAATGTTATCCAATTGTCCTTCCTTGGTATAATTAACTGTTGCCTCAGTGATCTTTGCTTTTGAACTTGGAAGACTGATCTCCTTATCTAGATAACCTTCATCTTGCATTTCTATAAGAGTTACTGTTACAGCAGCAGTATCATCATTAAACTTCCCATCTTTTTCACCAACAATATATAATCTTGAAGCATCATAAATTTGACGAGCTGTTGCTACATCAGAATCTTCTTTTGCATTGGAAATTACATTCCCAATCAAAGGTATCGCAATAACCGCAATAATTCCCAAAATAACGATAACCGCCAGTAGCTCGATCAGCGTAAACCCCTTTTGATTTTCCTCTTTGCTCAATCTTCTCTTAATGGCTTGTGCTAACATTTTATTTCCCCCTCTAAGTGGTATGTGATGGTACAGCCTATATCTTTTATTTCCGTGAATCCCGCTACAATGCTCGTCCTTCCTTGTCTAGCGCTAGCAAAGATCAGCGACCCTGCCCCGATTCCTTGGGCGTCACCCCTCTCAATATCTTCAAGGAACCACAAGGTTCACATATTGCCGTACAGACTGAACATCGGCAGCATAATGGCGGCCACAATCACACCTACAACACCTGCTAGAAAAGCAATCAGTAATGGTTCAAGCAGTGACTTCAGACGATCAACGGTATTTTCTACGTCCATCTCATAGAAGTCAGCAACCTTAGATAACATCGTATCGAGTGCCCCCGTCTCTTCACCAATCGCAATCATCTGTGTAACTAGCGGCGGGAAGACCCAGGCTTTTTTCAACGGTTCAGATAGTGGGTTTCCTTGTCGCAACGAATCTCCGGCACTACGGATAAATCCCCCAATGACCTTATTTCCTGCTACCTCTTCTACAATCACCAAGGATTGCAGGATCGGAACTGAGCTGGCATATAGAGATGAAAAAGTACGCGTAAACTGAGCAATCGAGCCTTTTTGATTCAATTTACCGAACACTGGAATCTTCAGCTTGGCATAATCAAGTGCGTAGGCACCCTTTTCTGTTCGTTTTGTAATCTGAAAAGCTATCACTAGGAGGAGAACTCCGAGTATCCAGAAATACCATTGACCTTGAATACTTTTACTAAGTGCCAATACCATCTTTGTAATCGCCGGAAGCTCTGCATTCATCGATTCGAACATCGTTACAAACTGTGGAACAATCGCCCAGAGGAGGTATATAACCGCTCCAATCGCCATCACCCCGACGGTAATCGGGTAAGTGAGCGCAGATTTGATTTTCTCCGTCGTGGAATGCTGCTTCTCAAAAAACATCGCCAGTCTGTCGAGCGTCCCCTCAATATCACCTGATTCCTCACCGGCACGGATCATGCTGACGAATAGCTGCGGGAAGATTTTTTTATGATCCTGAACGGCTTGTGAGAACGATATCCCACGCATCAGGCTGGAGTTAACATCTACTAGCGCTTTGCGTAGAGGCTTACTCTCAGTCTGCTCCGCCAAAATACGCGTTGCATCTACAATCGACACTCCAGCACGCATAAGCGTGGCAAACTGCCTACAATAAATAATGAAATGAAGCGGTTTGACCGGATTACCGATATAAATATCCATCGATAGAATCGTTGTTTTGCGTTCGATCAGCGAGAATACCGTAAGGCCCCGTTTGCGTAACTCCTCCATTGCCGTGGGTTTATCTGTTGCGGTTAGCTTTCCTTTAATGGACTTGCCTGCGGTTGTCTTTACTTGATATTCAAAAAGAGGCATCAGCTACTCACCTCCGTCATAAACGCCTTAGCTGCTACTGGTTCAATGAATCCCTGTGATAAATACTCACGGATACTCATGTCCAACGTATGCATGCCTTGCGAGCGTCCGGTTTGCATCACATTTTTAATCTGATGTGTCTTTTCGGTACGAATGAGATTGGCTACGGCAGGTGTATTCACTAAGATCTCTGTTGCACATATCCGCCCCCGTCCTCCAGCTCTTGGAAACAAGCGCTGACTGACAACTGCCAGTAATACTGAGGCTAGCTGTGAACGGATCTGCCCCTGCTGATGACCCGGAAAAGCGTCAATAATTCGATCAATTGTCTGTGGTGCGTCTGTTGTATGTAAGGTTGCCATCACAAGATGACCTGTTTCCGCGGCAGTAACTGCTGCTGTAATGGTCTCCAAATCCCGCATCTCTCCAACGAGAATAACATCCGGATCCTGACGTAATGCAGAACGTAGTCCGCTCGCAAAGCTAGCTGTGTCGCTGCCTACTTCACGTTGATCTACCAGACAGGTTCCATGACTATGCAGAAATTCTATAGGATCTTCAAGTGTCACAATATGCTTGCTTTCGGTCTTGTTAATGTAATTCAGCATAGCTGCTAACGTAGAGGATTTACCGCTGCCCGTAGGCCCTGTAACTAATATCAAACCTTGTGGTTTAAGTGACAAAGTGGACAAAATCGGAGGCATCGACAGTTGTTCTAGACTCGGAATCTCTGCAGGAATGGCTCGGGCAGCAATACTAATCTCACCCCGCTGACGATAGACATTCAACCGAAATCTTACGCCGCCATCCAGCGGATAAGAGAAATCCACCTCACCTGCATTCCGAAACACTTCGTTTCGTTCACTGCCAAGCAGCGCTTCTGCCATTTCTGCCGCTTCATGACCTGTTACTGGTGCACCCTCAAGTGGGTGAAGCATTCCATCCATACGTATCACCGGAGGCGAGCCTACAGAGATATGTAAGTCGGAAGCTTTGGAGGAGTAAGCCGTCTGCAAAAGCTGTCTAATATCCCGCGTATACGTTGGCATCGGCTGCTCCCCCTATTTTTAAAATGAAAAGAACCTAATAGACCCTAATGTGAGACCGTCTCGCGCATTACTTCTTGAAGCGTTGTAATCCCTTGACTAACTTTGAGTAAGCCATCATCCATCAGTTGAACAAGTCCACGCGCCTTACCTGCGACACGCATTTCCTCTACAGAAGCAGTGTTTGTAATAAGCTGCCGCAAATGATCGTCAATGCTGAGTACCTCATGAATCGCTATTCGACCACGATAACCAGAACTGCTACAGCTACCGCAACCTCGACCACGATGTAGTTCATCCGCTGGCAACCCTAAGCTACGTAGCATAATCGCTTCCTGCTCAGACGGTTTGTAGGTTTCTTTGCAGTCGGTGCAGATTTTGCGAACGAGCCGCTGCGCTACCACACCAATTAATGAGGAGGCAATTAAATAAGGCTCTACTCCCATATCTCGCAGTCGAGAGACGGAGCTAATCGCATCGTTTGTATGTAAAGTAGACAACACTAGATGACCCGTTAATGAGGCGCGAACCGCAATTTCAGCAGTTTCTGCATCGCGTATCTCACCGACCATTACAATATTCGGATCTTGTCGGAGAATCGAACGTAGTCCCGCGGCAAAGGTTAAACCAATAGCTGAGTTTACGTGTACCTGGTTTACACCCTCAAGCTGGTATTCCACTGGATCTTCAACAGTAATAATATTTGCACTTTCTACATTGAGTTGATTCAGCGCTGAATATAAAGTCGTTGTTTTTCCACTACCTGTAGGTCCAGTAATTAGCAGAATTCCATAAGGACGAGCAATCATTTCCTTAAAAGCTTCTGCATTCCCCTCACTGAATCCCAAAGCATCTACAGATTTGACACCAGTGCTTAAATCTAGCAACCGCAGTACAATCTTCTCTCCGTGCATCGTCGGCAATGAGGATACACGAATATCTACCATTTTGTAATCAAACTGCATTTTGATTCGGCCGTCTTGTGGCAAACGTCGTTCTGCGATATTCAGTCGGGCCATTATTTTCAGACGAGCGGTGATAAAGCCCTGCATTTGCTTAGGAATAATGCGCTCTGTCCGTAAAGTTCCATCAATGCGGTAGCGGATCGTTAGATTATTCTCACCTGGATCCATATGTATATCAGACGCCCGCAGAGCAACAGCCTGCTGAATCATCTGGTTGACCAAACGGACAATTGGAGAGTCCTCGTCTGTAATCTCCGTTTCTTCTATTTCTTCCTGTGTCGGGAGCTCTACTAGCATCTGATTCATAGAATCACGCATGCCATAATGACGCGCAATCGCCCGCTGTAGCTCATCCCTAGTGGAAATAGCGGGTTCGATCCGGAACCCTGTACTCATTCGCAAATCTTCTATCGCAAAATAATCTAGCGGATCGGCCATCGCAACCATCAGCTTACCGCCTTCTTTTAAGAAGGGAAGTACCTGATAACGCTTAGCCATACTTTCAGGAATAATCTGTGTGATCGCAGGATCAATCTGGTATTTAAATAAACTGACATGCGGAATACCCAGCTGGAATTCAAGCACTTCAATCAGCTGCTGCTCCGTGATATAGCCTTGAGAGATTAGCAGATCGCCAAGCTTACGCTTGCTTTTACGCTGTTCCGCAAGTGCTTCAAGCAGCTGTTCCTGAGAAATAATATTATTTTCTACCAGCAAATCTCCAAGTCTCTTTTTGGCGATGGCCATGTCCGTTCAGCTCCGTATGCCGTTATTGGTTATACCTTTATGCCGACCTCGTTAATGGATAATATTAGGAATAAACAAAAGATAAATTACCAGTTCTATTTCTGCAAAATACGAAAATAATTTTTTCCATAAATACGGATTCATCATTTTTGTCAAAGTAGCGTATTTTTCAATAGACTTGGGACTTTAGTAATAAATTTATAGGTATATTTCAATAGATTTATGTTGTCTATCAATGCTGAATGTCCTAGAATGTATATAACATAGATTGGATAATTTTACAATGAAATCAGCTGAAAAAGCTGTCGCAAACTAGCATATATAACATACGATTCGACCATATATACCAATATTTAACAATCAGGGAGAGATGACCATGAAATTTGCCATTAACAAACGGATCTATCTTTTTACAGTAACGATCTTGCTTCTCCTTCTGCTTGTTCTGCCACTCAAAAATCACTTCACGAATGTAGAAGCCAGTTCAAATGATTATCAGATTCGAATGTTGGAGATTACGGAGAGTGGGATTAGTGAACTTGCGTCTCTAAAAACGGGAATATCTAACCTTACGATTGACACGATGAGTATGAAGCGCTTTGTGGCGCTGCGGGATGATCTGGACGGGCGATACGATGCGGTTTATATCGGGAAGGGGACTTACAGTACGAGTGGGGTCTCCGGAAAAGATCATAATACCAAAGCAGTTATGAATGACATAACTAATTTAAAAGCGAAAGAAATCACCGATTATTTTATTAATAAGGGGTTATATGTAATTTTCCACAAGCAGCCCTTCTCAGCTCCAACACAGAACGGAATTTTATATAATACCTTTAATACATACCAGGCATTAACCCCAAAATCCAATGTTCTATTCTTCAATGATTCTGAGTTAAATGCCTTTATCTCCGAATTGAAAAAAAGTAATTCCACTTATTTGTCCAAAATGAAGCAAAGACCTCAACTAAACATTACTAACAAGAGTCAAATTATCGAATACGGTGCGACTGTGCCCAAGATCTATACGCCCGGCGACGAGCTCACATTCAAGTTCAATGTTTCAAATGTTAATTTAGGAACGAATCCTATACTTGTTAAGCTCTATCTGGGCTTAGATAAGTCCATAAAAATGACTGAAGATCAAGTCGTTGCTACCACGTCCTTGAGCACTTCGCCAACCGGTGAAATCAAATATAAGCTTCCTAAGACTTATTCAGGTCTATTATATTGGAAGCTAGAGGCAGTAGATTCTTTGAATCAAAAGGTTCTAAGTGATTTCACTACCGGCACTATTCAATTTAAGGGTAAGAAGACGATGGTTAATGTATTGCAGATATTACCTGATGGAAATAATGACAGCCAACTCATTAATAATGAATTAGTTATGGATTCCAGTTTTCTAAATAGCCTAGACAAAGACTACGAACTGGTTATCGATACAAAAACAATGACTCAATTCAACGATTACATTAAGAATAAGGAAAGTTCTACACCAAAATACGGTTTGAACGGCACATACGACATGCTCCTATTTGGATTCCGGGATATATACAATGAAAAAGCTCCAATTAACGAACTTTCGGCGGATGCCGTATTAAAATTCATAAATGAAACTAAACAATCTGCCATGTTCACTCACGATACTATTTATATTAATACCAGCAACAACAATAGCAGCCAATGGACGAAGAAGTTCCAAGGAATTACCGGTCAAACCACCCCTCAGACCAACTTGGGATTAAATGCTCCAAGCACATCAACATCTATTACTCCTGTGAATGATGGGTTACTCACACAATATCCTTTTAATTTAAGTGTTCAAGATGGTAGGAATACTGTAGCCAGTACACATAATCAATATTTCACCCTTGACTTAGAGGACCCCTCAGTGACCCCTTGGTACAATATCACTGGTAGTAACCGTGATAGCAATGATAGCTGGAACCATTACTATACGTATTCTAAAGGAAATGTGACTTACTCAGGAACCGGACATATCATTGGAACGTCTTATAAAAAAACTGAAGCAACGTCTTTTCCAAAGTGGGAACAAAAGTTGTTCGTAAATACGATGTACCGTGCATTTACAGGTGCTAATCATGCTCCGGAAATCACAGTGCACACACCCTCTGACAACAGTATAAAGCCTTCGTATCAGAACCAACTGGTCGTCAGTTATACAGTCGATGACTGGGATTTGAAGGACAAGAACCTATTTACCAGTGTAAAGTTTAAACAAAACGACAATGTAATTGCCGGCTACATAATGAACGAGAAGGCAATTTTATCTGGAGAGACAGTTACTCAGGCTTTTAACAACCCTCTCCCTGCAGGTGGAAATCTTCAAATCGAGATTACTGCTTGGGACAAACAAGGCGCACTCTCAACTAAAATCGTAAACGTGACTGTACAAAAGATCGATTCGAACCTCACGATTCAACGTACACAGCCTTCCGCTACTGTTGAGAAGGGTAAGCCGATTATATTTACGTACACTGTAACGCCAAACTCTGTTCCCTATCTTGCTGTTGATCCCGGTGAACAAGGAATTAATAACCTAGTGATTTCAGACGTTCAGTTTGAAGAAAAGTTTCCTCCGAATTTGGAATTTAGCGAACCTCTCCCGGATGGTATGACCAAGAGCGGTACTTTAAGCACAGGATATACTTTAAGAAAAAATCTAGGAAACATCACTTACAAGTTAACAGAGAGTAACAACGTCAAATCTTATACGCCAGAAAACAGTACTACTATCACTTTTAGTCTTACAGCAGTTCCGCAAGAAAAGAAATTATACCTGCTAGATAATTCAAAGATTACTTATGAGGATATTCATGCAGAGGCGCTTACTTTCCCTGGATCCAACGCTCCAATTACTTCACTCGGCATAGCTAATGATTATTCAATCTTTATGCTAGAGAACATTGATTTTCGAAACATTGGATTCACCAATAACTGGCGCATAGCAGCAGGTGGGAATATATATATCAACTCTTTTGGTGTAGGGCAATCATTAACGAATACCGAAACTACTGCGACTATTGTGGCAGGTGGAAACCTGAGCTTAGATGGCGGTACTCTAAATGGGATGGCTTATTACGGAGGTAGTATAACTGCTCCAGATTACCTCCTTAGACAAACCCTGCATAAAGATAAGTTCATTAATTTCGCTGAGGTTGCGAAAGGCCTGAAAAGTCGCTCATTATCGTATGCAACATTACCGGAGACTGCCCAACCAACAGGTCCGGAGCACACCATCACTCTAAAAGGAATTGATCCTAACCTTAACGTCTTTTATGTAACACCGATCAATGGAAATATTAAAAGTCTGATCATTGATACACCACATAGTTCCACTACTGTTGTCAATATTCCTGGAAAGAATGTAACCGTCAGCAATGGCTCCAATACCCTTGTAGGAGTGAGCAGTAATAACGTTTTATACAATTTTTATGAAGCCACTTCATTGAACCTTCATAGATACAAAATTTATGGTTCAGTTCTGGCTCCACTAGCAAATATATCTTTTACAGGTGATATTGTTGGCTCGGTAATCGGAAAATCCATTTCTCCATATAATGGTGGGCACAGTATTGTTCTGTCTTCATTCACTGGGAATTTACCGAATCCGACACCAGTCACACGGGACCGGGTAACAATAAGCTTCTCTCCGATCTCCTTTGAAGCGATCGTTAAAGTAGCGAACATTCAACTTCAAGATACTCGGATTCGGGTAGGTAGTGAACTGAAACTTCTACCGGTCATAACGCCTGAGGATGCCAACAATAAAGAAGTAATTTGGTTATCCATGCAGCCAGATGCTGTATCAGTTACAGATACAGGGGTCATAACAGGTCTGAGAGCCGGAGAAGCAACACTAGTGATTACGGCAAGAGATGTAAGAAACGATGGTAGCAAGGTTTCTACCACTGCAATAGTAACTGTGGTTTCACCTGATTTAACTATTAAGGGAGCAGATCACGCTATAGTCGGCGAGAAAGTTTCCTTCGAAGCTAGCTATGAGCCCTTTGAAGAAACGATAACCGGCTACGAATGGTCCATCAAGCCAGGATCTAATTCAGCCGATGCAACGATAACCAAGAATTCTGATCCATCCATCGGAAGTAACGCCACCTTGCAGGCTAAACGATCTGGATTTGTGACTATTGTAGCTAAGGTGAAAACAAACCGAAAACCTGATGTAGCCGATACTGAAGAACTTACTATTAAAATTACTAATCCAGTTCGTGAGATAAGGATTAACGGCGATTCTTTTGTGAATATTGGAAGCGAGATACCGTTAAATGTGTCTGTCGATCAACCTGTAGAGAATTCCGATCCTGTTGAATACGTATGGAACCTGGAAGGTGATGGAAGTAATTATGCAACATACGTACCTACCCCTGATAACAAAACTATAAAGTTAAAGGGCAACGTGTTTACCAAATCAGTCAAGGTCAAAGTGATTGTAAAAGGATCCTCCCCTGTTATTGAAGCCTTTAAAGAAATAGCAATTGGGGTTAAATTAACTAACCTATCATTACCCGCGCCATTCAAAATAGGAGTTGGGCCGGATAATTCCAGAGATTTATTTAATAACGGTCTTGTGCTTTGGCCAGAAAGCTTAATCAAAAATGACTTTAAAGATAAACTCCTCTGGACAAGCAGCAACACAGCCATCCTGACGGTTTCAGCAGATGGTAAAATAACCGGTCTAAAGAAGGGGAAAGCCACTATTACTGTTTCGTATATTGAAGACCCTAAAATCCAAGCCTCTGTAGAGGTAATTGTAGAGAACGAAGATCGTTACTAAAAAGGCAAAACCCCCGAGTCGCAAAGATACTGCGTCTCGGGGGTTTTATATTCCACATTTATATCATAGCCTACTCCAACTGCATGTCTTCTACGCTAATGTTCACTGTCTTCACACGAGGAAGTCCAGCCTTCTGATCTTCAAAGATCTTATCGTTATAAGCTGCCTTAAATCGGATTAACTTGCTGTTGTTGTCTATTACAATTTCATTGTCTTTCCCTACAGCTGTTCCCCGCACAGCATTTATAGTAAGATTGCCCTTTGCAAAGAATCCTCCACTAAGCGAGAACATAGATCCTACACCATATAAATCCGCTTCAGAATCTGTATAGAAAAAGGCATCTAACTGAGTAGGAGTGTTACTGAAGGCGGCCAAGCGATTAATTAGTATTGGCCCACGGGAGATCAATACTAGTTCCTTATCACCCAAGCCTTGAAGGTTTGCATCTTCCACCAATGTAGTATGTTCGAGGATCCCATTAATAGTCGAGGGTTCTTTAAGTATAAACATGGTGGAATCAATTTGAACGTTCCCTCTAATTTCTACCTTTCCAGTCACCAAAATATTAGCGCATATCTGCACTGCTTTTTCATTACCATAATTATCAATGATTAGATTTCCGTCTACAATGAACCACTTACGAGATGGTGTTGTGTTTTTGTCATCTTCTGAATATAAAATACCCGGAAAGTCTCCACTGCCGTCCAGATCCAAATCTCCTTTATAAATAACTGATTTGGTTGGATTCTTTATAATGTTTACTGTTTCATTGTATTCCACCATCTTCTCAACAAAGTCCTCCTGAGCCTCAGGCGAATCATCCATAAGAACTGGTTTGATCAAGTCAACCTGGTCAATAGCATCAAAATTATAAAGATTCATACCTGCTAAATAAGATGCTAGTTCGCCTTCAGCAAGCTTATTCCTAATCGTAGTTCTGTCAGCCCCCGCCCCTATTGCTTCCGCTACTTTATCCACAAATGAACCCTCAACATTAACTTCTACAAACGTTCGACGGTTTCTAATTCCCACCTTATCTTGAGGAATCTTGCCATTCATAGAAGTTTCTTCTGTAATATCAGAAGCCTTTATATCACTTTTTCCAGCTTCCCTATAAATTAGTTTATCAAGGGATTGGACATGCGCCTCCCCATCCAGCTCAAAGGGACGTGATACTATCGAACCACCATTCTTTCTATAGATGTACTCAGCCTTGTCGCTGATAATTAGTGTATCTCCTGCGTAAATATTTCCAATAATTAATGGAGCTCCATTAATTGTAAGATTCTTTTCTGACCCTATAGTGTATTTAAGAAAATCTGGAAAAGTGTCTATAAACACCCTTTGCTTAAGGTTACGCTTGACCCCGTTAACTTCAGCCTCCGATTTGATAGTCACTATGTATCTGACCAACTGTCCATTTCCAATCGTTGCCTCTTTCGGATATGTAACTCCATTTATCTTCCCACTTGCGTTTGCCAAACCAGTACTTGCCTTAAGGCCTGCCGAAAGTGTATCTGGAAGTGTGGTTGGAAGTGTTTCCAAAAACTTTTTTATAGCCTGATCCAAGTCTTCTTGGCTCATATCTACATTACTCTCTATCTTTTTATTTAAGCTCGATGTAATATACGCCACAGCCTCATCAAGCGTTTTTTCAGCTAAG
Source organism: Paenibacillus sp. B2(2019) (assembly GCF_008370385.1). Taxonomy (NCBI): domain Bacteria; kingdom Bacillati; phylum Bacillota; class Bacilli; order Caryophanales; family Paenibacillaceae; genus Paenibacillus; species Paenibacillus sp. B2(2019). The sequence goes on from NZ_VTZR01000013.1 coordinate 88,213, forward strand.
TGTAGACTTTGCACATCATTTTTACGCGTCTCCGTCCGTTGTGCACCGCCCACTGTAGCACTAAGTACACTCAGACCGAGAATAGTAAGAATCAGTACAATGAACATGACCAGTACAAGTGCCGAGCCTCTCTCTTCCTTTAAGCATTGCAAACTAGTATGAGCTATTCTGACGCGGGTAGACCGTGATGATTGTCCTGTCATTGTGTGATTCCTCCTAAAAACCAAATTTGCTCACCATCTCCATATCATATGTCCTTCCATCGTAATGCTGAGTTAGAAGTAGTTTTATATCGACTAGTCCGCTTCTACAAGGTACATTAACCTTGCAACCCGTACCATTAGAATTGGTAGAAACAATCGTAGAACCAGAAAGATCGGAATGAATTGAGGTACGAGGATCGTTTATGACACTATTAATGGTAAGTGTAGTAATGCCACCTTCCCCGCCCTCAGAAGTAACAAATTGAATAGTTCGCGTAGATATCACACCATCTGAATCCTTTATCAAATTCAATCCATCTGTCGTATTCTCCACTCTAGTAGGCCCGAATACATATAATTCATTAATGATAGATGACATAATCAAATCTGCTTCCTCACGAAGAGAGTTCTCAATCGTTATTTTGTGATAGCTTCGAAACCCAAACATCGTCACCATAGAAATAATCCCTACAACCATGGAGAAGATAGTAAGGGCTGCGATCATTTCAATTAGAGTAAAACCCTGCTGATTTTTTAGACGGTTAGCGAATCTTCTCATCCGTAATATATCCCTCCACCACCGTAGTGTACGTTTCCCCTCCTGGCCCTCCATTCCCACTCACTTCTACCTCGACAGGTATCAGATAGGGTGCCATTTCACTCTTACGAGTATCGACCCCTCCACCACTATCCTTTCCCTCTTGCATCTCCTGATGAAGTTGGGACTGGTAGCGAATATTAATCTCATATTTGATGTTGTTAATGACTGGATTTAATACATCTGGTAGTGCTCCTGAATTCACAAAAATATCGCTATATACGCATGTTAATTTCGTTGTACACTCTGAAGCCTTGATCATGGGTGTTTCCCCACCTGCTTCTACAATTTTCTTTTGCTCTAGTGGATCTGTTACAAAAAAACTACTCATCTTCTCAAAATCCTGCTTCTCCACATAAAACAGCGCGTTCCGCGCCAGATTGACCATAATCGTCTTGTTTTGATTCGATTTAGAGTAACTCATGGCGTTTGTAAAGTAAGACGTAAGTACCAGTGAAATTATCGATAAGATCACAATAGCGGCCAGCACTTCGATCAATGTAAATCCTTTTTCCTGCTTTAGGCCTGATTTCATCCTACTTTCTTCCTCCCGCCTACGAGAATGCTTTCATATTTGCACGTTTTTTCCTTAATTTTCTACTTCCATTATATTCTCTCATATCCAGCTACAGCAATCCTCAAAACCCTTATAATTCAGATATTTCTACAATATCTCTCACTTTTGCTCTGTGCTATCATTTGGAAAGAGAGGGGATGGATGAAATGGCTTTAATAGAGTGCAAATTTTATTCGGAAGTACTAGGATTGAATACCTCAATGACTGTAATTTTGCCGCAAAAAACAACCACACAAATCGGGATGAGCAACGTAACTAGAGGTGAACTTCACCCTACGCTGTATTTGCTGCACGGTTTGTCAGACGATGATTCGATCTGGCTTCGCCGGACTTCTATAGAACGATATGTAGCAGAGATGGGAATAGCTGTAGTTATGCCGAATGTGCACCGCAGTTTCTACACGGATATGGCGGTTGGCGGCCGTTATTGGACCTTTATTAGTGAAGAGTTGCCGATGCTTGCACGCTCGTTTTTCCCACTGTCAGATAAACGTGAGGAGAACTTTGTAGCTGGACTATCGATGGGTGGTTACGGGGCGATCAAGCTGGGACTGCGTAAACCGGAGTCTTTTGCAGCGGCAGCGAGTCTGTCAGGAGCACTTGATATGGCGCATAATTTTATGAACGCGGAAGATCCTACCGTCAAAAGCAAAGAATACGAAATGATCTTCGGAACAGAAGATATCGCCGGAACGCCCGAAGACCTTCTATGGCTGCTTGAGGAAGTGAACCGCTCCACGGGACCGAAACCAGCGCTGTATCAATGCTGTGGCACAGAAGATTTCCTGTACACAGATAACTTGAAATTCCGCGATGCATGCCGAGCAACCTCCCTTGATTTCTCCTACGATGAAGGTCCTGGCAACCATGAATGGGGCTACTGGGATGCCAAAATCCGCGATATATTGGCTTGGCTCCCGTTGAGTAATAACTAGCTTCTTCTAATAGACAACAAAAAGATGCAGCCATAAGCTGCACCTTAATATCTGTTCTACCCAGATTGCCCTCTTCGGAGGGTTCTTTTAAAATATAAGGATAAAGTACACGTTTCACACTACTTTATCCTTACACTTCTCGCTTAATTGCTTACCGTCCTTATAAGGACGCCGAAGGCATTTATGCTTGTTTGGTGATTTTTTTAAATAATCCAGTCTGTTCTGTGATTCCTTTTTCAGCAGCAAATCTTTCAATACTCGATGCACCAAAGAATCCGTCTATACCTTCTGCCCGTTCAATTACATACGCCGCATCTTCTGGTTCAGCAATCGGTCCACCGTGACAAATAACCATAATATCGGGATTTACTGCTTTCCCTGCTTTAATAATCGCTTCAATTCTTTCTACACAATCATCTAAAGTAAGAGCGGTCTTAGCTCCAATTGTACCTTTGGTAGTCAAGCCCATATGCGCCACCAGAATATCTGCGCCTGCTTCTGCCATAGCTTTAGCTTGTTCAGGATCAAATACATAAGGAGTGGTGAGCATATCCAATTCATGCGCTGCTCTAATCATATCTACTTCTAAACCATACCCCATCCCAGTCTCTTCAAGGTTCTGTCTGAATACGCCATCGATCAAACCAACGGTTGGGAAGTTTTGCACGCCACTGAAACCTTGTTCCTTAAGTTGTTTTAAATAAACCTCCATCACTCTAAAAGGATCCGTTCCACATACGCCTGCTAATACGGGAGTATTTTTCACAACAGGTAAAACCTCAGAGCCCATTTCGACTACGATTTGGTTGGCATCTCCATAAGATAATAACCCCGCGAGTGATCCACGACCTGCCATTCTGTATCTTCCTGAATTATAAACAATCAGCATATCCGCTCCGCCAGCTTCACTGCTTTTTGCAGTAATCCCTGTGCCAGCCCCAACACCTAAAAGAATCTTTCCATTTGCTACTTCTTCTCTAAACTTCGCCATGATTTCAGTTCTTGTATTTTTGTTCATGTGTAACGCCTCCATCATTATTTAAATGTTCTGTGTTAGTGTTATTTGCTCATGAGATCTATTAGCTTCTGAGCTGCTGCTTCTGCAAACTCTACATCATTAATGGCACAATCCATTTCGATAACCTCGACAACATTTCTGTTCACACCATTTCTCAAGGTATCAAATAACATTTGATCTTCCTCTACGCCATAAAAGGCTTCCCCTGCAACATCAATGCCGGATATCCCTTTAAGAGGCAACATTAATACCGTTTTTTCTTTGGCCATATTTAATTTCTCGACAAGCTTCTTACCGATGGCTTCATTCTCTTCTACCGTTGTTCTCATCAAAGTAACTGTAGGGTTATGCTTATAGAACTTATGTCCAGCAAATTTCTCGGGTACCGTATCATAAGGGCCAAAGTTGCACATATCAAGTGCACCTACCGACACAACCTGTGGAATATGATGTTTTCCAGCAGCTTCTAACCGATGAGGTCCAGCATTTAGCACACCGCCAATAATTTCGTCCGCCCATTCAGTTGTGGTCAGATCCAATACACCTTCAATAAAACCAGCCTCGATTAGCGCTTCCATGGACTGGCCACCTACACCTGTTGCATGGAATACAAGCACTTCATATCCTCTAGCTTCAAGATAGTTACGGGCTGCCGTCACACAGGGGGTTGTTACCCCAAACATTGTTGTAGCTACTAATGGTTTTTTCTCTATCACTTGTTTATTCTCAAATTTAAGCATACCGGCGATGGCGAAGGCCGCATTGGTAAAAATCTTTGTTGAAATGGAGTTCAGTCCAGCAACATCCACTACGGATGGCATCATGACAATATCACTAGTGCCTACATATGGAGCAGTATTCCCTGAAGCTACGGTCGAAACCATCACTTTTGGTACACCAATAGGCAATGCCCGCATACCAGGGGTTACAAGTGAAGTCCCTCCAGTGCCCCCAAAGGAGATAATTCCATCAAATTTGCCTTGCTTATATAATTCAGGTACTAATTTTTCCATACCTTTGGCTAATAATTCTGTTGCCAGTGCCCTATCTTTCTTGGCAACGAGCTCATCTATACTTACACCCGCGGCTGCTGCTACTTCTCGGTTAGAGATATCCGGTGTAAAAGTGGGTTCAAACACACCCGTATGAATCGTAAACGTACCTAGCTCCAAGCTTTCCAGCAAATTTTTAATGTAGAGATATTCTTCACCCTTGGTGTCAAAAGTTCCGGCAATGGCAATCGTCTTCATTTCTTCAACCTCCTCTTCAAATATCTGCAACAAAAAAGCATGATCAACTTATGAGTTAATCATACTTCTTTGGTTTATCAATGAAAACGCTTTTATGTCTTATGTTTTTGTGTTTATGTTAGATTTATATTGTTTTGGAGAGAACCCTTTATACTTCTTAAACATTTTGCTAAACTGCGCATAGTCTTGGTACCCAACTAATGGCGCTAGCTCAGATAACTGGATATGGTCTCTATGTAATATTTCCGCTGCCTTATCCATCCGAAATTGTACGAGATACGTTTGAAAGCTGCAGCCTACTTTTTTGGTAAACAAACTACTTAAGTAACTTCGGGATACATGGGCCACTTTAGCTAAATCTGCAAACAAGATCTCATTCATATAATTTTGGGTTACGTATTCTTTTACAAATTCAACATAATCATAGTGCTTTGTGATGCCATCTAACATTTTGACCATAAAATCATCTTCATCCAGCGTCCCTGACACTTTAAAAGCTTTAGTTATATTAGTAATGGACTTCTCCGAGGGAATTCTTTCAAAAGCAGAGCCCCCGATATACCCCATCAAATTTTGATTATTACTGTACATATACTGCACATCAATTGGCGTTTTCACGGGACCACCATACACCAATTTAATTAAATCTGGCTTTAGCGCATTGCATGTATTAAAAATTTTGTCCGCCTTAGCCTTGGCAGCTTCCAGCGAGAATACCTTCTTGGCTCCTAATAATCCCCCTTCGGTTAAGCCTAAATGTGCACAAATAATATCTGCTCCTGCCTCGATCATCTGAGCGGCTTGGATTTCGTCAAATACAAAGGCTATGGTAAACAAATCTTTTTCGTGTGCTATTCTTATAGCTTCTACTTCAAGTAGATAACCATTCCCTTCTTCTTCGAGCGCTTCTCCAAATTGACCATCTATTAATCCAACCGTGGGGTAATTATTAATTCCGGAAAATCCCTTATTCTTTATTTCACAGATATAGGTCTCCATATCTTTTGTCGGATCGGTTGCATTAAGGCCAAAAATAATAGGAATATCTCTTACCAAAGGTATGATCTCTCTAGACGCAAAGTCCATCACCATATCATTACTATTGCAAAATGGCAAAATCCCAGCGAGAGAGCTCCTCCCCATCTGGCGGAATTTACCCGAGTTTAACATCAGAAGGAAGTCTGCTCCACCCTGCTTCGCATACTTTGCCGTTATTCCCGCACCTGTGGCTACTCCAATAATATGATTCCCCAGTTCTAATTGTGATCTAAGCTCGTCTAGGATTTGCTCTCTACTCATACTTACGCACCCTCCTATCCCTAATCTAAGGATAACCGTAAAGAACACTGTGAATCCAGTTATGTTGTAATTAGCTTATTTAGATAACAAGCATAAACGCCTTCGGCGTCCTTATAAGGATGGTAAGCGTTTAAGTGAGAGATATTGGACATAAAGTATCGGTGTAAAACTTATTCTTCCTTATATTTAAAAAAATCCCGCCTGCCACCTATTATGGTATGAGGCGAGATTTGGTATTTATACGGCTTACAAAATAGCGTCACCGTGTTTCACTCCCCATTACTAAACCTAGGAGGAAGGTCCTGGCAACCATGAATGGGGCTATTGGGATACCAAAATCCGCGATGTATTGGCTTGGTTGCCATTGAACAGTGTATAGTTCAGAGTTCGGGTGCATCTTCATTTGATCATGATATCTGCCGATAATAAACCTATATGGCATTCTAAACTTTAAGGGAGAAACTATCATGATAGAAAAAAAGCGCGTTGTTCTTGTGCCAGAATACTTAGAGAATTTCTCTTGCATTGGATCTGATTGTGAAGATACTTGCTGCGTAGGCTGGCGAGTAGATATTGATCAGAAAACCTATAAGAAATATAAAAACGTAAGCGATAGAGAAATGAAACCTCTACTAAACAAACATATAAAACGCAGACGTTCCAATGCATCAGAAATTAATTATGCAAAAATAGTGATGGATTCTAATTCAGCTTGCCCCCTTCTAAATGAAGATAAATTATGTTCTATTCATAAGACTCTAGGTGAGGACTATCTGTCTAATGTTTGTAGTACTTACCCTCGAACCACAAACCAGGTTAATGAAACATTGGAGAAATCGGCCACGTTGTCATGTCCTGAGGTGGCTCGTTTGGTATTGTTAAACCCAATTGGTATTCAATTTAATGAGATTGAAGAATCCATAAACGTCCGAAATTTTATGAATAAGCAAATAAATACAAACCGAGAAATGTCTTCAAAAAAAATAGATGGTTATTTTTGGGATCTGCGAATTTTCACAATACAAGTCTTACAGAATCGAAGTTATTCCATAGCACATAGATTAATAATCCTTGGAATGTTCTACCAGAAAATACAGGGATACCATTTAGAAGGACGACTAGATGATATCCCTCAACAAATTTCTTCCTACAGTAGCTTGATCGAAGATGGAAGCTTCCAGGATGCTTTGGCAGGTATCACCACATCAACAACTATTCAAATGCAGCTCTTAAAAGAACTGACTGATATTCGTATGAACACAGGGGTACAGAGTTATCGATATATAGAATGCTTTAGTGAATTACTTGAAGGGATTCAATATACGAAAGATTCAACAGTTGAAGAAGTTACAAAAAGATACCAACTGGCGTACAGTGAATACTATGCCCCCTTTATGACACCTAATGAATATATACTAGAGAATTATTTAGTGAATTATGTATACAAGAACCTATTCCCAAGTACAAATAATACGGATATTTTCGACTCCTATATTCTGCTTGTGGTTCATTATTCTTTAATCAAATTACATTTGATTGGCATGGCAGGTCATCATAAGGGAGACTTCGGAGTAAACCACGTGATTAAATTAGTTCAATCCTTTGCTAAGACGGTTGAGCACGACTCCTTGTACTTAAATAGGGTTATTGAATTGCTTAAGAGAAATGAATACACCTCCATGGCATATATGGCTATTCTAATAAATAACTAAAAAAATGCTTATAAATAAAAAATCCCGCCCGCACAACCTTACAAGGTATGCGAGGCGGGATTTATGTTTAATTTTACTTACAATATAGCGTCACCGTGTTTTACAACCCATTCATTAGCTTCGTGCAGTGCCTGCTCCGCGCGTTCGATTGCAGCTTTCACCTGAACGGTGGCTGTGCCGCCATAAACGTTACGGGCGTTAACTACAGCTTCCGGTTGAAGAACAGCATAGATATTCTCGTCGAACAGCGGTGAGAATTGCATGAACTCTTCCAGCGTCAGATCCAGCAGGAACTTGCCTTCGTTAATGCAGTAGAGCACTGTTTTTCCGATTACTTCATGTGCTTGGCGGAAAGGAAGACCTTTGCCTACCAAGAAGTCGGCGATATCCGTTGCATTCGAGAAGTCCGTGTTCACGGCTTCACGCATACGTCCCTTGTTCACCTTCATGGTGGAGATCATCGGCGCGAACAATTGCAGTGCACCAGTCAGTGTAGTAACGGTATCGAACATGCCTTCTTTGTCTTCCTGCATATCCTTGTTGTACGCCAGTGGCAGTGATTTCAGTACGGTCAGCAAGCCAATCAGGTTGCCGTAAACGCGGCCTGTTTTGCCCCGTACCAGTTCTGGTACGTCCGGGTTCTTCTTCTGCGGCATAATGCTGCTGCCTGTGCAGAATGCATCATCCAGCTCCACGAAACTAAACTCTGTGCTACTCCACAGTACCAATTCCTCACTGAGTCTGGATAGATGTGTCATAACAAGCGCTGCATTCGCCAAGAACTCCACGATGAAATCGCGGTCGCTGACAGCATCCAGACTGTTCTCATACACACTGTCAAAGCCCAATTGCTCGGCCACAAAATGGCGGTCGATCGGGAAGGTCGTTCCTGCAAGCGCTCCTGCTCCGAGTGGCAGCACGTTGATCCGTTTGTAGCTGTCCGTCAGACGTTCTGCATCGCGGCGGAACATGGATACGTAAGCCAGCAAGTGGTGAGCAAACAGGATCGGTTGTGCCCGCTGCAAATGCGTATAACCAGGGATGATCGTCTCTACATTATCTTTGGCCTGCTCGATCAAAGCTTCCTGCAATTCATGCAGCAAGCTAACTAGCTCAACTACACGACCACGTAAATAAAGGTGCATGTCCGTCGCCACCTGATCGTTACGGCTACGTCCTGTGTGCAGTTTACCACCAACCGGACCAATTTCCTCGATCAGATGTTTCTCAATATTCATATGGATATCTTCATCCGCTACGGAAAAAACAACCTCTCCAGCGTTAACCTTGTCCAATACTTTGTTCAGACCTTGCTTAATCGTCTCCACATCTTCTTGTGGAAGGATTCCGCATTTGCCCAGCATTGTGACATGCGCCAGACTACCTTGTACATCTTCTTTGGCCAAAGCCTTATCAAATCCAATGGAAGCCGTATATTCCTCCACCAGCTTGTTTGTTCCTTTAGTAAACCGTCCGCCCCAAAGCTTGCTCACCTGTAGTTTCCTCCTCTTGGACGCCAGAGGGCCGCTCCTATCCTGACGGGAGGAACGGCCTTCGGGGTTGCCCGTTTAAGTTTATGTTATCGTTCTATTTCGAAGCTCCATTTACACCAGTAGAAACTTTAAGGCGCAATGCGTTCAAGTGGATAAAACCAGTTGCATCCCCTTGATCATAAGCTTGTGTAGGATCAGCTTCCATCGTTGCAATTTCAGGGTTGTACAGGCTGACTGGGCTCTTCACTCCAGCGCCGATGATGTTGCCTTTGTACAATTTAAGACGAACAGTACCTGTTACATTTTGCTGGCTCTGTGTTACAAGAGCTTGCAATGCAATACGCTCTGGTGCGAACCAGAAACCGTTATACACCAAAGTGCTGTAACGAGTGATCAGGCTGTCACGCAGGTTCATCACTTCACGGTCCATCGTGATGGACTCCATTTTGCGATGAGCGACGAACAGGATTGTTCCACCTGGAGTCTCATACACACCACGGCTCTTCATGCCGACAAAACGGTTCTCAACCATATCTACACGTCCGATACCGTGTTTACCGCCTAGCTCGTTCAATTTCTCCATCACTTGAAGTGGGTTTAAGGACTCACCATTCAGCGCTACGCAGTCTCCCTTAACGAAATCGAGTTCCAAATATTCCGCTTCATCCGGAGCATCCTCTGGAGCGTTGCTCAGTAGGAACATTCCTTTGTTCTCAGGTGCACTTGGATCGAACCAAGGATCTTCCAATACGCCGCTCTCATAGCTGATGTGCAGCAGGTTACGGTCCATCGAATACGGCTTCGCCGCAGAGGCTTGTACCGGAATATCATTAGCTTCCGCATAAGCGATCATTTCCGCACGACCCGGAAATTGATTGCGGAACTCTTCCAAACGCCAAGGTGCGATCACCTTGATGTTCGGAGCCAAGGCAGCTACGCCAAGCTCGAAACGCACTTGGTCATTCCCTTTGCCTGTCGCGCCGTGCGCGATAGCCGTTGCGCCTTCAGCGATGGCGATATCCACCATGCGCTTAGCGATTAGTGGACGAGCAATACTAGTTCCGAGCAAGTATTGGCCTTCGTAAAGCGCGCCGGATTGGAACATAGGGTAGATGAAGTCGCTAGCGAACTCATCGCGCAGGTCATCGATGTATACTTTCGATGCGCCGGTTGCTAGTGCTTTTTCCTCCAAACCGTCGAGCTCTTCTTTTTGGCCGATATCGGCTGTGAAGGCGATGATCTCAGCATCATAAGTTTCTTTAAGCCATTTCAAAATAACGGATGTATCTAGTCCGCCGGAATAGGCGAGTACAATTTTTTCTTTAGCCATGGTGTGGCAACTTCCTTTCGTGTGGGCTATATAAATTAAAATAACTGTGCTCTCGCTAGCACTTTAACGATTAATCGTAACTACGCGGAATGTTTGGACTTCCGGTCGCTGTTATCATCAGATTTCTTTTATTTCAAACCGCATTATGCGGATGAAATCTGATGATAAAGGCGAACGCTACGCTCCTACAGTTCCAAAAATTCCGCTCCATTACTCCATCGTCCAAAACCTAACTTCGCTCAACATTAATTCAATTTATATAGTGATTTATATTTTATATTATTTAAATTCCTTATCCCATTAGGGCAGCCATTAAAGCCTTTTGCGCATGCAGGCGGTTCTCAGCCTGATCAAAGATGACAGAGTTAGGGCCATCAATCACGCCTGTGCTGACCTCTTCCTCACGGTGGGCTGGCAGGCAGTGCAGGAAGAGATAATCGCTCTTCGCGCCTTTTACAAGCTCCTCATTGACCTGATAGTCCTTGAATGCCGCTTCACGCGCCTTTTGCTCCTCTTCGAAGCCCATGCTCGCCCACACATCGGTATAGATGACGTCAGCATCTTGTACGGCTTCTTGCGGGCTGCGAGTGACCACAATCTTTGCTCCGGTTTCTTTAGCGATCTCACGAGCTTCTGCGACAACCGCTGCATCCGGCTCATAACCTTCCGGTCCGGCAATAGATACGTCCAAGCCCAGCTTAGCTCCGCCAATCATCAAAGAATGCGCCATATTGTTTCCATCGCCGATATAAGCCAGCTTCAGGCCTTTAAGCTTTCCTTTGTGCTCATAAATGGTTTGGTAATCCGCCAGCACTTGGCAAGGATGTGCCAGGTCGCTCAGACCGTTGATTACTGGAATAGAAGCATAACGAGCCAGATCCTCTACTTTGTCATGGCCGAAGGTACGGATCATAATTCCGTCGAGGTAACGTGACATTACTTGTGCTGTATCGCCAACCGTTTCACCGCGTCCAAGCTGAATGTCATTTTTGCTCAAGAAAAGGGCATGCCCTCCCAGCTGATACATTCCAACTTCAAACGACACGCGCGTACGAGTAGAGGATTTTTCAAAAATAAGACCAATCGTTTTCCCCTTCAGCGGCTGAAATTCTTCGCCATTTTTCTGCTTCTTCTTCAGCTCAATCGCCGAATCAATCAGATACGTAATTTCCTCCGGGCTGTAATCGTTCAGCTCCAGTAAATCACGGCCTTTCAGTTGCTGCGCAATGGTGTGCTTGTTACTCTGTACGCCCTGACTCATGAGCTTACCTCCCCGTTTGCTTGTTTAGCATAAGTATGAATGAGTTCGGAGACGATGTCTACCGCTTGGTCGATCTCCTCTTTACTTACATATAGATTAGGCAGCAAGCGAAGGACATTAGGACCCGCTGTCACGAACAACAGGCCTTTCTTTTGTCCAGCCAAAACAATATCGCCCACTGGTGATTGACATTCAATCCCGATTAACAGTCCTTTACCACGGATATCCTTCACAAAAGAACAGTCCGCCAGGTTCTCTTTCAAAAGACCTGTCAGGTATTTACCCATTTCCTCGGCGCGCTGTGGAAGCTCATCCTCCAGCATCGTCTCAATCGTCGCTGCCATAACCGCTGTTGCAAGCGGTGTTCCTCCGAAGGTGGATGCATGGCTGCCAGGTGAGAATGCTTCACGCAAATACCCTTTGCCAAGCATTAAGCCCGCTGGGAACCCACTAGCAATCCCTTTAGCCAAAGTGAAAATATCTGGTTCAATTCCATAATGCTGATGAGCGAACAACTTGCCTGTACGTCCCATACCTGTCTGTACCTCATCTACAATCAGAAGCAATCCGTGTTTCTTGCACAGTGCCACTACAGCGTTCAAGAACTCTGGTTCTACCTCTAGCACGCCACCCTCTGCAAGCACCATCTCCAGCATGATAGCAGCGGTATGATCACCGATAGCAGCTTCCAACGCCGGGAGATCATGCAAGGGCACCGTCTTGAAGCCTGTTGGAAGCGGCAGGAAGCCTTCTTTTACCTTTTGCTGACCTGTAGCTGTCAGTGTGGCTAATGTACGTCCATGGAAGGATTGTTCAAATGTGATGACCTCATAACGGTCGACACCTTTTACCTTCTGGTGGTAACGACGAGCCAGCTTAATTGCAGCCTCATTCGCTTCTGCCCCACTATTGCAGAAAAACACTTGATCAGCGCAGCTATTTTCTGTCAAAAGATTTGCAACTTTGTCCTGTCCAGGAATATGGAACAGGTTCGAGACATGCCAGAGCGTATCAATCTGATCCTTCAGCTTCGCACCGACTTTTTCAGGAGCATGACCTAGACTGGTCACAGCTAATCCACTTGTGAAATCAAGATACTTATTGCCCTTATCATCCCATACCCAAGTGCCTTTGCCTTTAACTAAGCTGAGATCATATCTGGCGTAAGAAGGGAATACCGCGCTCAGCTTGCCTGCTGCAACATCCGGTGTACCTGATCCTACTGTATCGGTCTGCTGTGCCCCTGCTTGCGAATCCAATTCCACTTGTGTAAGCTTGCTCATTCTAAGTCACTCTCCCACCTTGTGCTCCTGTGTACCAGGCTGCACCTCTAATTGATATTCATCTATGATTCTACGAACGAATAATACGTGTGCCTATCGCTTCACCTTGCAGTACTCGGCTAAGCACCCGCGGTTCTTTTCCATCCACAATGATAACCTCTGAAACGCTGCCTTGAATGCAATCGATAGCTGCCCGTACTTTTGGGATCATGCCGCCGTAGATTTCTCCACTTTCAATTAAAGCTTCGATTTCCTGTACGGTAACGGATGGAAGCACAACCTTTCGCCCCTCCACCGTACTCATAATGCCAGGCACATCTGTAACTACGATCATTTGGGGAGACTCTACATAAGAAGCGACTGCCCCTGCTGCTGTATCTGCGTTAATATTGTAGCGCTGACCTGCAGCATCTACACCGATAGGTGCAATGACAGGAATATATCCCATACCTATAATCCCTGTTACGATATCAGCTTTCACTTCCGTTACTTCGCCTACCAAACCTACTTCAGCGCTATTAGCTACGGGTCTAGCAGTAATCATATTTCCATCGATGCCGGATAGCCCTAGAGCTAGACCGCCACTTCCTTGAATTCGCCTTACAATCGCCTTGTTGATACTCCCTGTCAGCGTCATCTCTACGACATCTAGTACTGCCTCGGTGGTTACTCGCAGACCGTTCACGAAGCTGCTTTCAATGCCTAGCTTTGCTAGATTCTCTGAAATGGCTGGCCCTCCGCCATGAACAATTACAGGCTGAATGCCTTCCTGCTGCAAATCTCGTAAATCTTCGAAAAAAGAATCAGGAAGAGCAGCCAGCGTACTGCCGCCGCATTTCATCACAAACAATCCACTACCATCTAATGCATCTATAAGTTCAAGCTCGCTATTTAGCGTCATAAGTTCGGTATCCTTCCCTTGTGGGCTTAAGCCGCCACAAATTAGGTACGGTATGCAGCGTTAATACGCACATAATCGTAAGTTAGGTCACAGCCCCAAGCTGTAGCCTTTCCGGTTCCATCATGCAAATCTACAGTGATCAGCACAGTTTCACTTTTTTGCAAATAGGCCAAAGCCTTCTCCTCATCAAAAGCAACCGGCTTCGAGTGCAGTAGCACCTCAATATCACCTAACGAAATGTTCACACGCTCCGGCGATACTGGCACACCCGCGCGTCCAACCGCAGCAATAATCCGTCCCCAGTTCGCATCCGCTCCAAAAATAGCAGATTTCACTAGGCTAGAACCCACCACTGTCTTGGCAATCGCTGAAGCAGCTTCGTCATGAACAGCACCATTCACTTGAACCTCAATCAGATGAGTTGCACCTTCGCCATCTCGAGCAATCGCTTTGGCAAGCGTCTGGCACACATAAGTGAATCCAGCAGCAAAAGCGTCCCAATCCGGATGAAATCGAGTCAGCTTCTCATTACCTGCAAGCCCACTCGCCATCGACACTAACATATCATTCGTGCTTGTATCACCATCAACTGTAATCATATTAAAAGTAACGTTCGTAGCAGAACGAAGTAGACTGTGTAAATCTTCTGCTGAAATATCAGCATCTGTAGTCATAAAACCGAGCATGGTAGCCATGTTAGGATGAATCATCCCGGAGCCCTTCGCAGCTCCAGCAATAATAACTTCTACACCGCCAACAAGCACCTTCACGGCAACCTCTTTTTTAACTAAATCAGTTGTAAGTATGGCCTGACAGAATTCCTCCGCTCCAGCAGCCCCACCGTCCAGCTTTTCTGGTATTGCAGCAATACCGCTACGTACGCAATCCATCTTCAGCAGCTCACCGATCACACCAGTCGAAGCGACAGCAACATCATTAACCTCTACACCCAAATGTTGAGCCGCAGCAGCGCGCATCTCATAAGCATCGGCCTCGCCTTGTTCACCTGTGCAGGCATTAGCATTCCCGCTGTTCACGACTACCGCCCGCAACGTTCCGTTCACAAGACTTTCTCGCGTCACCTTCAGAGGAGCCGCCTGAAAAACATTTGTCGTATATACGGCAGCAGCCGTAGCTGGAACCTCACATAGGATGACTCCGAGATCGTTGCGGTCTGTTTTTTTCAATCCACAGTGCAGTCCTCCGGACTTAAATCCTTTAGGTGAAGTAATGCTTCCACCTTCCAAGGTAGTAAATAATTCAATCTCGCTCATGTTATTTGTACCGCTGATCCTTATGGATACACAGGTGTGTAACCGAGGCCAAGGGTTTCCTCCCATCCCATCATCAAATTAAGGTTCTGTATTGCCTGACCTGCCGCACCTTTTACAACGTTATCAATGACGGAGACTATGGTCACCCGCCCTGTACGAGCATCTGTCGCAAATCCGATATCACAATAATTAGAGCCGCTAACTTCTTTTGTCGCTGGAATCACACCTACATCGCGCACCCGCACATAAGGTCTGCCCGCATAATATTCACGATATAAATTCACAAAATCCTGCTCCGTATAATTGCCCGTCATTCCTGCATACATCGTACTCATAATACCTCGGCTCATAGGCACGAGATGTGTGGTGAACGTTACGGTTACCTTTTCTCCAGCAATCTCCGTGAGCGTCTGCTCGATTTCTGGTATATGTTGATGTTTATTTATTTTATAAGTTTTTAAGTTCTCGTTTATCTCTGCATAATGCACCATCAGGCTCGTTCCGCGTCCTGCTCCGGTAACCCCGGATTTGGCATCAATAATAATACTGTCATGCTTAATCCAGCCTGCCTGAATCGCAGGAATTAGTCCAAGAAGTGTAGCCGTAGGATAACAGCCTGGATTAGATATAAAATCAACCCCAGCCACTCGCTCTCCGAACACCTCGCAAAGTCCGTACACAGCTTGTTCTAGGTACTCATCAGCAGGAGCCGTATGTTTGTACCAGTGCTCATACTCTGCGCCATCCTTCAATCGGAAATCACCGGATAGATCTACGACCTTAAGTCCAACTTCCAGCAGCTGCGGCACCAGCTTTGCACTTACACCAGATGGCGTAGCCGTAAAAACCACATCCGCCCGCTCAGCCATCTGCGCCGGATCAACGCCATCCAGCCTTCGGTCAATAATGCCCGTCAAATGAGGAAACCCTTCCTCTATCGCATCCCCTGCACTAGATGAGGAAATTACCGAAGTAATCTCTACTTTAGGATGACTTTGTAGTAGCCGAATCAGCTCTACGCCTCCATAACCCGTTGATCCAACAATCGCCGCCCTCAGCTTGCCTTCCACTGTCATCCCCACTTCCTGCTTATCCTGAATATATTATTTAATATAATGCATACCGTCTTAGAAATATGTATTATTATACATCCCTATTAATATAAATACAACACAATATGTGAACTTTATTCATCCTAAATATAACCTCATTTAGAAAAAAAGAGAAGCGTCGCCTCCCCTGTAGGAGAGATTACGCTTCTCTTTTAAATCCTTCGCCTAACACTTCATGTGCTTCGGTAATTATAACAAATGCACTTGTATCTACGGATTGGACAATCGCCTTTAGCCTTGATACTTCATTCTGACCTACCACTACCATCAGAACGGTACGTGCATCTCCAGTGTACCCGCCATGTGCGTCCAGCTTTGTCAGACCACGATCCAGATCATTTAATATCGCCGCAGATATTTCATCTGTCTTGTCCGAGATAATATAAGCAACCTTCGTATAACGGAAGCCTACCTCTATTGCATTAATGGCCTTACCTGTAACAAACAATCCGATCAGCGCATACAGCGCCTGCTCCATGCCGAGTATAAATGCAGCCAGCACAATAACCGTCCCGTCCAGCAACACAACGGAAACTGAGAAGCTGAGACCGGATATCTTTTGAATGATCTGCGCCAAAATCGTAAGTCCACCTGTTGAGCCCCGTCCGCGGAACACAACGCCAAGTCCCACCCCCACACAGATACCGCCATAAATGGAGGCTAAAAGTGGATTGGTTGTCGGTGTAGGCAAATCTTTTGTCAACAAGATAAATAGCGGCAATACAAAGCTCCCGAGCAACGAGCGAACGCCGTATTGTTTACCCAGGAAGATTACTCCGAGCACAAACAGCGGGATATTAAGTGCCCATTGCGTAAATGCCGGTTCAGCCCCAAACCAAGCTTCAGCCAATACAGAAAGACCCGATACACCACCAGAAGCTATATGATTAGGCAGAAAAAAAAGATTAAACCCCAGTGCCGTGATTAGCGAACCGATCAGAATAAGCGTTGTATCCACCACATGACGGACGGGTCCATTCAGTGGAATCAGCGGGGGTTTATTGCGAGAATTGATTTTTTGCATTTCATGGCGCTCCTTAAAGTGTCATCTTGCTCTACGTAAGAAGAAACGGCTATTCCATCCATATCAAAGAATGGTATCCGTTTCCCCTAAAAAAATATAAAGATAAAGTATGGAGTAAGCTTATACTTTCCTATATTCCCGAAAAAATCCCTTAATCCGCCTCAACCTTGATCTGGCTACGCAAGTACCCATCAATGAATGCGTCCAGGTCTCCGTCCATTACTGCACCCACATTACCTGTTTCCACGGAAGTACGATGATCCTTGACCATGTTATACGGATGGAATACATAGGAACGAATCTGACTGCCCCAAGCGATTTCGGATTGCTCGCCGCGAATCTCATCCAATTGCTGCTGCTGCTCTTGCAGCTTGCGCTCATAGAGCTTGGAACGCAGCATCTTCATCGCTTGTTCCCGGTTCTTGATCTGTGAACGTTCGTTCTGGCAGGTTACCACTACGCCCGACGGCAAGTGAGTAATCCGTACCGCAGAGTCCGTGGTATTGATATGCTGTCCACCGGCGCCACTCGCACGATACGTATCGATCTTAAGATCCTCAGTCCGAATCTCAACTTCTACATCATCCGTAATTTCCGGAACGACATCACAGGACACAAAAGAGGTATGGCGTCTACCCGAAGAGTCAAACGGAGAAATCCGCACTAGTCGATGGACACCCTTCTCAGCTTTTAAATATCCATATACGTTGAAGCCCTTGATAAGCAGTGTAACACTCTTAATTCCTGCTTCATCACCCGGTAAATAATCGAGCACTTCAACCTTAAATCCACGTTTCTCAGCCCAACGTGTGTACATACGCAGCAACATCTGTCCCCAGTCTTGGGATTCTGTTCCGCCTGCACCTGGATGAAGCTCAAGAATAGCATTTAACTTGTCGTACGGTTGGTTAAGCAGCAATTGCAGCTCGAATTCATCCACTTTACTACCTAGGCTACGGATCGTCTCTCCGATTTCTGTTGCCAGATCCTCATCGCCCTCTTCATCCGCAAGCTCTGCCATCATCGCAGCATCATCGTATTCCTGTTGAAGCTTCTCGTATTGATCTACGGAAGATTTCACAGCGTTCATCTCAGCGATTACACTCTGCGCTTGCTCACTATTATCCCAGAATCCTGGAGCCGCCATTTTCTCTTCAAAGTTAGAAATCATCTCTTGCTTAAGATCTAAGTCAAAGAGACCCCCTAAGGTCAGTTAGTTTCTTGCCTATTTCACGCAGATCTTGCTTTACATTTGGTTCTATCATAGGTCACTTCACCTTTCAAAATGGGTTGTTACGGTCTTCGCTATTGGAAAGTTAGTAATGAGTGAATGTTCAGCCATTCCGAGAAGGATTGGACTTCCGATCGCTGTTATTTCCAGATTCCTTGAATTGATAACCGCATAGCGGTTGGAATCCCGAAACAAAGGCGAACACTCCGTTTCTCCAGTTCCAAACCTTCTCTCCATTCCACATTCACTCAAGTGCTAAAGATCCAAAAAAGCGACTGGGCCGTAAACGGGGGATACCCCCGGGCCCAGCCGCTCTTTATGGTTAGTATACCCATAGAGATCAGGGTTAAAGACTTACATCTTCAACACCTGAATATGAGCGCTACTAAACGTTTGTCTTATGCGTTTTGACCGTGGCAATTCTTGTACTTCTTGCCGCTTCCGCAAGGGCAAAGATCATTACGGCCAGTCACAGCCTCAACATGAACCGGACGTTTCTCAACAGGTTCGCTGTTTGTAGAGATCTTGTCTTCATCAATAACGGATTGGCGTTCCTGATTCGCCTCGATGTGAGCCTTCATAATATAAGTAGCTACTTCTTCTTGAATCGTAGCAGTCATAGTATTAAACATCTCAAAGCCTTCGAATTGATATTCGCGAAGTGGATCCGTACCACCGTAAGCACGCAAGTGAATCCCTTGACGTAATTGATCCATTGCATCAATATGATCCATCCATTTGCTATCTACGGAACGAAGCACGATTACCTTCTCAAATTCACGTACGAGTTCTGAACCCAGACGTTCTTCACGTGCAGCATATTTCTCAAGCACGCGTTCGAAAATGAACTCGATGATTTCCTCTGCTTCCTTGCCCCATAGAATATCACGGGTCAAAGCACCTTCTTCAAGAAGCTTACTGTTTACGTAATCAGCAACTTCTTGCAGTTCCCAGTTCTCAGGAATATCATCGCTACAGTGTGCTAGAACGATACGCTCAATTACAGGCTTGATCATTTCAAGCACGATATCTTTAATATTATCGGACTCCAGAATCTCACGGCGTTGTTTATAAATAATTTCACGCTGTTGATTCATCACGTCATCATATTGCAATACGACTTTACGGATATCAAAGTTATTACCTTCAACACGTTTCTGAGCAGATTCTACAGCACGCGTGATCATGCGGCTCTCAATCGGCTGATCTTCCTCGAATCCGAGACGATCCATCATAGTCAGAACGTTGTCAGCACCAAAACGCTTCATGAGCTCATCGCCAAGCGACAAGTAGAATTGTGTTGAACCAGGGTCACCTTGACGACCCGCACGACCGCGCAGCTGGTTATCAATCCGGCGCGATTCATGACGCTCTGTACCAATGATATGCAGACCTCCAAGATCTGTCACACCTTCACCCAGAACGATGTCCGTACCACGTCCAGCCATGTTGGTAGCAATCGTAACTGTACCTGGCTGACCTGCATGGGTAATGATTTCTGCTTCCGCAGCGTGATGCTTCGCGTTAAGCACTTGGTGTCTAACACCTTTGCGCTTCAGCATTTCAGAAACGAGCTCTGAATTCTCGATCGACACTGTACCGACCAGTACAGGCTGGTTCTTTTTGTGACGTTCTACAATTTCTTCCACGACAGCCTTGAACTTACCATTCTCACTCTTGTAGACCACATCTGGCATATCTACACGCTGATTTGGTTTGTTCGTAGGGACTTGAAGAACTTCAAGACCATAAATCTTCTTGAACTCCTCTTCCTCAGTCTTCGCTGTACCTGTCATACCACCGAGTTTACGATACATACGGAAGTAGTTCTGGAATGTGATTGTTGCAAGAGTCATACTCTCATTCTGTACTTCGATTTCTTCCTTCGCTTCAATCGCTTGGTGCAGCCCATCGCTATAGCGACGACCTGACATTAGACGTCCTGTAAATTCATCAACAATAACGACCTCACCCTCGTTTACAACGTAATCTACGTCACGACGCATAATTACATTTGCTTTTAGGGCTTGGACGATATGGTGATTCAAAGTTACATGACTGTGATCATACAAGTTCTCAATACCAAAAGCGCGCTCAGCAGTAGCCACACCTTTTTCAGTCAAGGCTACAGACTTCACCTTAATATCAACTGTGTAGTCTTCTTCAGCCTTAAGCTTTTTCACGAAACGGTCTGCTGAAAAATACAATTCTGTAGACTTCTCAGCTTGTCCGGAAATAATAAGAGGTGTACGTGCTTCATCAATAAGAATAGAGTCCACTTCATCAATAATACAGAAATACAGAGGGCGCTGAACCATTTGCTCTTTATAAAGCACCATGTTGTCACGCAAATAATCAAAACCAAATTCGTTGTTTGTGCCATACGTAATATCGCAGGCATAAGCAGCTTGTTTATCAGCATGGTCCATACCGCTCAGGTTAACCCCAACCGTCATGCCCAGGAAGTTATAGATTTGTGCCATTTGTGCGCTGTCGCGCTGAGCCAAATAGTCATTGACCGTTACTACGTGTACGCCTTTACCTAGCAAAGCATTCAAATACACTGGCAATGTACCTACTAGTGTCTTACCTTCACCAGTCTTCATCTCGGAGATTCGGCCTTCATGCAGAGCCATACCACCAATTAACTGCACATCAAAATGCCGCATACCAAGTGTCCGCTTAGAAGCTTCACGTACGGCTGCAAATGCCTCAGGAAGAATTTCTTCCAGAGTTTCGCCTTTTTCAATACGGGCACGGAATTCTGCTGTCTTAGCTTGTAACTGTTCATCAGATAGCTTTACAAATTCCGGTTCCAATCCATTAATTACATCGACTGTCTTCATGAGACGTTTAACGTCACGATCGTTGGTGTCTCCGAATATTTTCTTTACAAGTCCTAGCATGGTTAACCCCTTTCATGCAACACAGATGGTGGAACCGAGCCCATCCTCACAAAATTGAAAGGGCCATTTATAAATTCGATTCCGCTGCTTCATAAATTGTAACAGTTTGTAAGAGATGCCGCAATACAAGGTGTATCAGCCACATTTTTCAAATATAGTCGCTTATACGCACAAGAGCCCTATTCGCTGCAAGCGAATAGGGGCTCGGTTTAAATTTCTTAGGTTCTGACTAACTCTCGAGGCCCTTTATACTTAGAGCATAACTGGCATCATTGTATCTTAGCCCTGTTCAATCAGTCCATATTTACCATCATCACGTTTGTAAACTACGCTTACTTCCGAGGTGTCGATATTGGAAAACACAAAGAAATTATGTCCTACCATGTTCATTTGAAGAATCGCTTCTTCTACATCCATCGGCTTCATCGTAAAGCGTTTGTTCCGCACAACTTCTAAATCATCATAATCTTGTTCTTCTACAGCAACAGCGGTACTAGCTCCATCCACAAACAGCGTCTTGAGTCCCTCTTGACGGAACTTACGATTGATCTTCGTTTTGTGTTTGCGAATTTGACGTTCCAGCTTGTCCACAACGGCATCTATGGAAGCATACATGTCATCGCTGCGGTCTTCCGCACGAAGCGTCACGCCAGCAAGCGGAATGGTTACTTCCACCGTATGAAGGCCGCGAACTACGCCAAGCGTCACAGACCCTTCAGAGGTAGGGGGTGCTTCGAAATACTTCTCAAGTTTGCTGAGCTTCTTATCAACATACTCTCTCAAAGCGTCGGTCACGTCAATTTGTTGACCTCGAATGGTGAATTGCATGGCCACTCCTCCTTTAGTTACACCTTCATTATACCAAATTGTTAAGCCTAAGTAAAAAGTAATTCCTTACAGCCCTTACAATTAGATAACAAATATTGTCGTAGTGTTCACAAATAAAACAAGTCCGGTAAGAGCAACTATTCGCCTCACCGGACCAAGAGTAAACCTGACGTTATTATAGTACGAATTCCATTCTTATATTCCCAAACTGAGACAGTATAAGATTAAGTTACTTGGTATGAATTTGAATGATTTCTACAGGTGACAATTGTGTACCTGTTCCTGTAATAACGTATACCTTATAGGCAGTATTAGCTGTCAATCCAGTCAAAGTATGCGTATGTTTTACACCAGGAGCGAACGTAAGCGTGTCCGTCCATGGTGCAGTCAATGCTGTACCAGCACTATTCTGCCCTAAAGAAATTTGTGCTGCGCTAGGTGCTTTTTCATTTGCCGGCAATACTACATATCTTACCGGTGTTGGAGTGCCACCTGTCGCACCATATTTAACATATACATCTGCTGTAACAGTACCTACTTGTCCTGGTTCAAAAAGCGTAATCGAGTTTGCAGTTGCCTGAGCAGTAGTTAAACGAACGGTTGTTACAGTAGACAGATTGCCAGATGCATCAGCTGCTACGATATATGTTGCATATTCTGTCCCAGGATTCAATCCGTAAACAGAGAATGTAACCGTTGTGTTGGTTACAGTTGCAACACTACCATGAATTCCGCTTGCAGTTCCATTGCTGATTTGTCCTTTTTCCACCTGCAATGCACTCGGTGCACTTACGTTAGCAGTATAAGGAGCTACAACATAGTACACTGAGCCCGTTACGGAAGATGTCAGGTATACATCGGCTGTTACCGAACCAACGTTACCATAGGTTGCCCCACTTACGGTTGGTGTTGTGACATTTCCGTCACCACCGTTACCGCCGCCAGATCCACCACCACTTCCTCCACCTGGAGTAGCTGTTGGCGTTGGCGTAGCTGTTGGTGTCGGAGTAGCCGTTGGCGTTGGGGTAGGAATTACTCCACCACCTGTCCCGCTACCTGGGTAATAGATGACCGAGGTATTGATGATACCTACAGCCTCTGCACGTGTTAACGATCTCTTAGGACCGAAGGTTCCATCCGGATAACCGTTAATAATCTTTTTATCCGCTGCAGCGGATACTGCACCTTTTGCCCATGCTGCGATTTGTGCATTGTCTTTAAATTTGCTAGTAGTGGTATTGGTGCTCAATTTAAGTAATTTCGCAGCCATTACTGCTGCCTCTTGTCTTGTGAGCGGACTATTAGGACGGAACGTATTATCCTCGTATCCTCCGATATAACCAGCTTCCACGGCTTTAGCCACTTCACTGTAGTTCCAGTTTGTGCTTTTCATATCTTTAAAGCTTACAGTTGCTTTTTCTTTAAAACCGAACAGGCGATTTACCAGAGTCACATACTCACCACGCGTAATTGCCTTGTTGGGTTTAACTGTACCGTCTGGGTATCCTCCAAGGTATCCACTATCTAACCATTCCTGGAGCTGAGCTTGGGCCCAGTGACCTTGAATATCCTTAGGTACGGAGGCGGCAGATACGCTGCCAAGAGATCCTAATAACATACTAACTCCTAAAACTCCGGTCATAAGACCGCGCAACTTCTTTTTCATCCTGCTAATCATCCTCCTAAAAGTTTTGATAGCGTAGGCTATAAGAATCTCTTCTTGGAAGTATTGGCCTAGGCTAACATAGTGTGCGTCGAGGTAAGATAAACAGCTCAACGTAAAGCTATTACCCACATTTCGGAGAATTCTAACATTTTCCATATTAAAAATTTACAAAGTACGCTATTTTCTTTCTATTAACTGCCTTGATAGAGGCTTATGAACACACAAAATATCCCCACAAAGTGGAGCTTTACTTCGATGCATATCAGGTACTTTGCGGGGGCCCCAAGCACACAAAAAAAGGATCTCGGGAGAATTCCCAAGATCCTTGCTAGCGCTGTCTAAATTGCTAACCATCTACTTATATGTAGGTCGGCTTAGCCGTATGATTATAATTTGATTACGTTAGCTGCTTGTGGTCCGCGTGCACCTTCAACGATATCGAACTCTACGGATTGGCCTTCATCCAAAGTCTTGAAACCATCAGTTTGAATCGCGGAAAAGTGTACGAATACGTCGCCACCGTCTGCAGTCTCGATAAAACCATAACCTTTTTCTGCGTTAAACCATTTTACTTTACCTTCCATTGATTAAACATTCCCTTCGTCATCAGATGAACGTGAGTCTTGCTCACAAATCGACTATACCACCGTAACTTCTTCATTGTCAATTGGAAAAGTAAATGTTTACATGCAATAATTTACCACGTAAAATAGGACGTTTAATTTACCATAATCAAGAAATAGCTGCGGCGTAAGGATCAAAAAAAGAGCAGACGGTATTTAATACCCGTCTACTCCTATAGTGAAACACCGAAATAAATTATTTTTTGCGGTCCATTAGAAAACTATCTGGAGTGTAAGCAGCCTCGTATGCGCTACGCTGTACTTTGGCCTGATTACGCTTCTGTAACCAGTCCTGGGCTTCCAATCGAAGGGCGTTCATTCTGTCTAAGATCACATTATCGTATTCCAAAATTCGATTTATTTCTTGTTTTTGTGCGGGCGTCGCCTTACAAATTTCGGCTTGTTCTGCAATAGAGTCGACAAGCTCCTGACGATCCTCGACAAAAAATTCTAACTCTTCATAGGTAGTCTCATAGAGTCTATCCGTGATATCTAAGGTTAGTTCCTTCAGGCTTTGAATTAACTCATCCATGAGCACTTTCAGCCTGTCCCTGGCCTGCAGCGATTTTGGATGCTTGTAGCCAAGTTTCCCGAAGTTCTGTAAGGTAGCCAATGGCCTCTTCCGCTTTTTCTGGGCTCTTGCGGATGTTGGCTTCAATTAATAGATGATTTGTATATTCGTAAAGTGAGAACAAATTCTTAGAAACTTCATAGGAATGATCTAATGTAGACATCAGCTCACTCATAATTGTCTGGGCCTTACCGAAATTAAGATTTGTTTTCTCAAAGTCTTGTTTTGTAAGTCCATCAATTGCCGTTCTAACAAAGCGGATCGCTCCATCATACAGCATGATCACCAACTGCGCAGGGGTTGAGGTTTGGACTGAAGACTTGCGGTATGTCTCATATGGAGATCTAATCAAAAAACTCACCCTCTTTATAATAATTATATTAACTGGAGAACAGACTGGAAGATTGTGTCGTTAGTTTATTCATGGCTGTCTCCATCGCTGAAAACTGTTTATAATAACGTTTTTCAGTATTTGTTAATATTGTCAGCATGTTGTTTATTCGAGTATTGTAGTCTTTGAGCTTTTTGCCCATAACACTCTCTTCTTTGAATGTACTAGTGACGTCAGCAGTATACTTGTTAGTACCCGCACGTATAGAGATACTTTCCAATGGCTTAGCTAATGTATCTCCTAATTTATCAAAAAGCCCCTCATTGGGCTGACTAGCAGAACCTTGGAATAAATCTATTACACTTTGAGGATTATTACTAATCGCTAGTTTGAGCTTCGCTTCATTAATTATTAATTTTCCGCCCTCAGAATAACTCCCCGTTGTAATGCCCAACTCACTCAGCTTACCCATTTTTTCAGAGATAACCATACGCATGGACGATATGGTTGATCTTAAGATGTCATCATTTTTAAGAAGCCCGCTTTGGGCCTTCTGAGTCCAAGTTAGAATTTCACTTTCTTTCATTTCCTTCTTTTGTTCATCCGTCAGAGGAGTAAAATCACTATATTTAGCTTCATTCACTTTCTTGTTAAACAATCCAAGCAAACTGTTATAATCTTCGATAAAACTTTTTATTGTTTTAATAGAATTATCTGGATCGGATTGGTTACTGATCTTAGAGGTTCCATTTGTACCAGTTTCAGCGAGTAGTGTTAGTTGTACCCCATTTATAGTGAACGTATTACTCTTTTGTTTTATATCGTTTGAACCATTTATGCTAATAACAGCATCTTGTCCAGGTTTTGTGTCCGACAAACTTCCATCTTGATTGGTATATTGCTTTATGCCCTTAAATACATCACTAAGTATAGTGTTATCTGATCCTAACACTATTTTACCATCTACACTTGTCGGATCATTACTCGGAGCACCACTTGTCTTAGATCGAATTACCAACTTTCCTGTAATCTCATCAAAGCTAGCTATTACACCGGCTTTACTGTCAGCATTAATTGTTGAAACTAAAGTAGAAATAGAGGTAGCTCCGGTGAATAAAGATTTCGTTGCATCATTCAAGCTACTGAAGCTGACACCATTAATATTTATAGTATAGTCTTTTTCCTTTTCTGCATCAGTAAGGTCACTGAAAGCTTTGCCTGTTGCCAGTTCTGCCAATGTAGTTTTCCCAGTTTTATTTAGCCCTACTCCATTTGTCTCCAACGTAGTACTTGTTGCTAACTGCTTTACTGTGACATCCATATCTATTCCGTTCGCGGTGGCTGTCGACTCGGCCTTTACTGCAACGGTATTACCAGTAACAATTGCTTTATTTGAGTTTAATGCAGATGACAAATTATATTTATCCGATAACTTATTAACTCTAAAATCATATAGTTTACTACTAATCTCACGGTAGCTATCTCTAGTCCAATTTAAAATTTCTTTTTGTTGATATAGTTTGTCCAAGGGGGCACGCTTGACGGCCATCATACTCTTGACCATACTATCTATGTCCATCCCTGAAAACCCATTAATTCTTGTAACCAAATTAGTACCCCCTACATTATATTTTTTCGTCTACAAGAATACCTGCAATTTCCATCATTTTAGCCACTAAATCAAGAGTCTTCTCTGGTGGCACTTCACGAATAAGTTCTCCGGTTTCCTTATTAAGCACTTTGACAATAATATCATGCGTTTTCTCGTGGATACTGATTGCTAGCGCGGTTTGGGGCCCCTGTAGAGATTTCACTGCTCGCTCAATGGTGCGGATAAGCTGTTCCTCAGCAACAGTTATGTTATCACCTTGCTTCTCTTTCAGACTGATATCTTTAGCATCTCGAATAGTAACCGGATTACTTTGGACCTTTTCCGATTCAGCGCTAGATGTTACCTCATGCCTGCTTTGTCCGACCGACATAGAACTAGCAGAAAAAGAAAACTGTACATTCATATACCCCGACCTCCAACAACGCTCATATTATACTTTATATATCGGCTAGTTTCAGGGATACTTTAGGACTTATCCTTGAGAATATAGAAATATATGTTTCTCTAGATTATGGATCAACTTATAATCTCCGGATCGTCGAGTCTGAATATGGGTAATATTGTCAAGGTTAGTAGTTTTCTTTATGGGAGCTTATTTTTTGAACATAAAAACAAAACAAGCCTCTCCGTAGAGAAGCCATAAAAGGTGATTAGATATATATTATTCTTAAACATAATGCTCTCACAAAAAAACAATATACCTAATCCTTGTTCATCTTCCACTCACACAACAAGAAGTCTTCTTCGGTATCAATATCATAAGATCTGTTATTAGGCATAATAAACGCTGAGGTTTCTTCTGTTATAAATGACTTTACTCTAGACAACCATTCTGTCTCTGCAACATAAACCGCACCATTCAAAATATAAACAGGTGGTAAATCTTGCCGTCTAATTCCGATTTCTTTTTTTGTAATAATAGGTTTCATTAATCCACTATCTTGCAAAGTATACATCCAATAGGGTAATATTTCTGTCTCCGTCATACTGACGCATGCAGGCCCCCCTGAATCTATTAGTTGTTCAATACAAGCATCAATATCCTCAGTTAAGCGCAATGGTGATGTCGGTTGTAGTAGAACTACAATATCATAGCCAGGTAACTCTCTCAATGCATGAAACACCGGATCCAATCCTAAGGATTCATCCTCTGCAAGATGCTTTGGGCGAACAAAAGGGATCTCTGCTCCATATTTCTTTGCTACTTCGATTATTTCGAAATCTTCTGATGATACAATTAACCTATCAATATATTTAGATTTTCGCCCAGCCTCTATCGTCCATGCAATCAAAGGCTTCCCTGCTAATTCACGAATATTTTTTCTTGGAAGCCCTTTTGAGCCACCGCGTGCGGGGATAATGGCTAGTATTTTTTTATTATTTATCATACTAAGCCTCCACAAAATTCATAGTTAGCCTTTTCATAATCATCCAAGCGCCCTATATCAAGCCAATACTCTCTCAAGGGAAAAGCTGAGGCTTCTATTTGTTCATTCATCAATTTCTTAAAAAGATCCGGCATATCATAAAATTCATTTTGAGGAATATTTTTTAAAACCTCAGGACTTAAAACGTAAATACCTGCATTAACAAAACTTTTATGAATCGGTTTCTCTTCAATTGATAACAAGCGGTGATTCTCCATCTCTAAAACACCATATGGTATCTGATACTCATACTCCCTTACGCACATTGTCGCAACAGAATTGGTTTCACTATGAAAATTGAGTAGCTGCTCATAGTTAACTTTAGTCAAAAGATCTCCATTCATCACAAAAAAAGGATGCTCGGGCTTCTCGACTATAAGTGACAATGCACCTGCTGTACCGAGCCTCTTTGTTTCTTCTATATATGATATATTTACATCGAGATGAGATCCATCTTGAAAATAATCTTTAATTATTTCCTTCTTATAATTTACCGACAAAATGAAATTAGTAAATCCAAAACCTTTAAAACTTTCAATAATTGTTTCTAAAATAGGTTTGTCTCCAACTTTCAACATAGGTTTCGGCACATGATCCGTCAAAGGACGAAGTCTCGTCCCAAGACCGCCAGCCATTAATATAACGGTATTCTCTTTTTGCGAAGTTTCTACTACATTATCCACAAAAATAACATCTAGAATCTGCTTTTCTTGATTTACAATCGGCAGCTGCTTTAATTTCAACTTTTTCATTACTTCTCTATAATAAAACTGCTTCTTTCCAGCGTTTTCGTATATAGGAGTTTCATTCATGACTTTTTGAATTGAAGTATCTAAAGATAAACCCTTTAGGAGTCCTCGGCGAATGTCGCCATCTGTAACCGTCCCAAGTAAACACCTGTTTTCATCCACGACTATTGCGAATTGTAGTGCAGAATCATCAATTAATTTCATAGTTTGCAAAATCGTTACTTGAGGGCTTATCAAAATTTTTCTCCACTTTGTCATTATTCTACACTTCCTTAGCGGGAGTTCCGTATGCCTTGCTTCTATCCTTTATCGTTTGCAAAACTAGCGATCCTGCTCCAATTATTACTTGACTTCCAATCTGAACGTTTTGAATAATTGTCGATCCTGCTCCAATATGTGTTAAATCACCGACTATCACGCTTCCAGAAAGTGTAACTCCCGGCGCAATATGACAACTACTTCCAACTGAGCAGTCGTGGTTGATACTTGAAGATGTGTTTATAATAGTATTATCGGCAACACTTGCAAAAGATTCAATAACAGCACTCGCCATAATTTGCACACCCTCACCTAATTTTGAGTAAGGAGAAATAATTGCATTTCGATGAATGACTGAGGAAAATGTATAACCCTTTGTTTTAAATTGCTGAAATATATCCGCTCTAATATAAGGTACTCCAATAGAACCTAAACAAAGTACAAGTTCAATATCAGAAATATTGTATGAGTCAATGACTTTATCTGTGCCAAGATATGAAAGTCCAAAACGATTCTCTTGTTTTTCCGGTGCTGTGAAACCCATAATTGAGCGTTTTTGCTGTAACAAAATATCAGTTATGACCGCGGCGTGGCCACCGTTTCCAATAAGGATAACAGGCTTACTCATCAATTAGCTCATCCTCACTATAGCTTTTCGATGCCTTTTTACCGATTAGTGACCAATATTGTGAAGGAGCCATACCACTTCCCGGTCTTTTGACAGTTAAATTTTCTTTAGTAATAGTATCTCCAATCATAATTGACTTCGCAGCTACTAAGCTTTTACGAGCAGCGATTTGATTTGTCTGCTCCTTGATAGTTGGCTTTTTATTTCCATCTCCTAATGAGTGTTCAATAATGCGGATTGCCTTCACCATCTCTTGTAATTCATCTGGTTCTAAGGATGCGAGGTGGTCTGGTCCGGGTAAAAGCCTACTTGTTGTAAAATGTTTTTCAATAACCAGAGCACCACGGGCAACCGCAGCTACAGGCACGTATATCCCCTCTGAATGATCAGATAAACCCACATCTAATTGGGTCTCTCTTGTTAAATGATCAATCGCCTGCAAATTAATATCTCCGTACGGAGTTGGATATTCAGTTGTACAGTGCAATACCGTTACATAATCCTTCAACCACTTCTTTGCCTCAGAGGAGGGGTAAAACTTTTGCACAGCTTCTATTTTCACTTCATCTGTTGGATACGCCAGACCGTAAGCAATGAAGGACAAAGATTCATGTATATCCTCAATAGTTGCCATACCTGTTGATAAAATTATTGGTTTACGTTTTGTAGCAATATAATGAACGAACGGTGTGTTTGTTAATTCACCAGACGAAATTTTCACAGTACGAATCGCGAGTTCATCTACTAAAAAATCGATACTTTCACGATCAAAGGGTGTAGATAGAAATTCAATTTTTTTCTCATCGCAATAAGCCTTAATTTGAAAAAACTCTTCATACGAAAGTTCTAATTTCTTTAACATTGCAAATTGTGATGTCTCTTCTCCAATGTTCTCCACTTGATACTCTGCCTGTTTTGCATTTTTGGTGACAAGATTTTCTGTCTTATAGGTTTGAAATTTTACCGCATCTACTCCAGCTTGCACTGCTGCATCAACTAGTCTAAAAGCAAGATCAAGAGAACCATTATGATTCACACCAGCTTCGGCGATTATATATACTTGATGGCTCATAAGTCATAAAACTCCTTCTGAATCAAATAGGAAGGTATATCTTTAAGAATTTCCACTATTTTGCGAGAAACATTTCCATCACCAAAGAGCTGTTCATAAGGCCCAGCATATTGCAGAGCTTGTTCAATGCCATTTTTAATAGATCCTTCATCTAACTCAACATCAAAAACCGATGACGGTCCTTGTCTGCCCGCCTGCCTATTACCACAATTTACAGTAGGCGTTTGTAGATAGGGGA
Source organism: Paenibacillus sp. B2(2019) (assembly GCF_008370385.1). Taxonomy (NCBI): domain Bacteria; kingdom Bacillati; phylum Bacillota; class Bacilli; order Caryophanales; family Paenibacillaceae; genus Paenibacillus; species Paenibacillus sp. B2(2019). Next base: position 119,623 of record NZ_VTZR01000013.1, read on the forward strand.
CTTCAATGAGCCCACTGGATGAATTACCAATAACAGAATCAGCATGTTTAACTGCACTCAAGTATCGCAATTGCCCTAGCGAATCAAACAAGAAGGCACTCTCATTTTGTTTAGTATACTTTTCGATCTCTTCGTTAATATAACGTCCACCATTATCGGCATTCGCTTTTGTAAAGAGCAAGTTCACATTTGAATATTCACTTAAAGCCCTTAATAACGGATGAATTCCATCCCTATCTCCATGTGTTTCAGGATGATATGTAATAAGCAAAAGTGACTTGTTTTTATCAAGACTTAACTGATTGTATAGCTCATCTTTTGATAAAAGTGGCACCTTTAAAATATTCTCAATTCCTAACGCACCAACATTCCACACTCGATCTGGTGATTCACCAAGTTGAATTACTCGTTGTTTATGTTCTTCGGTACTAGTGAAATGCCACGTAGCCAACTTAGTGATAGAGTGACGAATAGAGTCATCAAATGCGCCAAAGGTTAACTCTCCACCATGTAAATGTGCAATCGGGATACCGATGATTAGTGCAGCCTGTGACACAGCCAACATTTCAAATCGATCTCCTAAGATAACAATTAAATCAGGCTTTAATTGATCAAGTACATCCGCAAATCCTATTGTTGCAATTCCAATTGATTTAACTACACCTACAGAGGTATCTGATGACAAGAGTATCTCTACTTTTTTATCAATTGTAAATCCATCTTCCTCAATTTGCTTATAAGTTAGGCCAAATTCAGGAGATAAATGCATCCCAGTAACAACTAATTGTAGTTCCAATTCAGCATCAGAATGGATTTCTTTCATCAACCAATACAACAACCCATATTCAGATCGTGTTCCAGTGACAACACAAATTTTACGTTTATTCATAGTTGATTACCCCTTTCAAAGAGGAGTCGATGGAATGTTAATAACTCTTTTATTCAGCTCATTTGTCACTGTCAAATCACCTTTTGGGCAATGCATATAAGGAGTTAACTCATTCATTGGCGTCCAAATTGGCCTTGCCATTGCTCCATCCTTATTCAATAAATCTAGCACGTCATCACGACTGTGTTGCTCCGAATCAAGGATAATGGTTTGAAGCCAGTAATTACTCGTTCCAAAAGCAGGTTCTACAAATAAATCTACTCCATCTATTTGCTCAAATAACTTTTTATAACTTTGAGTTAACGCTCTTTTTTTCGCAAGAAATACATCCATCTTTTCAATTTGAGCACATCCTAGAGCCGCATTAATATTGGGCATTCGGTAATTATACCCTATCTCATCATGACGGTATTCCCAACGATGCGGTATTTTGGCAGTTGTAGTAATATGTTTTGCATAATCTGCAAGTTGTTCGTCATTCGTTAATATCGCTCCACCGCCACCAGTGGTCATGATTTTGTTACCATTAAAACTGAGCGCGCCTACAAGGCCAAATCCCCCCGTGTGCTTTCCCTTATAATAAGAACCCAGTGATTCCGCTGCATCTTCGACAAGAACAAGATTATACCGTTTACAAACATCAATTAACGGATCAATATCTACAGGATGACCAAATGTATGCATGGGAACTATAGCCCGTATTACACGGCCCGTCACTTTATTAATGAGCTGATTATTATGTATCTCACCAATCTCTCGAATATATTCTTCAAGTTTTTTGGGATCAATGCCTAATGTTTCTTCAGAAACATCAATAAAATGAGGAACTGCCTGTAAGTATGAAACCGTGTTTGCTGTTGCTATAAATGTAAGCGCCGGCATAAAAACCTCATCATTCGCCTGCACACCAGCAATTTTTAACGCAATATGCAAAGCAGCAGTACCATTAACAACAGCAACAGCTCGCTTCACACCTGTATATTCTACAAGCCTCTTCTCAAACTCATCGACATATTTACCAACAGATGAGACCCACCCTGTTCGAATACAGTCCGTTGCATACTCAACTTCTTTGTCACTGAAGGTCGGCTCATGTAAGGGAATAAAATCTTTATTACCATAAATTTCTTTTATGCCCTGAATTATTTCCTGCCACTGCTTGTTCATATGTTATATGCATCTGCCTTATATTTTGATAAATTCGTGGGATCTGTAAACCAATCAACTGTCTCTTTCAATCCACGTTTAAATCCTTCTATTCCACCGTATGATGGTTCCCAGCCGAGCAATTCTTTCGCTTTTTGATTATCTGCCCACAATCGTTCCACTTCACTTTTTTCAGGACGAAAGCGAACTTCATCTGTTTCAATTTCAAGTTTTTTGTCCATTACATCAGCAATAGCCTTAACTGTGTCTCCTATTGAAATCTCATAATTACTACCTATATTAATCACTTCACCAAGTGCTTTTTCACTATTCATAATTGAAATAAACCCACTGACAGTATCTTTAACATAATTAAAATCTCTCGTCGGACTTAAAGCACCCAGTTTGATCTTCTCCTTACCCGATGCAAGCTGTGTGATAATCGTCGGGATAACAGCACGTGCAGATTGACGTGGCCCATACGTATTAAACGGTCTGATAATTGCTACTGGCGTTTCAAACGAACGATAAAAAGATAACGCCATTTGATCCGCACCAATTTTCGATGCAGAATACGGTGATTGTCCCTGTAAAGGATGTTCTTCATTAATAGGTACATATTGAGCAGTTCCATATACTTCACTAGTTGACGTATGAACTACTTTAGATACGCCAAGCTCACGTGCTGCTTGAAGTATATTTAATGTTCCTTTTATATTTGTATCTACATACGTATCTGGAGAATGGTAAGAATAAGGAATTGCAATTAATGAGGCCAGATGTAAAACCATATCGCAACCCTTCATGGCTTCTTTTACCCCATGTGGATCACGAATATCACCTGAGAATACATCTAACTCTCTCTTAACATCATCTGATGATGAGTCAAGCCACCCCCACGAGTTGAATGAGTTATAATAGACGAATGCTCGTACATCATATCCCTGGCGTATAAGTTCTTCTACTAAATGCGAGCCGATAAATCCGTCCGCTCCTGTTATTAATACCTTATTCTTCATTTACATTCACCCTTTAGAATAAAACTTTTGAATCTCTTCATCGTTTAATAATAACTCTAAATATTTCTTTAGTTTTATAAACAGTACGTGAATACTATCTCTCATTTCTTTTCTTTGATCATTTGTAGTCTGGGTCTCATTATAATTGTATTCAAAATGATTACTTATTCTTTGAACATCATCTATTAGCTGATTTAATAAAGAACCTTCAACCAGCGGCTCTTTTCTAAGCTTCTTCACGCTTTTCAATAATGTTCTTATATCGGAAATATTGACTACATTTTCACGTATTTTTTTCATTTTTCTTTCTTCTACTTTTACTAAATCAAGAATTTGATATAGATTTTTTATTACTTCAATTGCTTTTTCTTTTCCCTTGTTATTCTTTATGTTTTGATTAACAGAGAAATCCACATCTTTTACAAACCTATGGTAATCAATCTTCTCGGCGTTGATATAAGGAACATGATTAATCTTCGCACCTTTTTTCGAAAGATTATACATTTTGATATGATCTTTTATAAGATTCGTTAATTGATTGAATGAATCTATCTGTGCATATAACGTCTCAGAAGTTAATACCTTTCCTCCGTCATTACTATCCACCCACAATTCTTCTTCTATCCTAACTCCTTCATGTATTGTTATACCTTCGGCATAGTACTTCTTATCAATAAAAGATAAATCCTGCCCAACTAAATACACTTCTTCAAATCCAAGTTGATAAATTAGGTTTAAGGTAGAAATAGCGACCGAAGCGACGGATATGAATCGAGTCATCTCAGGAAATAAACTTCCCGTAATACCATCCATCTCACTTAACATTTTCAGAGCCGGTCCTTGATGGTTTTCCAAAATTAAATGATGAGTCATCGTATCAAATATAGCAATACCTTCATAATTAAGTCCTTTGAAGTGAGCTTCATAATTTGTTAAACTAGCGTCAATCGAAACAACAAAATCGGGATGAATATCATATTTCAACAACGCCCTTAAAGCAGAGCCTACACAAAAAACATACATATGATCTTTTGTTTTTTTGATAAGATCAATATTATCCGTTAAGGATGGTCCAGAAGAGACTAGTATAGCTCCTTTTCCTCGAAACTCTCTCAACAACTTATCTATCGGATCCATTTCATAGGTGTAAACTACGTTTAATATCGGCTCTATGATCCAATTTTTCTTAAAAAAATTCACTGTATTATTATTGATTACATACAGACTTAAACTTTTCTCTATTAATTTCAAAGTATCATTTATGAATTGGGATTCCGTTTGGTCATATTTAGGATGAATAATGATTTGCGAAGAGAGACCTCTAAACTGCTCTATAATAGTGGTTATCATTATAGGCAGCAAGTCTCTAAAATAGTAGAATTCTATATTTTTACTGATTTTAATTGTATTCAATGTAGATTCATTCAATACAACTTCATTGAAAGGCTCTATGATAATTACTTTCGGAATATCTTGATAATCTGCATGAAGGGCTTCTATAATCTCACCATTTCCAATGCCTATTACAAAAGTAATTTTATTCTTCTCTGATATTTCCTTTTTCAAAAGTTTAGCTATCTCTCTCTTAGGAGAGATTTTAGAATTTAACGGCAGATTTATACCCTCTGATTTATAAATGTATATCTGACTTCCATCATCTGCTGTTCCACTTGTTATTTCATACATACTCACTGATTGATTCCCTTTCTGGTTTCTAATTCCTCTATAAAATCCTCAATCCATTCTGAGTAGATTAGTTCGATAATCTCAGTAATAGATGAGTAATCATTTTCCACTATTTTTTGTTCCGCTTGTCTCACAGTTAATTCTATATTTGTCTTGCTAATCTTATTGAACTTAAAATAACTATCCACATTCGATAACTCTAATAATGTAGCAGACAACTCAGAAAACGCTGACAATATATCTTCAATACTTTTCAAATTCAAGTTCTCAATTGTTAATAAAAGCTCTTTTGAAAACTGATGCACGTTTTGAAGCACTTCTTGTTCATGCTCAATAATTAACTTTGTTTCAAAGATTGGATTGTTATGTCCTTTCAAAAGATCCTTAATATCCAATTCATCGAGAGGCACTCCCGCATTATCCACAATTATTGATGAAATTTGATTTAGATACAAAACCATATCTTGATAAGTTTCTTGGAGGCTTTCCTTCTGGTTGAACTTTTCTCCATTAATATAATAGGTCATTTTTCATTCTCCTCTTTAGCAAACAAGGTAGATAGCGATTACGCCATCTACCTCATTATAATCTTAACTCAAACTATTATCTAAGAAGTTGAAGAACTCCTTGAGGTTGTTGGTTGGCTTGAGCCAACATTGCTTGTGCTGCTTGAGCTAAGATAGAGTTCTTAGTTTGGTTCATCATTTCTTTCGCCATATCAACGTCACGAATACGGGATTCAGCAGCCGATAGGTTTTCAGAAGATGTACCCAAGTTGTTAATTGTGTGCTCCAAGCGGTTCTGAATCGCACCTAAAGATGAACGTTGTGCAGACACACGTGAAATCGCCTTAGTGATAGAAGTGATAGCTTTATTGGCTAAGCTTTGTTTTGACAAATCGATAGCATCTACGCCAAGTGCTTTTGCTCCCATAGTTGTAATACTCACGGACAAAGTCTGACTAGCGTTCGCACCGATGTGAATTTTTTTACCACTAAACTTACCGTTAAGTAGGTTTTGAGTATTGAATTCTGTATCAGTAGAAATACGATCAATTTCTGCCGTAAGAGCTGTAACTTCTTTTTGAAGCTCTGTACGATCGGCATCAGTGTTCGTATCATTCGAAGATTGTACCGCTAACTCACGCATACGTTGCAGGATAGAGTGAGTTTCGTTCAATGCACCTTCAGCTGTTTGAATCAAAGAGATTCCATCTTGAGCGTTACGAGTAGCTTGATCCAAACCGCGGATTTGTCCACGCATTTTTTCGGAGATTGCGAGACCAGCTGCATCGTCACCTGCACGGTTGATACGAAGACCGGAAGACAACTTTTCGATATTTTTGCTAGTTGCGGCAGTGTTTACACCCAACTGACGGTGTGTGTTCATTGCGGCGATATTGTGGTTGATAATCATTTGATATTTCCTCCCTGAAATTAAGTTAGTTCCACATCCATGTGGTAAACGCCGAACCTTTAAGGTCGGCCGCCCTGCAGGTTCAACGTCTACTACATATATCGACGGCGTATGCCCAACAGTTTAGAGTAATTCGAAGTTTTTTCAAAAATATTTCTAAAACCAAAAAAAAACCTAAGTCTGCATTTGGGCAGCCCTAGGTTCTAGATTCTACGTATTTAAATACGTCTATTAATCGCTCTTCTTCTCTCCACGAAATCGATGGATCAAGGCATTCAAATCAGTCTGTATAGGAGCAACAGACTCACGATTAGCCTCTTGAATAGAAAGATATACCTCTTTTCGGAAAATATCGACATGCTTAGGCGCCGAGATGCCCACCTTTACTATATCACCTTCCACACTTAGGATCGTCAACTCTATCTGCTCCTGAATAACGATGGATTCACCTTTTTTGCGGGTAAGTACAAGCATATCATACACCGTCCTTTCCATCGATAACCGACTGTTCCAGCAAAAGGCTGTGCTTAGTATGATAAGGAGCTCTATGCAGAACGATTTGTTTCCCAGCATGCTTCACTGGATTCAATACAATGGGTGCAAGAAGATTAATCGTAGACTGATCAACTTGTTCCTTCAGAGTAATGATACAACGAACGACAACCTCTTTGTCGATCCCTAGTTCTTCCGCCTCATCATCTGGAAGATCAAATTCATAAGATGGATAAAAAACAAATGGATCACTTAGCAAAAAGGACAATCCCTTTTCCTTCACAGACTGTAAGTACCAAAAAGGTGTCTCCTCCACAGCAATCAAAGCGAAGTCTGTTTCTTCATCAAAACCTGGTAATCCTTTAGGAAAATGATATAACTGGTCCTCATCTACATCAATTTCGCCCCAAGATAGTGTTTCTATAATCAAAGTTGTTCACTCCTCAAAATAACTGGCATCATAAAAATACTACTACCAAACCATATATAGCACAAAAGCTATAGAGGTGCTTCCCAGCACATCTATAGCTTAAAGACCTACAATTGAACGTTAATTTCAGGTAAAAAAAACTGTATGGTTGCATATTGCTGCATATATATATTTAACTTGCCTCGGGTATACTCAATCTCAGGACTACGTCTTTCCACCTGTATATCAACATGGGCGGCCCGAAAATTAATTTTGGGGGCTCTAGTCTCAAAATGAATATCGACATTATCATATGATGCTGGTCCACGAATCTCTGGAAATGAATTAGGTTCGGTATCTGTGCCGTACACTTCTGCAATCGTATTACCCGGTTTAAAAAACTCTGCCATCCGATTCCCCTGCTCAACCTTTCTAGCTATACCCTGAAGATACAGCTGCTGAATGCCGGAATAGATTCGTTTGTTCATATCAAACAAATTACCGCCATTATAGGCTGCCCATGCACGAGATTGATCTATGGTAAGTTCAGGCCGAGTGGATTGAACCGTTAGTTGTCCGGGTGTGGTATTTACATTGACTTCAGCTTTAGGCTGAGAAATCGAATAGGTGCCCGGATCGGCATCAATCCCAATCACAGCAGGCGTCTGACGGATTTGCAATATCGGCTGAAGCAACAAGAACCACCTCCGTTATCTGATAAAGTCCACGAGAGTTGTAGATATAATCTTTGCACCTACAGATAATGAGGCGTTATAGATATTTTCCTGAATCTTCGACTGCATAATCAAACCTTCGTAATCAGCATCTTCCGTCTTGGCCTGCAAATCAGTAAGATTGATGTTTAAGTCACTCAGACGCTCCTGCATTAGTTCTACACGATTAGCCTTAGCTCCTATTTCTGAACGGGCCGTTAATAGGTTCTCCATGCGCGTATCAATATTTGTAAGTTGATTAGATATTGCAGTAATATCACCCGCTTGTAAGGCACCCGAAATATTATTAATAATGGTAAATAAATTATCCGCTTCACCAGTTCTGCCAAATACGTCATTGCCACTGGTACTAATAGGCATACGTACACCCTCACCTACAATAAACTGAATCTGCCCAGTATCTGTAGTAATCGGCTTAGTTACATCATAGGTGCCATCTGCACCTTTAGCAAAATCATAAGGTTTGGTATTGTATTGTTCACCATTAAAGATATATTTACCATTTAGTGTGCTGTTAGCAATATCCACAAGCTGTTCTTTCAACTGCAACACTTCTGAATTGATACTATCAAGTGCGGACTGCGGATTAGTTCCGGTCCCAGCTTGTACTGTCAGTTCACGAATCTTCTGAACAACATCACCAGCCTGTCCCAGAACAGTATCATTATAATCTAACCAGGAAAGTGCGCTATCTACATTCTTGGTATATTGCTCATTAGATGAAAGCTCTGCACGGTAGCGTAGGGAATACGTGATCCCTACTGGATCATCGGAAGGCTTGTTAATTTTTTGTCCACTTGAAAGCTGTAACTGTGTATCGTTCATTGTACGTGCATTACGGTTTAAGTTAAGCAGAAGCTGTGAATTCATCATGTTAGAGGTTACTCTCAACATACGCTATATCTCCTTTTATCTGCCGACTGTGCCGGTGGAATTAATCAATTTGTCAAGCAGTTCATCAAAAGTAGTCATAAAACGCGCAGCGGCACTATAAGCATGTTGGAATACTAGCATATTCGACATTTCTTCATCCAGCGATACACCACTGACAGATTGACGGCGGGAGTTAACCTGCTCTACCAGATAATCTGAGTTATCGGTTTGACGCGCTGCCTCCTGCGATTGAATACCCAACTGGCCAACCATAGAGCCTAGAAGTCCACCAACAGTATTGCTAACTTTACCGTCCGGCGTAGTGAATTTACTATCCTTGAGGTTTGTCAATAAAAGAGCCAAGGTGTTATTTCCTTTAACAACCTGCGTGTTGCCATCAGCATCAACAGTTGTACGTAGCGAGGTTGCGAATAAGTTTACATCCGCAGCAATTTCCGGATTCAATTTGATCGTTCCAGCATCACCAGAGGTTACAAAGAAATCACGACCAGCGCTTCCATCCATCGCATAACCTAACTTGTGGAGTCCGTTCAAGCCTTTGACAATGGTCTTAGCGTCCTCATACATCGTTGCTCCCTTAGGCATTGCCTGACCAGCGGCCAAAGTAACTACGGTGCCATCCGCTTGAGTAATCTTAGCATCATTAGTCAACACCGTACCCTCAGGAAGATTGGAACCTGCCGGTATTGTAATTTCAACGTTACCAGTAGCAATCGTGCTAGCCATATCGTTGAGTTGTTTTTTGTAGTCGGTAACATAAGTATTTTTGGAGAAAATCATTCCGTAAGCCTCGCCGCCCTTCAAAGTTCCAGCGGCATAAGCATTATTAAGAAATGCACTATCTACGGTTGCAGTAACTTCTCCACCCTCTACCAGTGGCTGTCCACCCAGTGAAACGTTATAACCAGCTTCCGTCTCCACAACGGTAATATTAGCAATCTTGGATAGCTTGTCTGCCATCAGATCGCGTTGATCGCGTAAATCATTCGCCTGATCGCCCATACCTTCGATCTTATAGATCGATTTATTCAAGTCTGCGATAGCGGTCAGGTAACCCTGAGCCTCTTTTGCTTTAACCTCAATATTAGTAGTTAGATCCCGATCAAGATTATCTAATTGCGTGCTCATATAATTCATGGCATCTGTCAAAGATTGTGCAGTTTGCACTACAATCTTACGAGCAGTAGGATCCTCAGGGTTTTTACTAAGGTCAGACCATGATTTCCAGAAGTTATCTAGAACTGTACGGATACCTGTATCCGATGGTTCATTCACAATCGCTTCTAGTTTAGAGAGGGTATCTGCTTGAAGTTTCCAGTTACCAAATGCAGAATTCTCACCACGGTACTGATCATCCAGAAACATTTCCCGAATCCGATCGATAGATGAAAATTCCACCCCTGTACCCATTTGACCAGGAACGGTAGATTTATTAAATCCATACGCTTCAATAGGTAAAGCAGCCTTCATATTTACACGTTGACGAGTATAACCCTCGGTATTCGCATTTGCGATATTGTGTCCAGTCGTATTAAGAGCTGCGGTCTGAGTAAAAAGGCTACGTCTCGCGGTCTCTATCGAGTGAAATGTGGATGTCATGCTTCTTACTCCTCCTTATGTTCTGCTCCAGCAGAACACTTCATCAGTACAATTCTAGCCTCGTGCATCAAAAATCCCCGACCGATTTACGCCATTGCCCTTATCGGACGGACGATGATATGTGATATCCTGATTCGGTCTTCCGACCAGCAGATCCAAAGAATAATCTATAAAAGTAAGCGACTGCTCTATCAGCTTCTGATTAAGCTCATTTGCTTCTTTCAAGCGGTGCAAAGTGCCAGAAAGCTTCTGCTGAATATGCAGCAGTCGTGCCTTGTCTTCAGGGTCAAATATAAGTCTGGACAGCTCAGTTAGGTTCAGGTTCAGGTTGGAACGAATACCCACGCCTTGCAGAACGGTATATGCTGCCGCGATTCGCTGTTCCTCGAGCTGTCCAATCAGTTTCATTAATTTGGACTCACGGTTCAGGATGTCGATTAAGGCATCCACCTTGTTGTCCATAATCGTCTGTTTTTTCTCAGCGGCCAGCTCCAGCATTTGGTTATGCACTTCGTCCAGCTGCTCCAATAGTTCTATTAATGTCGTCAATGCCATGGATGGTTTCACCTAATTCTCGGAGGATTGCTTAAAGTATGGGGCGAGTTTCTCTGCTAGCTTAGCTGCATCTACTTGATAGGTACCTGCGGAGACCTGTTGCTTCAAACTGTCGATCTTAAGTGCACGTTCAGCATCATTACCAGAATTCTGTGCTTGCAAGAGCTGAATTGCTTCATCAGAGATCGAAACCTCATCCTTGCGTGAACTTTTCTTCATTTGTTCCTGCCTTTGCGCATCCGCGCTGCGTTGATACGGATTCATCGCGTTAATTCGTCCGGTCTCGTTAATTTTCATAACTTCACCTTCCTTCTAATATAAAAAAGCCGATAATCTTTACTAAGTTTATCGGCGTAGACTGAAACATTCTTTATAGCTGCAAACGTTTTTTTGCAGATTTTATAGGTCACGTAACTTGTCTATGGCACGATATGCACCGTCTGTTGTCTTTTTGGTAGAATCCCCAGCAGCACTTTCCTTGACGGCATTGGTGAGATCCTTCCTTAGCCGAGAACGGCAGCTATCACACATATGCCCATCGCGAATCAGCGTTCCACACACCTCGCAGGGATACATCATATTAGGAGCATTTGCTATAGATATCCGGCCCTCTCGAATAAAGCGGGTGATCTCCTTTATCGAAATTCCCGTAGCATCGGACAGCTCTTGAATGTTGGTTCCTTTGTTCTCCCGCAAATAATCCACGCAGATCTCATATTCATGCTCCAGCTCTTTGATGCAGGGCTGGCACAACCCCATAAGATTCTTAACAAACAACCGGCCGCACCTTGGACAATTGTCTAGATTCATAACAAGCAGCCGCTCCTCTCCGTACATTCTGTACAACGCATAATATCCTTATGCTCCTAGATTACATGATTGCAAAGAATTCGTCTATGGGACGGAAGAAACGCTATTACGGGCATGGATCTCTTCAAAAAGTGAATGGGCTGTTCACAATCATGCATTTCGCTCTCCTCAGGAACGTGCCCAAGTTAGGCTATACACCTCTACCGCATAACCATAATCTGAACCTATTTGTTGTATGATCTCAGCGCACGCACGAATGGTACTGCCCGTTGTATAAATATCATCAACAATAATAATCCGAACAGGACGATTTAGAGGTACCTCCCGTTTCATCCAATCTGCAAATTGTGCTGTTACTGCCGGATTCTCTGCAAAAGCATGCTTCATATCCGCTAGTCGTTCTGCCCGACTCTTAAAGCTCTGTTTTCCCGTATGATGTGTGCGGATCAGCAGCGGAAGCTGTGGAATCTTCCTACATCTGGATAGCACATCAGCCAATCTTTCCGCTTGATTAAATCCTCGCTCCATAAGCCGGGAATCACTGACAGGCACTGGCACTAACAAATCAGCAGACCAAGAACGATGGATGATGGATGGTTTTCGGGATAAAAGAGCGCTCTGCTTCTCTTTTTTTAGGGTTAGATAGGCTCTATCCAGCATGAGGCCAAGTAAAGGGGCATACCGTTCATTCCCGCGATATTTATACTGACCCAACCATTCTCGCATAACACTAGTGTAAGCCACTGCACTTCGATTACAAATAATCGGAGACGGTTCACTACTGCGGGTACAGTCAGGACAGCCCACATGCCGACCACAATTCAAGCAGCGTGGGGAGCGTATCCAAGGAATGGATTCTACACAATTCCTGCAAACTCCAGGAAATTGCGAGGATCCAGGGTTGCGCTTGCCGCAAGTTAAGCATGGAGTTACGGAAGGGGACAAGAGTGCCTGGGATTTAGTTAACCATGAGAACAGAGAGTTCATCTCGTCACATCCTTACTGATATATCCTTTGCGGCGAGCGATGATGTTCATAGTACGGATCTGGGAGATCGCTCCACGCTGTGATCGGGTCCACTGGGGAGAGGCAAATACAACACACCCAGCAGGATCATCCTTAGATCGCCCGGCACGACCCGCCATCTGAACCAAGGAGGCTTCATCAAAGAGATCGCTATCCGCATCCAAAATAAATACATCGCTGCGTGGCACTGTAACTCCCCGTTCCAGAATCGTAGTTGTTATTAATAGGGTGATCGCGCGGCTGCGGAAAGCAGTTACCTTCTCTGCCCGGAAGGGATCTTTGGAGGAGGTACCCTCGATAACTACGCCGGGAAAGCTCCGACGAAGCAGAAGCAGTAATCCTTCAATATGTGCAATACGAGAAACAAAACAAAAGATTTGCGCCTCGCGCTCGAGCGACTTACGAAGCGTATATATTAGAGATCTAGGTAACATCCCACGCTTTAGGCATGTTTGAACAGATGTCATGGTCAGATGCTGTGGCACAGGCAAAGGATGACCATGGAAACGGACAGGTACTCTGGCATGTGGAAGTCTGCCTGACCGGACCAACCGCTGCATTTCTTGTGGTGGTGTGGCTGATAAGTAGATAAAAGAGCCCTCTACCTTACAGGCTTGTTCTGCGGCATAAGCCAGCATAGGATCATTGTGGTAGGGGTACGCGTCCAGCTCGTCTATGATAACGAGATCAAAGCCTCGATGGAAGCGCAGCAGCTGATGGGTGGTCGCGAGCGTTAAGCGACCACTCACCCAGCGTTCTGCGCTGCCGCCGTAAAGCACGGCGAGAATCTCCGCCGGGAAAGCCTTCGCGAGCCGCGGAGCGAGCTCAAGTACGACGTCGCGTCGCGGCGTCGCTACGAGCGCCCGCCCACCGGCGGCGAGTACGGCCTCTAGGAGCGGGAAGATCATCTCCGTCTTCCCGGCTCCCGTCACCGCCCAGAGCAGGAACCGCTCTGGGCACGAATTGGCGGAGCGCTCGCGCCGCTCCGCCAGAAAACCCAGCGCAGCGCCAGCGGCTCCCGCCTGCGCTGGGCTTAGCCCCCACCGGCCTGCGGCCGCGGTGGGGTCAAGGGCGGCCGTGCACCGCACGGCCGGAAGCGCTGCGCTGCGCAGCAGCAGCGCGCAAGCCCGGCTGCGCCCAAGTGCGAGGCAGGCCTCGCAATAGGCGCAGCCCATAAGGCCGCACGCGGCGCATGCCGTGCGGCCGGTTGGGGCGCTGCCGCAGCGCAGGCAGCGCGAAACCGCGCGGCGAGCGACAGCGCCGCGCCACAATGCGTGCGGCAGCCTAGCCGCCGCACGCACCAGAGCGCCAGCACCCGCAGGGAGCTGGCGGGGCCTCGCCCCGTGCGCAGCCGGGGCATCACAACCTATGGCTGCTGTCAACTCCAGCCGCCCCTGCAAATGCGCCAGTTGTGCCGCCTGGCGCCAACGACCTGTCAGCTCTGGCAACCTCTCTGCCAGCAGCGTTTCTATTTCCGGCTGCAGTAAAGAGCGGCCGGCCACAACCCACGATAGTTGTTCTGCCTCCGATTCCAGTAAAGCATAATCGAAATCATTCCCTCTGCAATCATTATTCTTTCTAGACGGTTCTATAAATCCCCCACTTTGTTCAGGAAGCCACCATAGCGATACCCCATCACTAAGCCACTCTTCCTTTCCCATTCCTCCTGCTTCCCTTTCCTCCTTCAACTCAGACTCAAGAACACTGCTTACGTATTGACCCCACTCCTTAGCCCCCCAGTTCCTCATTCCGTCCCTTTGTTTAAAACAATCGCGCAGCTTCACCACCCACCCCAGCGGCAGTGCAGGAGATAATAAGACCAATTTGTCCAGCGTTACTAAGCCTCTGCCTTGACGCTCCGGTCCAGCGCCAGACCACCACCATCTATCTACTGTAAGATCTAAAGAAATCCAAATACTCCAGATCCCTCTACATTTCAAGGCATACACAGCCGCTCGCATAAAATCCGCCTCCTTAACTTTCACCATTAATCACTCTTTCCCACAACACTCCCCTTACCGCCAAACGCAAAAAGCACACTCCTCCATTTCTTGGAGAGTGTGCTTCACCCGTTACTCACATATTCACTTAAAATCTGTCGCGCTTTGATTCGCATCCCCTACTTCCTGCCATCCCCATAAAAGGCAACGAAACAGACTGCCCTGACAACCGCAAGTCTACCACAATCCCTTGTTGCTGCAACTCTTCTTCACTCACCTGAAAAGTGTACATAGATGTTGCAAGATCGATAGAGCAGCCACTATCAGCCAGCCTGGAAACAATTCCAAGGGTTCCATCGCTCGAGCTATCATCCATGAACGTTACTCGAAATCGTTTTCCGGTTAAAAAAGCTTGAAATGTCAGCGCCCGAATGTACCATTCTACAACAGATGCATGATTGCGGGTAATCAAAATATAATGAATCCATTTCACGGACTGCGGTGTCTGCCGCACCTTCTGCCGATTATGCAGCATATGAATAATCACTGCAGCGGATACATAAACAGCCGCAATCCATATCAACTGGGCTACCATGGAGATGCACCTCCTCTGTATACCAACACTATATGCCGGCTTTAAAAGGTCGGTGACTGCCCAGAGTTCCTTCAAGCATAAACGCCTTCGGCGTCCTTGCAAGGACGGTAAGCGTTTAAGCGAGTAATATAAGATATAAAGTATGGTGTGAAACTTATACTTTCTTATATTTTAAAGGAATAAGCTGTGCTCTCCTTGGTTTCATTCCTATATGTACCGTAAATCTGTAAAAATTTTTATAAGGTTACCCAACCATACTTGATCGAGTTGATTACTGCTTGCGTACGATCATCGACTTCCATTTTTTGCAAAATACTACTAACATGGTTTTTGACCGTTTTTTCGCTAATAAACAAATACTCACCGATCATTTTGTTACTCTTACCTTCCGCCATCAGCCGAAGTACTTCTGCTTCACGACGTGTTAGAGGATTGTTGTCACCGGCCACAAACTTAACACCGGCTTCCTTCACTACCGTATCAGCAGCTACTCCAGTCTCATTAAGGTAAGTCATGCGCCGCAATTGATTGATTAGCTTTCCGGTAACCTTTGGATGAATAAAAGCGTGTCCCTCACAGACCGAACGGATCGCATTAATAAGGGACTCAGCCTCCATATCCTTTAATAAATAACCATTGGCACCCTTACGAAGGGTTTCAAACACATAACTCTCATCATCATGAATCGATAAAATAATTACCTTAACCTCCGGAAACATTTCCCGCAGTTTTTGAGTGGCCTCCACGCCATTCTCAATAGGCATATTAATATCCATCAGTACGATGTCTGGTTTAGTTCCGTTACAGAACTCTAAGACCTGGATACCGTCACCACATTCACCGATGACTTCGATATCCTCCTCCATATTCAAAATACGTTTCAGCCCTTCACGAAAAAGCTGATGATCATCCGCCAAAAGAACTTTAATGGGCGTTTTAGTAGAGTTTAAGTTCTCCATCACATTACTCCTTCCCTTTCTCCACGTTCGTCGGAATGTGGATCACGATTGTTGTCCCCTGATTCTCGGCTGATATGATTTCCATTCTGCCTTCAAGCAGCTCTACACGTTCCCGCATACCTACTAGCCCGAAGCTTTCACGATTGCCCTGCGGATTTTTTAATTTCTGCACATTAAAACCTAATCCATTATCCTTAATCACTATCTTAATTAACTGCGCTTGGTAAGTAATCTCTACCAATACGAAACTCGGGTAGGCATGTTTAGCTGCATTAGACAAAGCCTCCTGGACCAATCGGTATACCGCTGCCTCCATGGCTGAAGATAGTCGATGTTCCTGACCTCTGGTTTCCAAGGTCGTCCTCAGCTTCGTCTTCTCCTCAAAATCATGCACATATTTCCGCAAAGTCGGAATTAATCCCAAATCATCGAGAGCCATCGGTCGTAAATTAAAGATGACCTTACGCATTTCTTCCAGGCTGTATCGAACCTGTCCTTTCAAATCTATTACTTCGTCCTGCACCAACCCAAATTCCTGCTTTACCAGCATTCTTTCTACAATTTCCGTCCTAAGGACTAGATTCGCCAGCATTTGAGCAGGACCATCATGAATTTCCCGGGCAATTCTCTTCCGTTCTTCCTCTTGAGCCAGGATTATCTTGAGTCCTATCATCTGTCTGTTCTTCGCAGATTCGACAATTCTCGTCACCTGACCTAGTTCTCCCGACAAATATTCGAGCACTACGCTCATTTGCGAACCAATTGACTCTGCGCGCTCTACAGAATTTTCGACACTGCGCACTCGCATTTGTAATTCATCACGTCTTGATCGAAGATAGACCTCTCGCTCACGCGTCATCATGAGTTCGAGCTGTAGCTCCGTAGCCTTCTCATAGGCAATACGGATATCCTTCTCCGAGTAGCGGACAAAGTCCCGGCTGACCTCTGTCAGCCGGATTCTGGAGCGGTGATACTGCAGCTCCAGCTTGTCTACTTTTTTCAAAGTCTCATCCGTTTCGTCCATGACCCGCTGCAGTTCTTTGTTGAGTGCAGCAAGTTCATCACGCGCAACCTGCAATATTTCAAAAATCTGATACTTGCTGCTCTCCATCACGTCGATGGTATTTTTAATGACGCGATCAATCGCATCGGCTTGAAATTCCACGGATGCTTGCCCCTTTTCTATCGAATCGTTATAAAGGTTTTCCTTTATATTAACATATCACGATTCGATAGTTACGGTCTTCGTTTTCTGTTCCCATTTTACAGTTAATCCTAGCTGTTCAGAAACTAGTCTTAATGGCACTAAAGTCCTACCTTGTAAAATGATTGGTGCTACTTCAGCACTCTGACGTTTACCGTTCAGCAGATATTCTTTTTTATTTACGGTAAGGTCCAGTGCCTTGGCTCCGCGTAATACCATGATCTTCTTATTCACCTGATCCCAAGTAGCGCTGCCTCCGAAAGCATCAAGAACATACCGAATTGGCACATAAGTACTACCGTCTTTTACAATTGGAGCTACATCAATAGCTTTCTTTGTTCCGTTTACGGTCATTGCTTTCGAGCCAATGCTCATGGAAGCCGTACCTTTCGGTAAGCCTGCATCACTAGAAAGCGATGGCATTGTAAACTTGATATTATCAACGGCAACAGTACCCGTCTTCGCCCGTTCATCTTGGCCTTCCTCTACGTTGACTACATAGAGTCTCTTCAGCGTTGCAGGGAATTTAATGCCTGAGCCTGACAAGTCGATGTTAATGTTCTTCCAACCATTCCAATCGATAATCTTCGCAAGATCTACATAGGCTGTGGCTCCACTGTTGTCTACAAATTCAGCGCGCAGCCAATTCAAGCTCATATCGCCCATTACATCAACCGACATCGAAGTCGCAAGCGCTGGAACTGTTTTTCCGCTTGTACCATTCAGCTGAGCATAAGCATACATTTTGCCACTGCCAGCCGTCATATCATAACTGAGTGACAGCACCTTGGAGCCTACTCTTTCAGCCGTTCCATCCACTATCGTCGCAGCACCCTGTACCGCTGGAACATTGGTAGTAAAGTCGATTGGATAGCTTACCTTCTCGAAATCTTCCCATGTTGTAGCTGCTGCTGTTGATAATACAACCACTGCACTAAATCCATCATAACGGGCAATAGCATAACCTGTAGTAACCCCTGCATCAACGGCGTTTACAGTAAGCTTGCCATCTTTCACGGCTCCCTTAAAGCCTACAAACTCCCACTTCAGTGCTGAATCCGGAACATTGATAGTTGTTCCACTTTTCGTTGCCGCTGTAACAGGGACCGACACAGTAGTTCCGGCTGTCAGTGGCGCTGTAGCTGTACCTACACTCATACTGGATAGATCATTACCACCCAGAACTGTAACAGTTGTAGAGGCGCTTGCAGAACCGCTTTTAGCCGTTAAGGTAACGGTACCTGGCTTCACTGCCGTTACTTCACCTGCACTTACCGTTGCGCTTCCGCCGCTTGATACCCAAGTAGGATTACCCGCTGCTACATCAATAGGGTTGTAGTAAGTGTCATAACCTTTTAAAGAATACGTTGCCTTTTGTCCAACCAGCAGTGCGGAACTTCCGCTAATTTTGATTCCTTTCACTTCACCTTGTGGTGCGTTAGTGTAGACACCAAGCCCGTTAACAATGCTACGTTGCTCTGTGCCATACTCTGTATTAAAAGTGAGTGTAGTAGAGGTTTCACCGAGGGGCCGGTCTACCATCGTTGTAGAGCCGCCTCCATCGAGATTAAGACCTTTCCAGACTCCAATATTCGTCATAAATGATTGCAGTTCGGTTAGAGACATCCCTGAACTATTACCATTTTTCTCAGTAGCTATGATATATACATAACGTCCGTCTTGGGAATATCCTAAAGCCGTACGAGCACGATAGCCTCCAATGCTGCTAGTAGAACGAGAGAACGTTGCTGCTTTTCCGTTATTTACTAGAATCGTATGTCCGCCAATCATTGTTTGCAGACTCGCAGGATCTAGCGATTGCTGTGTAGTCTTAGATTTCAGGGAATACACACTTGTTACAGGTTGTCCTACCGTCAAATGGGCAGTAACATATCGTGCGGCTAAGCCATGTGCCCGCAAAATATAAGCTCCCTTTGGAACCGCCATAGGGAGTGCAGCATTTTCTGAGATTTGAGTAACTACACCATTCTCAACAAGTACCTCTGTTGGAGTGGTAGAGCTATTTTTAGGGCGGTCGAGTGCAGTCCATACATCTGTGTAGATATACATAGCATTAGCATGACTATAAGTCGAGCTTCCGCCTTCAGGGCTATAAGCGCCTTTATTGATACCGGAGATCTCAAACTGTGCGCCATCTGGTGCGGTTACCATCCCCTCAAAGCTGTACTCGTCAATAATAGGTTTGCGATCTTTTGTCACTGCAAAGGCATACATTCCATCCAATTGTGAAGGGGTAGACACCAGTACTCCACCTGATACTTGTCCACCGATCGGAGCACCCTCTCCACCTGTATTAAAATAATCGCCATTTACTGCGGCCACGGCTCCAGTTTCCTTGGCCATCCCGCCAGTACTTTGCCGCGTAGTCAGGTTTCCACCTTTACCAGTCATTACATCTAAAGAAACATATGGATTGTTAAGATCTACACGAATGACATCCGCAAGCCCAGAAGCACTCGCTCCAGAACGTGTAGTAGTATATTTATATTTCATCATAATAGCGCCCGAAGTAATCACTTCTTCTCCCAGCTTACTTACTTTAAAAGGAGCTGTGGCTGCAGCTGCGATTGGTGCAGACCCCTGACCAAACAGCATCATACCTTCACTGCCGATTACCGGCATAATCCATAACACACCAGCCAATGAAGCAGCAATCCACTTTTTAGTGGAAGATAATCTTATTCCCCGTACAACCTCGCTACTCTTCTTCTCCATGAAAACTTCATTCATTTCAACGTAACTCTCCCATCTCTTTTGTACTCTATCAGTCCATATCAATGTCTGGAAACTGGTTCCTATTTTTCTAGTACTCTTTTAATAGACTGAAAATAAGCCAAAAAGTTGCGAAATTGAGAGATTTCAAGCTTTATAGAGTCAAAACTGTCATAATTAGACGACAAAAAAAGCCCGGCATAATTGCCGGGCTTTACCAATTGTTTGGTTATTTATAAGAGTTGTTTACAAGTAATCAGCCTGCTTCAGCATCCGTTGTAACATCACGGCAGCTTGAGCACGGGTGGCATTGCCTTGGGGCCCAAATTCACTTACTGTCATGCCCAAAATAATCCCTGATTGCACTGCCTTTGCGACGAACTCCGCACTTTGATTCTGAATCTTTGCCTTATCCTTGAATTTTGCAAGTGTTGAGGCAGAAGTACCGCTTAGTGTAATAGGATGATTGGTATATTCCATCGCACGGATCATCATGATCGCCATCTGCTCGCGTGTTATATTATCATTCGGACGGAAAGTACCATCCGTATTCCCTGTAATAATTCCAGCCTTAGCCGCTGCACCAATATAATCTCCTGTTTGTGTGAAAGGCCGCACATCCCGGAAGCGTTGTGCTGTCTCACGATCTCCGAGCAAACCCAGACCCCGACTAAGCATAACAGCAAACTCAGAGCGGGTAATTTTTTTCTCCGGATTAAACGCATTGCCGTAGCTGCTATCGATAATACTCTTAGCGCCAAGCTCAGCTACAATCGCATTACTCCAGTGCTTACTCATATCCGTGAAAGTCCGGAGGGACAAGAAGGTCCCTAGCACCTGATTACCATTGGTTCGAGCACGAATAATCGTATAGCTGCCTACCGTACTGATTTTTGTGGGTAGATAAGCTGCATCGTCATAAGAAGGATCTAATCTGACTACAGATGTCTGCGCACTATTTAACGAAGAAGTAGTACGTACGGTGTATTCTCCTGGTACAGCCAGTGCCTTGGCATTCGAATAATTACCGCTAACGATCGCCGTCACACGTACATCCATGAGACTAGTAACGGTTCGCATACCCAACGTTTGCAGCTTTTGCTCAAAAGGTGTAAATGTGCCTGCTGGAACTTTATCCAAGCGAAACACGAGCGAAATATTTTTACTGTCCGAGTTTAGGCTGCTCGCAAGCCCGTTCATATCCATATCATTGAGCCCTACGCTAAATAGGTTATCTCCATGACGAATCATAAACTTAGTATTTTTATTACGATTTACCGCATCGAGCAATGGTTTTAGCGGAACGGATACAAAAGCTGCTTGCTCGGTGGAAGGAACCTCAAAAACTAATATATCATTGTTCAGCTTATTCAGATATTCATAACTTGCAGCTATTCGATCTGCGTTTATAATATATCTTTTTACGGATTGATTGTATAAAGAACGGTCATCCACAATTTGTGAGGAGTCGCTCTTTAACAGTAGATACTCTTTTCCAAACTCACTCGTTGCAAGTGTTCCCAGATAGGATGGACGACTTCCAGATCCGGTGGTCACGCCGGTTAGATTCTGAACTGATATTGCTGAGAATGAGGATAGTATATTCCCACTCAAATCCTTAATCATACCGTTACCAGACATATAGGATAAGTCGACAGCTTGCCCGGTTTTTACTGCTGAGGATAATGTTATCTTCAGAATATTGCCTGAGATATAGTAGGATTGCACTCCTACGCTGCTGCTATCTGCTCTAACTCCGAACTGATTGGTGAAGAGGGAACCGGATGCCTGCATATTTTTTGCAAAAGTAACTGTTAGCTCGTCACCCGACACGGCCGCTGAATTAATCTCCGGAACAGTGGTGCCGCTATTCTCCGAAATGGATACAGGCTGCAGGTTAATATACGCCGCTCGGTTTCCATTCAAATCGCTCACCCCGGCAGAACCCGGCACATAAGATATGGTCACATTCTGATTCAACGTCAGCGCTTTCTGAAGCGTTAAAGTAACCTGAGTGCCGCTGACCGATACATTAGTTACATAATTAGGCGTGCTGCCCACTAAAACAGAGAATTGGCTATTCAGTGGGAGATTGGTTGTAGACAAGCCTTCATTATAATTCAAAATGATTTTAGTGCCGCCTCCGGTTGCACTTTGAAACACTGGCGCAATCGTATCGTTACTGTTACGGATATTGAAATCAGTAAAGTCCGCAATATTTTGTCCATAAGAATTTTGCAAAGGATAAGAACCTGCATAATAGGATACCCGAACATTCTGTCCATTTGATGCTTCACTAGCCAATGTTAAATATACTGTATTGCCACTGGAACTGATCGAGTTGACCCCAAGTGAGCTTCCATCTGCAGTCACTGAGAACTGGTTATGAGCGTAATAGGAAACTGATTTTAGTGTATCGTTAAAGTTTAATATTACGGATCTCCCTGTGATTCTCCCATCTTTAGGTGTCGGCATGGAGGACTCGATGGAGTTCGTGATCTGTTTAGAGCTAAAAGTGCTCGCCGCATTTCCGCTTGGATCCTGAATGGTCCGCAGTCCGCCATTATAGCTGACCTTTACAATCTGCCCAACAGCTACTCCTGTACTCAGCACCAGATAAGCGCTGTCTCCCTGAATATAGACGCTTTCAATCGCTCGATTCTCGTC
Organism: Paenibacillus sp. B2(2019); assembly: GCF_008370385.1. Lineage (NCBI taxonomy): Bacteria > Bacillati > Bacillota > Bacilli > Caryophanales > Paenibacillaceae > Paenibacillus > Paenibacillus sp. B2(2019). Next base: position 142,396 of record NZ_VTZR01000013.1, read on the forward strand.
ATTCACCGTAACTCCAAAGCTTGAGGTCAACAACGCTATGGATGAATTGAGCGACTCATTATATTTCAGACGAATCGTTCGGTTATTCTCAAGCTGTGCAGATGTGAGCTGTGGAGCAGTTTTGTCCAGAGACAAGGTCTTGAAGCTCCATGAATTCTTACCACTTAATCCTTCATATAGAACGTTGGCATCACTTGCGTCTACAAAAGCCCCTTTAGCGATATCAATGTAATAAGTTGAATCACTATCTAACGCTACAGAAGGTGTGATTATAAATTCTTTAGCTGTAGTGGTACTCCGAGTAACGTTAACCGGCACCTGAGATCCTCCGTTTTTATATAGAGCCACACCATTGGCCACTGCACTGTTATAATTCACATCCCGATTAAAAGCGATCGAAAAGGATCTGTTGTTAGCAATAGATTCACTTCGATCAGATGGATTCAAAGCACTTACGCCAAGTCCAGTCAAAGATACCGTTGTGAAGGTCCAAGTGTACGGGCCCGAGGCAGGAAATACATTTCCATCTTGATCATAAAAAGCACCCTGGGGGATCGTAACTGTATATTGTGTGCCGTTTAGCAGAGGTGAGGCTGATGACGCTGGATTCAATGTTATGGTTCTGCTGCTTCCTCCAGTAACGGCTGGGGAGTTCACATTAAGCCATCTTGTTCTAGCATCGTTAGCTGCCCCTGGGGACACCGTAATTACACCTGATGCAGGCATCATAGGACGGTCAAAAGTGAGCTGTAGCGCTCCTGTGGTAGATATACCGACTGTACCATTAGCCGGGGATGGAGTCATTGGAATTTCAGCTACACCTTTTGTAGAGAAACTCCATACATTGCCGCTAGAAATACCAGAGAACGTTCTATTATCAACATCCTTAAAAGCGTAGGCATCAATAAGAACATAGTAATTCCCTCCGGCCGCCAACGCTTTCTCCAACGTTAATTTAACTGTAGTAGAGTTAGCATCAGTCAGAACGTTAACTCTAGTGTCATCATCCTTTATTCTGAACTCTTGCACTGTTGTATTATCTGCTGAGGACAGGATTCGGATAGAGCCCCCACCTTTTAACAGCTGCTTATTTAGTGTCAGACTAAGTTCCTTTAAACTCCCGGCATCTACTCTTGCATTACTAGCCGGTGAAAAGTTGCCTGCCGTGATAGCCGTATTACTCTCAGGAGCGGTGGTAAATGCCCATGAAGTAAGTCCTGAATCATTACCCTCGTTATCTTTGAACAATCCTTTGGGAATTGTGACCGTGTATGCCTTATTCGGAGTGAATTGTTGGTTTGGCCCTAATTTAAGCTCGTAATCTTTTGAACTACCAATTAAACCATAACTACCAATAGGAATCGTCACAAAAGGTGTACTATCACCCTGACCCGTGATGGTAATTTCTCCAGCCTGTGGGTTTACTTGACGATCAAAGCTTAATTTAAGAGATGACCCGATATTTACATAGGTTGCTCCAGGTGCTGGCGACACACTAATGCCAAATTCCGCTGCAGCATGTACTGCCGATATTCCAATTCCGATAGAAGGATACCCTGCTCCAAGTACCAGTTCTCCTGCTAGAAAAATTGCCGTCCATATTGATATTTTTCTTTTCATGCCGTGATAGACTCCTCTCAAACCATACTAACGTCTTTATGTATATTCTTATATTTCGGTTAAAGGGCTTACAAAGTTTAGTAGTCTACTTCTCTATGATTAGAATCAATCCTAATTCTGTCCATTACATAAAAATAGCCCGCAGAGCTGACACTAAGTGCCAACTTGCGGGCTTAAAGAATTATAAGAACATATAATTAACTACAATCCTGCTTGACCTCTGAGTAATTCCGCTTTATCTACGCGTTCCCAAGGTAGATCAACATCAGTCCGTCCAAAATGGCCGTATGCTGCAGTCTGTCTATAGATCGGTTTACGCAAATCAAGCATAGAGATAATTCCTGCAGGACGAAGATCAAAGTTGTTGCTGATCAGTTGAACCATCTTTTCCTCACTGATTTTACCTGTTCCGTATGTATCCACATTAATCGAGACAGGAGTAGCCACACCAATGGCATAAGCAAGCTGGATCTCACATTTATCAGCTAGACCTGCAGCTACAAGATTCTTCGCCACATAACGAGCTGCATAAGCCGCAGAACGGTCCACTTTAGTTGGATCCTTACCAGAGAATGCGCCGCCGCCGTGACGAGCATATCCGCCATACGTATCAACGATAATTTTTCGTCCAGTCAAACCAGCATCCCCTTGAGGACCACCAATCACAAATCGTCCTGTTGGGTTAATAAAATACTTAGTTTCAGCATCGAGCAGTTCCGCAGGAACAACCGGCATAATTACATGCTCTTTAATATCTGCCTGAATTTGTTCAAGAGAAATTTCTTCTGCATGCTGTGTAGATACTACGATAGCATCCACGCGTACAGGCTTCTCATCTTGATATTCGATCGTAACTTGTGTCTTCCCGTCAGGACGCAAATATTCCAAGGTTCCGTTCTTACGAACTTCAGATAAGCGACGAGCAATACGGTGAGATAAAGCGATCGGTAACGGCATCAGTTCTGGTGTCTCATTCGTAGCAAAACCGAACATTAAGCCTTGATCGCCAGCACCAATATTTGCTGTTTCTTCAGCCAATTGTGCTGGATCACGGTGCTCGAGAGCAGAGTTTACGCCTTGAGCAATATCAGCTGACTGCTCATTAAGTGAGCTCAACACTGCACAAGTATTATAATCAAAACCATATTTTGCACGAGTGTAGCCAATTTCTTTAATGGTATTGCGTACGATGGCAGGAATATCTACATACTCAGATTTAGTACTGATTTCCCCGATCACCAAAACAAGACCAGTTGCTACTGCTACTTCGCAGGCTACACGTGCATTTGGATCATTAGCTAAAAACGCATCCAATACCGCATCGGAAATCTGGTCACAGATTTTATCCGGATGCCCTTCCGTCACGGACTCAGAAGTAAACAAATGACGCCCTTTAATAGACAAGTATAACAACCTCCCTTATGGTTAGTCTGACACTGTATAAGGAGTTCCTTAATAATCACAGGCCAAATTAATAAAAACTATAAAACAAAGAAACTCAGGGGCCTGTTCTTTTTATGAAGGATGATTGCAGTATTTCATGTTTATATTCACTAAACTCTTCAAAAAAATGAACCTTTCCCATATGGAAAAGGTCTAAGGCTTTCCTCAAAAGTCATATTATCTTATTTAGGAGGTGGTGTCAATTACTCCGAAGCCCCTCCATCACAGTATAAATATTGATTCCACAGTATTAAAAAGTAATATCAGATAGGATTAATAAGTATTCTTTCACCCCTGATATTATTAAAGAAGAGACTGTTCGGCTTGCTTAATGAGTCTCTTCGTGATTTCTCCGCCAACAGAGCCATTATCTCTTGAGCTAAGATGTCCAAGATACTGGCGACGGCCAGAACCACTACCTCCGATTGCTCCTAATTCAGAAGCAAACTCTGTGTCTGCTCCGCCTCCATAATGCGCTCCATATAAACCAAATTCAGCTGCAATCTCATATTGCATTTGCTTCAGCATTGCCCGACTTTCCGGTACCACTGTACGATTGTTACGTGCCATGTTACAGCACCTCCTGTGAATTTGTAAGATTACAGGAATATTGTGCGTCGAACAGCTACTCTTCAATCGCGCCAATGATTTGTAACTTTGGAAATCAGTTTGAAGGTATGATTAAGTACTTTTACGGGCATTATGAATATATATTATTACAAATTATTTTAGTGTATATCCACCACGAACCATGACAACAAGGCCAAGAGTTTGTCCTGATTGCACAGTAATACCACGACCATCACGAGGGAAAGATAATAAATGGTTAGTCGGTGCAGCTACTCCATTGGCAAGATCTTTACCATCCGTTAAATCAGCAACACCATTTGCATCCTGAGAGTAGATAACCGCTTTACCCGCACGAACGATAAATTCAGCGCCTGCGGAAGCAATTAAGGTTTGTCCTGGTTTCACATCGACAATTACGGATTCATTACTGCTAGTAGTCGGGTTTGCTGTAGCTGTTGGAGCTGAGCTTGGACTCGGAGTAGCTGTAGCTACTGGAGCTGTACCTGTACCACCTGTAAGTGCTTTCTGAATTTGCTGATCAACATAGCTTTTGGTAACCACTGGGTCATCTGCTGTTCCAGGCTGTGAACCCACACCTGCACCTTCAGCAGTAACATTCAACAGTGATCCAGCCCATACACCACCAGCCAGCAATAAAGCTGCCGTTGATACTTTCCATACGGATTTCAATGAAATTCCTCCTCTTATGGGGGTAAAAACCTATAAAAAAAGAATAGCCTCCGAAGAGGCTATTCTGTGCTTCGGTAATCGGAGATTACTTAGCGGAGATTTCTGTTTCACCTTTGATAACGTTGTAATCAGTATCAATAAGTTTAGCGTCTTTAATGACTTTAACTACGATTCTGTTAACATCATTACTATTAAGGTCAAGTACTTCGTTTGTTGTTACTTTGTTGTCGATGGCATGTTTTTTGAACTTAACAGACCATTTGCCTTTGTCAGAACCATACTCAATCTTAGTGATTGAAACGATATCGTTTTGATCAACAGCGGTTGTATCGGAGTTGATGAAGAATTTCAGGTCTCTCAACATATCAACTTGAGTAGTCTTCTCGTTCAGATCCTTAGTGAATCCGAGGATCAGTTCAGTAGAACTACCGCTGGATACTACAGCAGAGTTGAATACTGGAGCAATTCTGCTAGTCAACTTACCTGTCTTCTTAGCAGCGGAAGCATCGATCGGGTTGCCCGCTACATCAGTAACACCGTTAACTACGAATTCATAGTTATCAGTCTTCTCAACACTGGAGCTTGGAATGTGTACATATGCACGAGCATAAGTTGGGTTAGTTGCACTTTCAATCTTCGCACCACTAGCATTTAAAGTATCGATAGTTACGAAAGATCCATTAGGAAGACCTTTGTTACCTAATGTGTAACTATTAATTTCTCTAATGGAAGCACTATTCAAGCCACCTGCATCATACAGATTAACTTCGATTGTGATGTCGCCATAAGTTGATGTTCCTACAGTCAGTTGGCTATCTTTGAACACGATGCCACTGTTATCAGCATTGAAGCTGTACAATGCTGGCACAGTAGTATCATTCGAAGCACTACCGATAGAGACAGTCAATACAGTTGCAGTGGACTCATTAGCCGAGAAGGACTTATCTTTGAATAGTCCTTGTGGCAAACGTACGGAGTACGATCCAGCAGGAACATTCACGCCAGTCAATGTAAATGTTTTGCCGCTTCCCACTACGCTGCTAGCGCTGTGTGTCAATTTAGTGGATTCACCAGTTTTTTCGTTGATCAGGTATACATCACCTTTACCAGCATAAACGACATCTTTGGAGAATTTAAGAACAAGACCTTTATTAGTTGCAGTAGTTGTGTAAGTAGCAGTAGTTACTGTAGGAGCTACTGTATCTTTAGTAAAGGTGATATCTTTTTTAGTTTCAGTTCCTAGAATGTTACCCAGAGTATCCTTAACTGTTGCTCCGAAAAGAACTGATCCAGTAAATGTACCAGAGCTAGGGAAGCTGCTCAAAGGAGTTTCCAAAGTGAACTTCTTACCATTGTCAGAAGTAACTACACGGAAAGTACCTTGGCTTTCGCCTACAGCGTTAAGCAAACGAACATTACCTACCAGGGAAGCACGCTCAACGTTTTTATCGAATTCAACTTCGACAAATTTGTCGCTGATAGCTGTTACGCTCTTAATTACTGGAGCAGCTACATCAGACACTACAGTTACTGTAGTTTTGATTGGGTTAGGGTTAGCTACATTACCAGCATAGTCAGTAACGTTTGTAAGCGATACGTCATAAGTCTTACCGCTTTCCAAAGTATCTGCAGTCAATTTGAACTCAGTGTAAGTGTCATTTTGAACAGATACAGAAGCACTCTTACCATTTACGTAAGCAATAATACCAGTTGTTTTAACCGGCTCGCTGAATTTAACATAAACATCTTTAGTTGTTGCTTTAGCAGTGGAGCTAACAGATGCAACAGTTGGTGCAACTGTATCAGCTACAGTCAACAACGAAGTGAATGCAGGAATCTTTTCGCCAGCAGTAGTAGCCACAGCGTCACTTACAACAACTGTGTAGTTACCTTTAAGTGCTTTAACGCCCGGCAAAGTAATTACAGCTTCAGTGTTGTCTGCATTGAAAGAAACATTTGCATTAGCAACTTCATCTTCTTTGTTGCCAACCTTAGTTACTTTTACAACGCCATCGATAACTTTACTGGACTCAGCCAAAGTATCAGTATCGATCGAACGGTTGAATTTAACTACAACTTGCTTAGCATTTGGAGCTTCTACGGAAACAACCTTAGGAGCTGCCAAAGTTACTTTTGTAGTGTAATCGTGGTTGTTGTGTTTGAAGTTGATTGTAGTTTCAACGCCTGCTACAAGAGCAGTAGTCAATTCAACAGTTGTAGTAGTTTTGTCAGAGAAAGTAACAACTACTTTAGTTGGGCTTACTGCTTCAGCAGAAGCTACAGTAGGAGCTGCTGTCAATTGGTCAACTGCATAAGCTGTTTCAACTACCAAAGAACGGCTAGCGTTAGCTTTGAAGTTAGTGTCTTTTGCAATCAGACCAGCATTGATTACTGCTTGAGCATAACCTTTAGCCCATGCAGATGCAGTGTTGTCAGTTGTAGCTGGTGTTTCAAGTTTCAAAGCGCGGAACAATACAGCCGCTACTTCTTCAACTGTTACTTTACCGTTGTAGTCGAAGATACCTTTAACAGTATCTTTACCTTGCATCAAGTTAGCTGCAGTAACAGCTTCGATGTAAGGAACTGCCCAGTTCTTAGCGTTGTAACCTTTGTCTTTGTAAGACAATTTGTTAGTTACTTCAGTAAGATCGAACAATTTAGTAACGATCTTCGCGAATTCAGCGCGAGTAAGATCTTTTTCAAGGTGAGCTTGACCATCTGGGTACCCATTGAGAATACCTTTTGCTGCCAAAGCGTCAAATTTTTGTTGCGGAGTTGCTGCTGCGTCACCAAACGCTACAGAGGCAAACATCGAGAATGCCATTGCTGTAGATAATGCTACGGATAAAATTTTCTTCATAACCTTTTTTTCTCCTCCTTGGACGTTCATAAACTGAGATTTTTCTTTAGTTGAGTAGCTCGTGTCACTCATTAGCCGATGCACCCCCTTTCCAGAGTTGAGCAAATTAAGTATAAATAATGTCTGTGACGGGTATCACAGAAACTGGTAAACAATGATCAGGACATGACAATACTAGATTCCTAATTATACCTAAGTATTATACAATGTGCCTCAAGTCACGTAAAGCTAATTTTTCCATTTTGTTAAATTGGCTTTACCACCGGTTAATTTCAACTGCCTGTGTAAATGACTCTACACCTTAAACGCAGAAGATTTGGAAAAGTTGCGGTTTCTCAAAAAAATCTTTTCTTTTTTTTGTTTCCCGGTACAATCCCAATAGAAGATACATATGTATGTTCTACTAACTATTGTTAATCATGGGTTGCCACGGAAAATAGTATACCATAGTCGTTTTCTAAACGTCATTATGCAATATTTACTAAGTATCATTAACACTAGTGCCATTTATTTAAACATTCCTACAAAATTTGAGTATAAAGGGGCGAAAAGACCTGATTACTCACATTCACCGTAGTCTGATTATATGGAGGCTCCTCATCCGAGCTTCGGCTCTTAAAGCTATAATCTAAATACCTTCGCTTATAGGTTTGATCAAACATGTTCTTCCTTGGTTTGCCTCCTGGTTCATTGCTTTGATGATTCGTAAGCTAATGGCTACTATTTACCTTCACCATTCGGTGCTTCCCATAAAGGTAGCATCATGCTGAACGCAACAAAAAAGCGCCGTTGCCGGCGCTTACTTCTATTACAGTAGGGTCTAACGAATCTTCATAGATAACTGGATCAATTCCTGACGCTTTTCAGGACTTGAGTTTACATTGTCATACATTGCATCAATAGCTGCGCGATTCTCGCGGTAGCTCTTCTCATGTTTAATTGTAGTATGAGACCATTCGATCAGAGCGTTCTCAGCAACGACAAGCTCATTGTAAGAATCATGGAATCCTGTAGCCTGCACAAGCTCCTCCATAACCTCCTGCGTAATCTCCTGTAGTGCCCGCTTAGCCGCAATTTCCTTTTCTAACACTTTTGCTCTATTCTCAAACATATTCTTGGCTTTCATGTAATCCAACTGTGCTTTTGCTAAAATCGGTTTCATGTTTGGCTTTCACCTTTCAGAAAATAATATTTTCTCAGTTATTGTATCGTAAATCGAAGCAGATTACAAAGATGTCTAAATGGTAATTTAAGCTGTATAAATCCACGTGCTCTTCAAAACTTTGCTTTTTCTTTTTTTTATTATACCCAAATGGTAATCAGATATAAAGTATACCTAATATATAGTGGCTGAAAAATGAACAAACAGAGGGCGACTAAACAGCCCTCTGTAATAAAATTATACAATATGAAGCCTTCCCTCTAGCTCAGGTTTTTAGGGAATATAGTAGTACTCTTTTTCAATAGTTCAACAGCAATTTTCCCAGCTTCAGCTCTGGTCATGTTGGACTTAGGATTAAAGTTATATGAAGGCTTCTTCTGTCCTGGAGTGTTCACTTCAGTTCCATTCATGATTTTGGCTTTCGATACTGCTTGAACAGCAGACAATGCATAGGATTCTATCTTACCGGAATCCATGAATGACTTGGCGACATTGTCTTTTAATTTCTGATCATTCACTGCCAGCTTCAATTTAAGTGCTCTGGCGATCATTACAGCTGCTTGTTCCCTGGTAATCGGCTGATCTGGTCCGAATACACCATCAGAGAGTCCAGTAACGATACCTGCTCTTGCCGCTGTCTCAATATGGGCATAGTCCCAAGTAATTGAGCTTGCTCCGGGTACAAGATCCGCATATGTCTTCTTATCATCATAATTAAGCGGAAGGTTCAATCCTTTAACAAGAAGTGTTGCGAACTCTCCTCTTGTCGTCTGATCATCTGTTCCGAATTGCTCAAACCGAAGATTATTCATAATTCCTTTAGAGTACAAAGCATTCAAAATATTTCTGGCCCAAGCATGATTCGTAACATCGTTGTATCCTCGGCTCATCTTCATAACGGTATAGTATCCAAATTCATCAAACGGAACGGTGATTGTGTGTTTATTGGTATCTACAGTACCTCCAATATTTTCCCATTCCCGTTTATCATTATATTTGAATACAGTAACTTGGGTACCTGCCTCCACTACTACATTAGAGTCAAACGAAAGGGTCAGTGTACCGCGTTTGGATGGTGTAATTCTGCGTTCAGCGGGAATCTGCGGATCACCAAACAAACCATCTACAGAATATGGAGCTAATCCGTTTGTAGCAGGAATGTATCCTGCAGTTGAGACTGTGCCCAACTCTCCTAATCCACCACTAATCCAGTACATTTCCGAAATGCGTCCAAAGTTATTAGTCTCATAATCGGAGCTAAAACGAAGAGTAAACTCATCAGGAATCTTCCATGTAGGAATACCACTGTCCTCAAACGTCTCAGGGAAACCAATAACATTTCCATAATCATTACGGCGTTCTACTACACCTGTCTTCGGCTCTGCAATCCCAAAACGCAACTTCGTGTCAGGATAATATTTCGTGAGGTTCCGTCTATCTGTACTTTGCATTACCGTTCCTTTAGGGAAATTTAATTCTAATGCCTTGTTAAACACGCTGTATTTATCCGCTACCTTAGGTGCCATGTACTGTGAATCGACACCTACAGTCCCCGTATAGAATACGGAAATGGTATCTGTCGTGGTTGCTCCTCCGCGAACAATTGAAATCTTAATAGGATTGGCTTTATCTTGTTTTAAGCCCACATAATCTAATACAAATCTATTAGCCCCCAAGTCAGTACGTCTAACCGCGCGTTCCTTATCTACGATAACATCTGTAGCTCCTTCAGCCTCAATATCGAAGTGAATGAAGTTTTTGTTCACAACATATTGAGTACCTACAGAAGGCTGAGGTGAAAGAAGGCGATACGCACTTACTTCTCTAACAATCTCTAGCTTCCGACTGGTCTTAGCTCCTGTGCTATTAATCAGTTCAAGTGTGTATATATACGTTCCTGGTGCATCATTAGTGAGATCTTGGATTCGCATAATAAAATCTTTTTGATTTCCTGCAAAGTTATAAGTGTATTCGCTACCTGGAGGAAAAGTAGGAGTCTCAGCCGTCTGTGAATTTGTAGGAATATCAATAGAAACAATATTTTTAGTACCCAAATTCAAATTGAGCTTAACCGCTCCGCTTCCTCGAAGAACTAAATCATACGTCTTCAAACTTGTTGTATAAATATTATCTTTATAAATGAAATCTGGTGTTAAATTAAAAAGCTTAGCAAGTCGTGGATCGGTTGATGGAAAATCTCGCTCTGGAAAGTCCGGTCTTCCTGTACCAACAGCAGGTTGGAACTTACTGATCGTTGACACGTTCTCATCTATAATATATATACGTAATTCCTTGCGCACTTCTCTTGTCTGTCCCTTGTCATCAATACCTGTTGCAGTAAAGATGATTTTGTTCTCTCCATATACCAACGGACCCGCTGTAGCGTTAACCGCTAGTTCAACTTCAAAATCACCTGTTTGTTTGTCCACCCAAGGATCGGTGCTTGTTTTAACTTTTAGTCCATTAACATACATTTCAGCTACAAAGAATTTACTGTTTAGATTTTGGAAATCAATATACTGCCCTTTAACCTTGAGTGTCTTGCTTGCATCTGAATTAATAGTATAAGTATCTCCATCAGTGAGGTTAGCGACATAGATGTAGTTCTTTGATGCAAAGGAAATATTAACATCTTTAGTCGCAGTAGAACCCTTAAAATTAAAGCGGACCGTCTGATTACCATTTTGAAAATCCTTTATTCTGTAAATATATTCAGTATCTGATATTGTCTTAACCAACTCAGGAGCTAGGTTCTTAGTGGATAAAGGTAAATAGCTGGCAAGTAACGTAGTATCATTAGGTTTGCTATTAGTTTTGACCCGAATATAGAACTCACTGGAGTTCACCTTTGCTCCATTTAGCGATACACCTGGTGGAATAGTAGCATTAGGATCTGAGAAATCAGATCCTTCTAAAAGTCTCATATCAGTGATAACCGTTTTTCCCTGCATGTATTGAAAATCCACGGAACGATTTATTGTTTTAGTCCCATAAGCAACCGAAAGAGCGTGAATTTGATTTGCTAAAATATTAGCTGCATTGTCTTTCTGCATAGTCAGTGGAATGCTGAATGTCACTAGACGATATGAAGGCGAATCTTTCTTCGGAGAAGGGACCAAAATTTCAGACCCAGTAATTAATTCCAATTTACCACTAGAATCAATAGTCATCCCACTTCCATAAGAAGGAGTCACCACCGCATTATCAAGCTTTACAACTGCAGAACCAGCAAATGGAATCCCGGCATTGTCCGGAACCATCATCTGAACAAATACATTGGCGGTGTCCGCCTTCTCCGTAAATATCGGCTCATCTTTGCCAAGCAGATCCTGTCCATATTTAGACGAATCCACTAAGTATAATTTAACAATGGGATTCTTCTCATCAAAATAAAATATCGTATATTGAAAGGACAGTGTATCAGAGCCGTTCATTACGACTAGCTTCAGCTCATTCACACCTGGTTTAAGTTGCATTCGCTGTGAGAAGAAGGTTCCGTCCTGCAATAGAGAGGTAGCTGATGCACCCTCACCATTAATGGAAACAGTAACCTTTGTTGCATTTTGCGCTTTACCTTCCAAAGTGATTTCTGAGTTTGCTACTACAAGCTGCGCACCTTCGTTCAGGTCAAGCTTGTCAGAACCGCCTAATACTTGAAGCTTCTCAACATAAGGTACCTTATCAAAAAGAACATAAAAAGCCTCAGAACGATCATTACTACCCTGCGACCCGGTCAACGTAATTCGGTTAATCCCCGGATACAGCGTCAAATTTGCCGTAAACCGGTTTTCCGGGCTATCAACATCCAACTGAACAACACCTGGCATCACATGTGTAGGGTCTTCAACCCACTTTCCAGCTTGCTGATCCCAGCTCAAAAGTTGTACATTTGCTCCCAGTGTAGAGCTGGTTACCTTTGTATAGGTTCCTGAAACCTTCAAGCTCGCATCGGTTACTTGCAATACATTAGTTCTGGAAATTTGAGTGGTTGTAGTTGTTGACGGTAATAGTGTCAGATCAACTGTATTTCGTAAAACTTTATTATCAGGTGTAAAATAACTGGTGGGCTTATCTGCCGCCTCTGCGGTATTCATAAGTCCAGCGGGGACTAAAGTTACTACTAAAGCAAACAGTAGCGACCATATAAATGTCTTTCTCATGCGCTGCATGTCATTAATCTCTCCCTTTTGTTGACGTTAACTATTTTATCGGTACATAAGATGATAATTTGAAGGAATACTGCTTAATAATTTTATAGAAAAAACATTTTTTAGCTAATTTTAAGAACGTAAAAAGCCCATCCTGTGACAGGATAGGCTTTTACGTAATGAGAACTAGTTGTTTCTATAATTATTATAAAGTGCAGCTTACAGCTTAGATCCGCGTTCCTGACTCACTTTCATGCGCATTCTTAAAAAGAAATTAATCACTGGACGTTTAGTCTTGCCGATCAAACCTGTGATTTCAGCACCAATCTGCAGGAAGAATAGCATGATGCAAATGACCACGAACGTAACCCAGTTCGCTTCATATAGAGCTGCTGATGATTGAATGACAGCTAGGATACCGAAAAATGCAGCAATACCATAAATAATAAGTACAGTCTGACGGTGGCTGAAGCCAAGCTCGCGAAGACAGTGATGCAAGTGACCTTTATCTGGTGCGAAGATTGGTTTCTTTTGCAGCTTACGGCGCACGATCGCAAAGAACGTGTCCGACAATGGTACACCGATAATAAGCAAAGGTGTAATAAACGAAACCACTGCAATCTGTTTAAATCCTAGCAAAGCAAGTAATGCCAAGCAAAAGCCTAAGAACAGTGAACCCGTATCACCCATGAAAATCTTAGCAGGATGGAAGTTAAAGAACAGGAATCCGATGATGCTACCCAGAAGCAACAGACACAGCATTGCCACCATGGTGTTTCCCATCACGAAAGCCATTGCCGCAATCGTAGCAATTGCAATTCCTGATACACCAGCCGCAAGCCCGTCCAGCCCGTCGATCAGATTAACGGCATTGGTAACACCGACAATCCAGAAAATCGTAAGCGGGATAGCAATCCAGCTCTCCAGTGAGGAATACGTATTGTTAAATGGAATATTCACAAAATCTACAGTAATACCAAAGCCGAAAACAACGATACAGGCTGCGATAATTTGGCCCAGTAGCTTCACTTTTGCTGATAATTCGAATCGGTCATCGAGTGCCCCGATAAGTACAATCAGTCCGCCACCACATAGCAGCGCTTTGATGAAGTTGACCTCCCGCGGAGTGAACTCGTATGGAATAATCGGCAATACGGCAAGCAGGCCTAACACAAACGCTAGAAAAATAGCTAATCCGCCAAGGCGGGGCATAATTTTCGTGTGCACTTTACGAGCATTCGGCACATCTGTTGCACCAATCTTAATGGCGAATTTCTTCACCAAAGGTGTGAGGCCAAGTGCGAGTCCCATGCATACGATAAATCCAGCGATGTATATGATTAACATTTGATCAGTCGACCCCCATTTCTCTACCGCATTGAATTATACGCTGTTACAAAAACAAATTCCAATCCTTTATTTAGGCTATTTATCTCATTTTCTAGGTGAATATCGGCATTTTGCTAGACTTTTGTTACTTTATCTTTCTCACGCACCACTTTTAATGCGAATTTCGGCAGTGCAAGCATTCGTTTGTACCGTGTAGGTTCTTTTAGGAGACGGTACAACCATTCTATTCTCATTTTTTGGAAGGCTATTGGCGCTCTTTTGCTCTTCCCAGAGATCACATCAAAGCTGCCGCCGACCCCCATCATGATCGGAACGCCCAGTTTGGTCTTATATTTAGCAATCCAAGGTTCCTGACTATCCGCACCTCTGGCAACAAATAATAAGTCAGGATTAGCCTTAACGATTCCAGCAACAATTTCTTCATCTGCATCCGGACCAAAATAACCGTCGTGATATCCTGCAATGATAACACCCGGATATTGCAATTGTAACCTTTCAGCGGTTTCCTGAATCACTTCAGGCGTAGAACCTAGAAGATATACCTTCCAACTATATCTTTCACCCTGCCGCATCAATTCATGTAACAGATCATAACCTGCTACCCGTTCTGATACCGGCTCATTACAATAATTAGCAGCCCATACAACGCCTGTCCCATCGGGGACAACCAATTCAGCCGATTTCATAATATCCATATAAGCTGGATCTTCCAGTGCAGCCATAACCATAATTGGATTAGCTGTAATCACTTGATGCGGGATACGGGTATGAACAGCCTCCGTCAAATAGGCAACTGTTGCTGCCATATCAACTTTCGAGACTCTAATTCCAAAAATAGGAACTGTAGGTACCGCGCTTTCTGCTTTCACTTTAGATCATCCTTTATGGTGAAAATATTCTACGATTTGCCGAGCTGGTGCCTCTGCTTCTTGAATCAACTTGGAAATGACATCTTCCCGTGCCGCTCTCCATTCCTGTCCTGTGTTCAAAAGATGAACAATCTCGGCAGCAACATGTTCAGCATCAAGTGTGTTCGTTGCTCCAACAGGATGGGTCTGAATTCTGTCCAGAAAATGATCGATCTTCGGATCATAAGAAATACCAATCAGTGGAACACGTCTTCCAGCCGCGTAGATCAAGCTATGAAGTCGCATACCAATCAGAACATCGCATTGTCCCACTTCCCTTAGCATATGCTGCGGGTGAATGGCATCCTCACAAATACTGACCTGCCCACCATGCTCGGTTATACTTCCCTTCAGCTTATCCATCAGATAACGTGAAGCCTCATTGTCCGAAGGGGTGTGAAAAGGGAGGAATCGCAAATGTAACGGAACCTCACGGTTGGCCTTAATCAAGCCTTGTGCAAGAGCCTCCAGTTCTCTGCGGTCTTGCTCCCAATAACGTACCGATATCCCGATTACCGGAAGTGAATTAGATAATTCTGAAGATTGTGTAGTAGCATCCGTGTCCTCTGGCAAAGACAAGCCCATAACCGGGTCGGGAACAACCTCTATCTTTTTCTGTTCCAGTCCCATAGATAGGAGAAGCTCGCGGGATTGTTCATCCCGCACAGATATATAAGTACATTTACGAAACACGGATTTGATTAAAGGGTGAAAAAGCTTGCGATTCACTGGTCCGATACCTTGAGCATAGATAAAGGTTGGTCTCCCCATCCACTGCGCAAGCTTGATAATACCTAAATAGTAAGGAATACTCTTGCTACCTGTGACATCCTGCAGCAAGCTACCCCCACCGCTGATCAGACCAGCGCTCTCATAAATCGCTTGACGGACTTCAACAAGCTTCATCCGGTGCACGGATTTTACTCCGTATGTGGCGCTCGTCCACTCAGGATCAATGGACAGCACTATAGGCTCAATGGATATACCCAAAGCTTGAGACTGTTTCTGCAGTGCAATTAGAATGGACTGCAACACCGCCTCATCTCCACTGTTACGGAAACCATAGTAACCAGAGATAACTATCTTTTTAGGAGTGGCGACCATCGTTTCCAACACCCTTCTGCAATCTGCCATACGATTACGGCAATTACACCAATGATCAGTCCGAGTCCAAGACCGAGCAATCCACGAACCAGCGAGATCAGAACAGGTGAATGAATATGTGCAAAGGTATCCACCATGGAGAGCTGACCAATTACGGCAATGATCATGATAAATGCTGCATTCCGATATCTAAAGGCCAGGAATGCACCCAGAATTAATAACGGATGTGCGAGCAAAAACTCTTTATTACGCGGCCGGACACCAACCGTATTCTCTAAGAATGTACGGAAGGCCATTTCTAGAGGTGTTACGTTACCACCATTTCCAGTACGGCTTAAATAATACATACCTACGACCCCAAGAACCATAGCGGCAAGAACCATAGCTAATGTGATTGGTGTACGCAGCAGCTTACCTGTCTTGTTAAAGACAAACTCTCCGCGATAGAGGAGTACATAAAGTGCTACAAGGCCGATAGGCGCCATATGGAGCAGACTAACACCACGGAACTGGTCCAGCACTAGGCTGTAGGTTATGTTGTTGAGCAGTGCGATCACGAATGGCACAGCGCTCAAAGAAATTAATGACGTCTTCAAATAAAGCACCAGACTATGCGTAAACCGACGTTGCGGGCTCATAGCCTTATAGGTAAGGGTATTGTTCCGTAGCGGAGGTCCCATTTCATTAACCTTACGAATGGCAAGTACAACCGCCAGGGTTGGTGCACTTATCGCAGCCGCTAGCGCCAGTGCCTGCTCAAATAGCTCTGGTTTCAAGACCAGCAGGCCTGCACTTCCCAGTAATCCTAGCACCCATGCCGGGATCGTAAGCCATGGAATAAAGTATGAAATCAGCAGCGCTACTAAAGAGACTGCTCCAACTACCGCAACTAACTTGAAGTAACGCTGATAAGACGAATCTACAACCTCAAAAGCCGTAGCTTGTCCTAACTTAAACCCATTGTCTTTGATCTGCTCAACGGCACCACCAGGATCACTCAAACTCGTGACAAGGTTGTCTAGCGTATCTGTAATCTGTGCCTTAGCTGTATTCCGTGAAGGAATCGTATTTAAATAAATCATGCGGATATTGCGATCCTTTGTTGCCAGAGCGAAACGATCTGAGATCACTTTTGGATCTAAGGCAGAATCCCCTTCGCTAAGGGAGTATAACCGTGTTACGTTATAGTCCAGCAAATAAGCAAGCTTGTTAAAGCCCTTCTGCTGCTTCTTAATATTTTCAATCGCTGCAATTCCGATTCCACGTTCCTTAAGGAGATTTGCAAAGTCAGTGATACTACCCGTATCGGCATCATCATTAAACCCTTTAACGGACTCTCCCTCGAATAGGATTCGTTTTACACCCAATTCTTCATAACGATCTAACAGCTTCTTAACTGTTGCTTTATTATAAGTCAAAGAATCCACAAGACGCGGTACAATGGTGAACCCTTTGTCATGCAGCATCTCCAGTGTAAATGGATCCGGCTGAAGTGGCTTCAGTGTAGCATCTTCTATTGGAGTCTCAATAATAAGACCTTGTTGTCCGCGGAAACTCCATTCCTTCGAAGTAATCCCAAGATTACCGAATGCCTCTTTAATGACAGGCGCCAGGGCCTGGTAGTAATCAGGATTAGTAAAAAGAACATAAGTATAGTTCTCATTCACCGGGATGATTGTATCCGTAAGATTAGCGATATCAGCCGCACCCCACATCATTAGACGACGCGCCTTCCGATAATCTTCCAGCGTGCTTTCGTAAATCGCCATACTCTGAACACCAGCATCTTTTAGACGATCTAACTGTTCGGAAATATAATCCTGCGGATTTGCGCGATAGCTTGCTACTTCAACTAAATCACGGTAATCAAATACAAATTCCACTGTCTTGGAAGACTTCTCCGTCTGCAGACGGTCATAGACAACTGGCAAGGCAGCTAAAACGCCAACCACAACTATGATCCACAGCCACTTTCGGGAAGAAATATTCCAACGTTGCCATTTTTGCTGCACCAAAAGTACCTCCTCTTTCACTTCAAAACTCTTTTTACAAAAGTAGAAACGGATCGTCATCCTTTTAGAGACGGTACCCGTTTCTACGTAAAAAATATAATTTCACAATATAGAGCGCGATCTATATTCTTATTTTATTGTTCCCCGTCAACACGAGCCATAACCTGCTTGGATAGTGTAGCTACCTTATCCTTAGCATTCTGCAAGGATTCACCCACAACCGCAAAATAAACTTTAATCTTTGGCTCGGTACCTGAAGGACGCAGGCAGAACCATGAACCGTCAGCCAGCAAATACTTTAGTACATTTTCCTTCGGCAGACCATTCAAGCCTAGCGAATAATCCAGCACCTCTGTAACGGCAGATCCCGCAATTTCTTGTGGTGCATTCGTACGCCAATCATTCATGATACCTTGAATTTGCGCAACGCCATCCTTACCCTTCAATGTACGGGACTCCAGGCTTTCCAAGAAGTATCCGAACTGCTCATACAATTCCTGAAGAACATCATATAATGTTTTGCCTTGAGCTTTGTAATAAGCACCTGCTTCAGCGATCAACATAGCCGCAAGAACGGCGTCCTTATCACGAGCATAGTTACCTGCAAGATAACCATAGCTTTCTTCATAACCGAAAAGATATGTGTAATCTCCGGATTGTTCGAATTGAGTCATTTTTTCCCCAATATATTTGAATCCCGTTAGCGTATTAAATACAGTTGCACCATAATGAGAGGCTACAGCAGCCCCCATCTCGCTCGTCACGATAGTCTTCACAACTGCACCATCGCTAGGCAACTTACCTTGTTCCTGTAAACGGCTCAAATAATAATGAATCATCAAAGCTCCAGATTGATTGCCCGACAAAACAACAAATTTACCTTCATTATCGCGAACCACTGCCCCCATACGGTCTGCATCGGGATCCGTGCCAATTAAGAGGTCTGCATTCAACTCTTCGCCCAGCTTCATAGCCAGTGTAAAGGCTTCGCGTTCTTCTGGGTTCGGTGATTTTACAGTGGAAAATTCGGAATCTGGTTGTTCTTGCTCAGGTACAACATGCACCTGTGTGAAACCTATTTTCTCAAGCACATGGCGGACTGGCAGGTTACCAGTACCATGTAGCGGGGTGTATACGATTTTGAAGTCTTTTCCAAGCGTAGAGGCGATCTCTTCACTTGCAAGACTAACCGCAGCGACAGTATCGGTAAACGCTTCGTCATCCTTCTCACCAAGCCAGTGCAGCAGACCTTGAAGCTCCGCTTCTTCTTGGGAAATCCGTTTCACACCATCAAAAGTGTCAACCCCTAATATGTAAGAAATGACCTTTTCGGCTTCGTCAGGGACAAGCTGTCCACCTTCAGAATTATAAACCTTATACCCGTTATATTCAGGGGGATTATGACTTGCAGTAATAACAATACCGCCCGTTGCCTTCAAATGGCGCACGCTGAACGACAATTGAGGTGTTGAGCGCAGAGAAGTGAATAAATGAGCCTCAATGCCATTAGCAGCCAATACAAGAGCAGCCTCAAGTGTGAATTCAGGCGAGAAACGACGGGAGTCATGAGCGATAACAACAGAAGGTCTTCCCTCTCCAGTATGCGTCTCCAGAATATATTTAGCGAAACCTTGTGTAGCTCTACCTACCGTATAACGATTGATACGATTACTACCTGCACCAATTACACCGCGTAGACCACCTGTACCGAATTCCAGATCTCTATAAAATCGTTCCTCGAGCTCCTGTGGCTCGTTCTCCAGAGCGCGCAGCTCCGCCTTCGTAGACTCATCAACAGATGCGTTCTCCAGCCAGCGAGATAAGGTTTCTGCCGCTTTTGGGCTTAATTGAGTCATTTAGAATCTCTCCTTCTCCATGTATAATATATATTCGCTAATTAATATTAGCTGAGCGCAAACATAATTTCCCCAGAGGCAACAACTTTCCCCTCAACCGACGCAGTAGCTTGTCCTTTTCCAATACTGCCCTTAAGGCGAGTAATCTCCACTTCAAGAGTGAGCGTATCTCCCGGTACGACTTGACCACGGAAACGGAATCCATCGAGCCCGGCTAAAAAGCCAATCCGACCGCGATTCGCTTCTACCCCTAGAATAGCAACCGCACCAACTTGTGCAAGAGCTTCTGTAATCAGTACGCCCGGCATTACCGGATAACCTGGAAAATGACCTGCGAAGAAAGGTTCGTTGATCGTTACATTTTTAATGCCAACAGCTCGTTTACCCATTTCAATCTCAGTGATCTTGTCCACCAGCAGAAATGGGGGCCGATGGGGGATGATTTCTTGAATTTGGTTGATATCCAGCATTATTAACAAAACTCCTTTCGGATGTTACTTCATTTATTCTTCGCCGAACTGCATAAATTTAGGCAGCTTCGGTAAAAACTATATATATCCTTCACCACCTGCAGAAGTGGAGGTTGAGATAAGGGGCTTTCTCCACCGGATGCGATAGCATGGCGGAGAGGGCCCTTTTTGCTGCCCGAGGCCCCCCACCATTATACATTTATCCGTATAAAAAAGAAAACTCCCTTAAGCAAGAAGGGAGTCGTTATCATCTTAAATTATGGAGCAAAAACCAAATCATAGACATGTTTCCATGTGCTCCATTGTAGAACATCGCTAAACTCTTTTTTGCCAAGGACAACGTAACCGACAACCAGTCCGCCTCCAAGTGCAGCTATGAGAAGCAAAGGAATAAGAATCCACTGGATGAGTGTCCATTTTGATAATCCTCGCCGCTTCGGCTCTTTCTTGTCTTCTGGTTTGTCTTCCGACTTCACCTTTTTCTGACGTTCCATTCCTTCACCTCTACCCGCGCATGTTATTGGCCAGACCTAGCATCTGATCACTGGAAGAAAGCGCCCGAGCTGCGAGTTGATACGTACGTTGAATCTGCATCATTTCTGTCATTTCTGTGGTCATATCGACATTTGACTGCTCCAGCCACCCTGAGCGTACTCCAATTCCAGACGCCTCACCTGCCGCTCTTTGTACAAAAGCCTGCTGTGCTGTAACTCCATCGGCAAGCATATAGAAATTCCCGTCCACTGCCTTTAAAGCATTCTGTGTCTTAGGTTCTACAATCATTATAGTACCTGCTACCCGAACAGGTCCATTCTCTGACTGTTTCGTTAATACACGACCGGATTCATCGATAGCTGCATTCACGCCCACAGGGACCGTTAAAGGATTACCTGCTGTATTCAGTACCGGATTCCCCGTATTATCTACAAGGACCATTTTTGTTGCATCGGTGGTGTCAGGCGTAAAGTGAAAGTCACCTTGTCTTGTATAAGCTGTAGTTCCATTGACCTGAACTCCAAACAGCCCATTACCCTGAAGCGCCAAGTCGGTTGGATTACCTGTTTCTTTAAGGGGGCCTTCTTCCCAATTAGTCGTAATCGAAGGCACATAAGTCCCAAAACCGATATTAAAGCCTAGAGGTGTAGCGCGGCCCGGCTGATCATAGTCATCCGATTGCTGCTGCACACGAGTCAGCACATCCTCAAAGGAGCCTTTCTTGCTCTTATAACCATTTGTATCCATATTGGCTAGATTATCCGCTATAATATCAAGCCGCTGCTGAAGGCTCGACATGGAGACTGCTGCACTAATCGTTGAGTTGTTCATAGATCAAACCTCCTATAAGCTGTACCTGTAAAACCCATTTCATAAGCAGCACTTATACCCTGCCGACTTCAGTTACAGCCTTCTGCAAGCTGCTATCATAGTATTGGACGATCTTTTGGTTCGCTTCATACGCCCGGTATGCGGCATTCAAATCAACAGTAACCTGAGTAGGGTCAACATTGGAACCCTCTAAATATCCTTGACGCACCTGTAAGTTATCAGTTGCATTGGAGTAACGAATGTCCGCCGCCGCTATATCATCAGCGTGAAACACACCTTTACCATCACGCACAAGCTCCTGCGGCTTTGTAACTACACTCACACCAATCTTGGTCCCTGTCGGAAGTCCTGTTACTGGATTTAGTACATTACCCTGCCCGTCCACTTTAAGGGTGTCCTGATTTCCTGTCAAGACAAGTGGCTTGCCAGTGGAATCCAGAACCTTGAAGCCTCCACTGCTCAACACTTCTCCCGTAGCCGCATTTACCGTGAAGCTTCCATTTCGGGTAAATAAGTTATTGCCCTCAGCATCCTGAACGGTAAAGAAAGCCTGTGGACGGTAAATAACCTCACCCTCAGGACTTACATATTTCCCTGAACCATCAAAGGCTATATTTTGACCCGTCACAGGGTCGGCGACTTGCAAATCTGTAGATAAAGCAAAATCCATAGACTTGCCGCTCTCCCTTAAATCACCCTGTAAATATTGGGATATTGACTGTTCTGCAAAAACTCCCGTGTTAAGGCGCCCCACCGGCGTGGTATTGCCATTAATCATAGCCGAGATCAAGACATCCGGAAAAGCATGATTAACACTGTCAACCTGCTTATATCCCGTTGTATTTAAGTTAGCGATGTTCTGTGTTGCCGTATCGTGTCTACGTTGCTGCGCAACCATACCTGCAGCGGCCGTATATAAACCTCTTATCATGAAGGTAGTCTCCTTCCGAATCTAATGCTACCTTTTATATCGGCTGCTTAGAACTTTTTCTTAACGACCTTGTCCAAATTGTCCAGCATAATTCCTGTTCCTTTTACCACACAGTGCATAGGGTCTTCCGCTACCCAAACAGGTACATGTAATTCTTCTGAGAGTAGCTCGTCCAATCCGTTAAGCAAAGCACCTCCACCAGTAAGAACCACACCCCGGTCAATGATGTCCGCAGACAATTCTGGTGGTGTACGCTCCAGTACCGATTTAGCTGCAGCCACAATGGAAGAAACCGGATCCCATAATGCTTCCTTTACCTCAGCCGCCGTAATAGTGAGCGTTTGGGGAAGTCCGCTTACCATGTCCCGGCCACGAATATCCATTTCGGACTTCATCAAACCAGGTCGAACCGTACCAATAGTAACCTTAATATCCTCTGCTGTCCGTTCACCGATCAACAATTTATACTTTTGTTTAATATATCTTAAAATGGCCTCATCGAACTTGTCTCCAGCGACTTTAATCGAAGAAGCGGTAACGACGTCGCCCATAGAAAGTACGGCTACATCCGTCGTTCCGCCACCGATATCGACGACCATGTTTCCACTTGGCTGATAAATGTCCATTCCCGCTCCAATCGCAGCGGCCTTTGGCTCTTCTTCCATAAATACTTCCTTAGCCCCGCTACGTTCTGCCGCTTCCCGGATGGACTTTTGTTCCACAGATGTAATATTTGTAGGGGCGCATATCAGAATGCGAGGCCGTGAATACCAGGTGCGACCGCCAACACGGTCGATAAAATACTTCAGCATCATTTCCGTGACTTCAAAATCTGCAATGACACCATCCCGTAAAGGACGGATAGTTGTTATATTTCCGGGTGTACGTCCAACCATGCGACGTGCCTGTTCTCCCACCGCAAGGACTCTCTTCGTATCACTTTCAAGTGTGACCACGGAAGGTTCATCCAGAACGACTCCCCTTCCCTTAACATGTATGAGCACATTGGCCGTGCCGAGGTCGATTCCGATATCCTTGCTAAACATAATGAAAGAGCCCCCAAAGTGTTATTTTAATTGAAAAAACAGCAGTTAGTACTAAATTTAAAAATAACATACTTTAGGGGAACTACACAATGTTTTAAAGCTGAATATTTCCTTAAATTTCCGAAAATCTTATGGCTTTGATGCTACAGCAACCTCACGTTTTTTCCCCGTCGTTTTTTTATATTTAATTTTTGTGGCTTCTCCCCCCCGAAGATGTCGGATGGATTTGTGATATTCAAGAATGTGCTTCACCTGATCAGCCAGATCAGGGTTGATCTCTGGCAGACGCTCCGTCAAGTCTTTGTGCACCGTGCTCTTTGAAACGCCAAATTCCTTGGCTATGGTCCGGACCGTATGCCTGGTTTCCACGATGCAGCGTCCGATTTTGATCGTACGTTCCTTGATGTAATCGTGCACGCTCCCGCCTCCCAACTGTGGATAGTTTGGTACATTATATGAGGGGCGGGCTTATATATTCGCGCTTTCAAGACATGACAAGCCTATGAGGGCTCATTTTATTTAATGGACAACCCAAGAAGCCTTGTTATTAGCAAGGCGGAACGTCATTAGTCCTTTAAAGACAATAACCGTTTCTCATAGAAAAATAAGGCTCTTTATAAGCATGCTGCTTACGAAGAGCCTTATTTACATACAAGCATAACAGGGGGCGTTAGCCCCCTGCAGTAAATATTCTTATCGACCTGGCAGTAACTCAGATGGATTAACTACTTTGCCATCCTTATACACTTCAAAGTGTACATGATTGCCAAGGTCCTTCTCGATTTCACTGCGACCTGCGGTTGCAAGCGTATCTCCTTGCTTCACAACATCGCCTTGTTTAACTTTCGTTTCGCCAAGACTTTGGTAGACGGTCTTCATATTACCTTGATGGGTAATCTCAATGACCTTACCTAACACTGCAACATCGTCCACTCTAGTAACTTCACCGCTAAGCGCTGCTTTGACGTCGAACGTATTGTTGTCTTCACGGGCAAGATCGATACCGACATTAGGAATAAATTTGTCGTTATACTGCACCATTGCGGCAACGTGATTGTCCTCTGTACCATTCTCATCATAATACGGTTTGACCACTTCTACTTCACCTGGATTGGCTACTGGCCAAACCAAGCTTTCCGCTGAAGCAAGAACTTCAAGGGCATCTGGATTACTGTTTGCAGTACCAGCTTCGTTAGTTGAAGCTCCTACTTGCTGTGATGTGGCGGCGGTGTCCAGCGGTTTTTGGCCGGCATCCTGATAGACCCACACCAAAGTTAGTATAATTGCCGCTGCCGCCGTGTAGACTGCTGGGAACACCCAACGTTTAGATAACATCTTGCTCCATGAAGAAGGTTTAGCACCTGAATCTCCCTGCGATTTTTTGAGAGATTCATCATGGTTTGTTTTGTTTTTGTCTTGTTCATTCATATGGTTATCACCTCAGTAACCAGTGTTACCGGGCTTCTATCTTTTATACGTATCTTTCAAGTTATTTTTTCAGAAGAGTTGAGATTTGCGTAAAAGAGATACCACTGTAATAGTGTTTGAGAATTTGAGTAGCCGTTCCGCCTTCCTTCGCCATCCCATTAGCTCCCCACTGACTCATTCCCACACCATGCCCATTTCCGAAGGTAGTTATATAGATTTTATTCCCTTTTCGCCCCCAACTGAATTGGCTGGAACGTAACCCTAGCTTCTCTCGCACTTCTCTTCCAGTAAAAATAGTACCTCCAATAGAGATTTCCTTAACCCGATGTCCAGTGGTGAGAGACAACACTTCTACCGGCAATTCAGAGGAAGTAGAGATATTTTTTGTCATGCCTGATTGGGTAGTATTTTTTGAAGCAGGAATTACTCTGTCGTTTAACCCAAGTCTAGTAAGTATTTCTGAGATGGTGAATGTAGATGTCACCGCATAGTTTGGGGTAATCTCTTTCTCCCAAGGACTAGTTACACTGCGCAGATAGGGAATCGCTGCATTCCAGTATTCTTCCGAGTTCTCGGTATATCCTCCACTGGAGGCGAAAAAGGAGGCCGTAATCGGCTGCCCTTTATAGGTCATAATGATACCGCGCGTCTCAAGGACCGCGCGCTGAAGCTTTGCGAGGTCGGCGCTTCTTCCGCCGAGCTTCCACTTCCGTTCCAGCGTATCCTTAGATACGTAAGCCTGATGGCTTACCGTATCTGTTACATCCGCCCCCGGAACGGGGACGCCGCTTCTGTCGCCAGCCAGCAGGCGGCGAAGGATAAAGGTGCGGGCCGCTACGGCCTGCGCTTTGAGCGCTTCAAGCTCAAAGCTGGCCGGCATCTCGGCCGCAAGCACGCCGCTGACGTATTCCTCCAGCGGCAACGTCTCTATTTGTCCGCTACGCGACAAATAGACGGAGACCTTCGGCTGCGGCGCTTCCTGCGCAGCCGCCTCCGGCCCCGCTGGTGCGGCTGGTGAGGCCGTTACCGTCGGCAAGGCCGTAGGCGCCGGTTGTCCCCGGTGCAGCGGGACAACCGCCAGTGGAATCAGCAGCGCCGCCAGAATAGGCGCTGCGAGCCAGGCGGCGGGACCGAGGCGCCTGAGCCGGGGAGCAAGGGGACGCGAGTGCCAGCGCGTTGACTTGTTACGTCGCAAGTAGCGGAAATCTTTCATCTCTATGGCTCCTTCCGTGAGTCACTGTTGATTCTTATAGATATGAATTTACAGCAACTACTAGAACAATATTTGAGAGAAAGAGAGTAGCTTTCTCGTATCTATCACTATGCCCCGCGTTAAAAAATTACAAACGAAAAAAATCCTCATTAGATGAGGATTCAGATTTACTTTCTAATAATACAAGCAAAAACGCATTCGGTGTCCCTATAAGGACGGTAAGCGTTTATGCGAGAAATATAAGGATATTTTATAGCGTAGAACATATAAACTCTTATATTAAAAAAAAGAACAGGCCGCATCACTGCAGCCTGTTCTCACTTAATGACTGATATTATACCCAAGTTGCTTGAACCTGAAAGCGAGGTTTAACCTCATCGCTTTTGCTTGATTCGCTCTTGGCTACTTCTGGTTTAAGAGTTTCGTCCTTCACCGTTTGCGCGGCTGTGTCTTCCATGGAGATACGCCATATTTCCGCACCTAGTCCAGACAGCTTCTCAGCCAAATGTACATATCCACGGTCGATATGATGAGTTCCGCTTACCTCAGTAGTGCCTTCAGCAACAAGACCTGCCAAAATAAGCGCAGCTCCCGCACGTAAATCCGTAGCACAAACCTTGGCTCCGACCAATTGCGCATTACCTGTAACGATTGCTGAGCGACCTTCGATCTTAATCTCAGCATTCATGTTGTGGAATTCATCCACATGCATGAACCGGTTCTCGAATACAGTTTCTGTAACAACACTAGTTCCTTCAGAGCGCAGCAATAATGCCATCATTTGTGACTGCATATCCGTTGGAAAGCCTGGATACGGCAAAGTCTTCAAATCAACAGCTTTAAGAGGTTTGTCACTAATTACACGAACCCCATTCTCATCAGGAATAATGGTCACACCCATCTCTTCCATCTTAGCAATAACAGGTCCCAAGTGATCAGCGATTGCGCCTTCCACATATACGTCCCCACCTGTAATTGCTGCGGCAGCCATATAGGTACCAGCTTCAATACGGTCAGGAATCACATGATGTTTAACGCCATGCAGACGTTCTACGCCTTCAATACGGATAATACCTGTACCCGCACCGCGAACGATTCCGCCCATACCATTCAAATAATTGGCCAGGTCGACAATTTCAGGCTCCTTAGCCGCATTCTCAATCACGGTCACGCCTTCGGCGAGTGCCGCTGCCATCATTATATTTTCGGTCGCACCCACGCTAGCTACATCCAAATACACTTTGGCTCCGCGCAGGCGACCGTTACTTTTCGCTTCAATGTAGCCCTGGCCGAGACTAATCTCTGCACCAAGCGCTTCAAATCCTTTCAAATGCTGATCAATCGGTCGTGTGCCAATGGCGCAGCCACCAGGCAAAGAAATTCTTGTATGACCAAGCCGTGATAACAGAGGACCCATGACTAAAAAAGATGCCCGCATTTTCCGTACCCATTCATAAGGTGCTTCACAGGAAGTGATGTTTGTAGCATCCACCTGGATAATATCGTTTTGATATGTAACCCCTGCACCCAGAGATTCCAACATTTTCGAAATCGTCATTACATCATCAAGCGGAGGTGCGTCCACAATGACGCTTACTCCTTCTTCTGCCAATAGAGAGGCGGCTATGATCGGTAATACGGAATTTTTTGCGCCGCTAACTTTCACGCTCCCGGTCAATCTGTTGCCACCGCGGACGATAAATTTGCTCATTTTCGGTTTCCCTCCGCGTCCATTATTTCTTAAATTATTTTTTAGATTAAAAGTAATTGCAAAAAAATTCGCATACTCCATCAATACGCCCATTCAGCCGGGCATGTTCCTTAAAGTTCAGTGTTGACATAATAAAACCTTATTATTCGACACTTTTTGACCATTGCGACCTATGACACTTATAACCAAACTACATATTCCTAAAACATATAGCGGATCATCCCACTCCAGCTAAGGTAATCCAGAAAGAATCCTGCAACAAAACGACCAAGTACAATAGCCAGAAGCAAGTGCAGCAGCCTTCCTTGAGGACTCTTGGGATATCTTATGACCAAATCCAGCTTAAGGTTCTGCAATGCCCACCAAGATAATACAACACTGAGCAAAGAAACAATCATTGAGATCATGCTGCTGGTTCCAGCGGCACTAGACCATCCATTGGACAATATATCCCCCATGCTAACCCTCCGTGTTCGTATTACTCGGAAATCGACTCTTATATCATACTTGTGCAGGGCAAAAGAATCCAGTACTTTTACAAATTTTTAAACAATTCAATGCCAATATCCAAAAAAATGAAGAAATCTTAACCTTTACTACATAGATTACTATAACAAAAAAAGCAGTCAAGCTTAGAGCTTGACCGCTTATATCCTACTGTTGTCCTTTACCAGTGGACACTTTAATCCGTGTAACAGCGCGTTGCAGCGCCAACTCCGCACGGCGGTGATCGATATCATCTTGTTTGCTACGAGTCTGGAGACGGCGCTGAGCGCGTTCTCTAGCAGCCTCGGCGCGTTCAACATCAATATCCGTTGGCAGTTCGGCACTTTCGGCCAGCACTGTTACTTTGTCCTTATGCACTTCAACGAAACCGCCATGAACGGCGATGGAGATCGTAACACCGTCCGATTTGACGGATAACGGAGCAACCTGAAGTGGAGTCACAAGCGGAATGTGTCCCGGCAAAATACCCAACTCGCCTTCGACTCCCCGTACTGTCAAGCTATTCACTTGTTTAGAATAGACGAGATGCTCCGGCGTGACAATTTCCAACAAAAAGGTATTCACTTCCATTCCTCCTTAAAGCTTTACGAAGTAAAGCTCTCATCGAAAGCATACACTTAGCTTTACGAAGTAAAGCACGCTTCGAAAGCATTCACTAAGCTCAGTGTTACATCGATTTCGCTTTTTCAACCGCTTCTTCGATTGTACCCACAAAAAGGAACGCTGCTTCTGGAAGATCATCATGCTTACCATCCAGGATTTCCTTAAAGCTACGTACAGTTTCTTTGATTGGCACGTATTTACCCTTGAAGCCGGTAAACTGTTCAGCTACGTGGAAAGGCTGTGACAGGAACCGCTCAACTTTACGAGCACGAGCTACGATAACCTTATCATCCTCACTCAATTCATCCATACCCAAGATGGCAATGATGTCTTGAAGTTCGGTATAACGTTGCAGCAATTGTTTAACACCTTGTGCCACATTGTAATGCTCTTCACCAACAATTTCCGGAGCTAGCAGACGCGAGCTGGAAGCCAGTGGATCAACCGCTGGAAAAATCCCCTTCTCGGAAATCTTACGCTCAAGGTTAGTTGTTGCATCCAAGTGAGCAAACGCCGTTGCCGGAGCAGGGTCAGTGTAGTCATCCGCTGGTACGTAGATTGCTTGAATGGAAGTAACGGAGCCTTTTTTGGTAGAAGTGATACGCTCTTGCAACTGACCCATTTCAGTAGCCAGGGTTGGTTGGTAACCTACCGCGGACGGCATACGTCCGAGAAGAGCGGATACTTCGGAACCTGCTTGGGTAAAGCGGAATATATTATCGATAAAGAGCAGCGTATCGCGACCTTCTACATCACGGAAATATTCCGCCATAGTAAGACCGGTCAAAGCTACGCGTAGACGCGCGCCTGGGGGCTCATTCATTTGTCCGAACACCATTGCTGTTTTCTTAATAACGCCGGAGTCCGTCATTTCGTGATAAAGGTCATTACCTTCACGAGTACGTTCACCCACACCCGCGAATACGGAAATACCGCCGTGTTCTTGAGCAATGTTATTAATCAATTCTTGAATCGTTACTGTTTTACCTACACCGGCACCGCCGAACAGACCAACTTTACCGCCCTTAGCGTAAGGTGCAAGCAAGTCGATAACTTTAATACCTGTTTCCAAAATTTCGGCTTGTGTCGACAATTCATCAAATGTCGGAGCCAAACGGTGAATCGGGTTCTTTATTTCAGCAACAACTTCACCAGCGTTATCAATTGGATTTCCAAGTACGTTAAATACCCGGCCTAATGTCGCTTCCCCTACAGGAACCGAAATAGGACCACCTTGGTCAATTGCATCCAGTCCGCGAACCAGACCATCTGTAGAAGACATCGCGATACAACGTACCAAATTGTCTCCCAAGTGATTGGAAACCTCAAGTGTTAGGTTAATCTGGCGACCATTGTCCAAGACGGTTTCAATTTTGATAGCGTTGAATATCTCGGGCAATTGGCCGCGTTCAAATTCAATATCGACAACCGGACCCATAATGCTTACAACGCGTCCTTTGTTCATCTTCATTTCCCTCCTCGAAAGCTGTTACATCAAGAAGAAACGACGTTGTCGTCATATAAAGATGACAACCGTTTCTCGTAGAAATATAAGCATTTTGTATAGTGTAAAACCTATACTTTCTTATATTTTAAGAAGAACTGCAGTGCCGTTCTTAAGGAGCCATACTCCAGAAGCGGGCGATACTATGTATCGCTCCATGCGGCACTGTTTCTCGTAAAATACAAGGCAAGTCAAGCACGCTGCTTAACTGTTCTTGTATTTTTAAGACTGAGCGTTCGCTCCGGCCACGATCTCGGTAATTTCCTGCGTAATTGCCGCCTGACGGGCACGGTTGTACGTAAGGGTAAGTTCTCCGATCATTTTCGACGCGTTCTTTGTTGCACTGCCCATCGCTGTCATTTTCGCACCCAGCTCACTGGCCTTGCCATCCAGAATTGCGCTATAAATCAAAGTTTCGGCGTATTTCGGAAGTAATACTTCGAGTACGCCTTCTGGTGAAGGTTCATATTCGTAATTTGCAGTCGCTTCATGATGCTCATGATTCCCTACGCCTTCCATAGGCAACAGTCGATCTACGGTTGGGATCTGGGTAATCGCATTGACGAATTGGTTGTAACAAACGTACAACTCATCATACGTACCATCTACAAACTGTTGTACTGCCGAATTAGCAATAGACTTAATGTCAGCAAATTTCGGCGCATCCGATAGCTCAGTAACTTCCTGTACAATCGGATATTCACGGCGGCGTAAGAAGTCACGGCCTTTACGACCGATAACGAACAAGGCGTACTCATCTTTGGATTTATGTCGTTCCGCGATGAGCATCGTCACCTTACGTAAAATATTAGCGTTGTATCCTCCCGCAAGCCCTCTATCAGAGGTCACGATAAGATAACCAGTTTTTTTCACAGGGCGACTGACCAGCATGGGATGCTGAACGCCTTCTGTACCGGCAGCAATGCTCGATACAACCTCTTTCAGCTTCTCAGCATAAGGACGGGCGGCAATTGCCTTCTCCTGGGCTTTTCTCAGCTTGGAGGCGGCTACCATTTCCATCGCTTTTGTGATCTGTCTTGTGTTTTGAACACTCTTAATTTGACGTTTAATATCACGCATGCTTCTTGCCATGATTTCACCACCTTAAAGCTTTGACGAAGTCAAAGCTAACTTCGTAAGCATCTTCTTAGCTTTGACGAATTCAAAGCCAACTTTATAAGTAATAGCCTGAGCTTCGGCAGAGCCAAAGCTCACTTAGTAAGATTCGTTTAGGTACGATCTATATTAGCTAGTAGCAAAGCCTCTTTTAAATTTATCAATCGCTGCTTTAAGAGCGGCTTCGTTATCTGCTGTCAAATCCTTGGTATCTCTGATGGATTGAGCAACTTCAGCAGCACTGCTATCCATGTAAGCAAGGAATTCCTTTTCAAAACGTTTTACGTCTTTAACAGGAATATCGTCCAAGTATCCTTTTACAGCTGTGTACAAGCTAAGCACTTGATGTTCAACAGACAACGGCTGATTTACACCTTGTTTCAGAACTTCCATCATACGTGCTCCGCGATTCAGACGAGCAAGCGTGGATTTATCAAGATCTGAGCCGAACTGTGAGAAAGCTTGAAGTTCACGATATTGAGCAAGATCCAAACGGAGCGAGCCAGCTACCTTCTTCATCGCTTTAATCTGAGCGGAGCCCCCTACACGGGAAACGGAGATACCGACGTTGATCGCCGGACGTTGACCAGAGTAGAACAGATCGGATTCAAGGAAGATTTGACCATCTGTAATCGAGATTACGTTCGTAGGAATGTAAGCCGATACGTCAGATGCTTGTGTTTCGATGAACGGAAGCGCGGTTAATGAACCACCACCAAGCTCATCACTAAGCTTAGCCGCACGCTCCAAAAGACGGGAGTGCAAGTAGAACACGTCACCAGGGAACGCTTCACGACCCGGTGGACGACGAAGCAGCAAGGACAATTCGCGATAAGCCGAAGCTTGTTTTGAAAGGTCATCATAAATGATCAGTACGTGTTCGCCCTTGTACATAAAGTACTCGCCCATTGCGCAACCTGCGTATGGAGCAATATACAACAGTGGGGATGGCTCTGAAGCCGAAGCAGTTACAACGATTGTATATTCCAACGCGCCATGACGGCGGAGAGTTTCTACAACCTGTGCTACTGTGGATTGTTTTTGTCCAATGGCAACATAAATACATTTCATTCCGTTGCCTTTTTGGTTGATAATCGCATCGATTGCGATTGCAGTCTTACCTGTTTGACGGTCACCAATGATAAGTTCGCGTTGTCCACGACCAATTGGCACCATCGCATCAATCGCTTTAAGGCCAGTTTGCATTGGCTCATGAACCGATTTACGGTCGATAACACCAGGAGCGTTATTCTCAACCGGACGGAACTCCGTCGTTTGAATTGGGCCTTTACCGTCAAGCGGCATACCGAGTGCGTTAACAACACGACCCAGAAGGGCCTCTCCAACTGGAACTTGCATGATTTGTCCAGTACGTTTTACTTGATCGCCTTCACGAATTTCCTTGTACTCACCCAGAATAACAACACCGACGTTGCTTTCTTCCA
The DNA here is from genome assembly GCF_008370385.1 of Paenibacillus sp. B2(2019). Classification (NCBI taxonomy): domain Bacteria; kingdom Bacillati; phylum Bacillota; class Bacilli; order Caryophanales; family Paenibacillaceae; genus Paenibacillus; species Paenibacillus sp. B2(2019). The sequence continues at coordinate 175,419 of NZ_VTZR01000013.1, forward strand.
GATTGAGCGCCATGCCCACTACACCGTTGGAGAACTCTAGCAACTCGCCTGCCATTGCGTTTTCCAGACCGTAGACACGAGCGATACCGTCTCCGACTTGAATGACGGTGCCCACTTCGGCAACTTCGATATCGGCTTTATATTGCTCAATTTGACTTTTGATCAAAGTGCTGATCTCTTCAGGTCTGATGCCCAATATCCTCACCCCTATCTTCTATGCTTATCATTAAAGGATTTCTCGAGACGTTCCAATTTACTAGAAAGACTACCGTCATACAGCGTATCGCCGATATAAACTTTCAGTCCTCCCAGCAGGCTTGGATCGACCACATTCGTAACCCGAATTTTACGGTTTACGAGCTGGCCGAATTCTGCAGCTACAGCCGCTTGTTCTTCTTCACTTAAAGAATAAACGGAGTATACCTTAGCATCACCAATGCCAAGAGCGTCTCCTTCAATCTTGATATACGTATCCAGCAGTTCGGCAAAAATATCGGTTCTGCCTCGCTCTACTAACAGTTCTACAATGTTCATCACAATAGGAGAGAGCTTATCTTGAAGTGCTGTGCGCAGCACTTTCAGCTTGTCGGACTCCGAGATACGTGGCGCAAGAATAAAGCGCTGTACCTCTTGGTCTGAATGTAATACTTCGACCACTGCCTTGAGCTGTTCTTCTACTTCAAGGGTAATCCCCTTCTCTACCGCTGCACTGTACAATGCTTTAGCGTAGCGCTTGGCAACTACCGTATCGCGGCTCATGATCGGCCTCCTACCTCATTGAGGTATTGGTTCACAAGCTGCTCCTGCTCACTGCTAGCACTAACTTCTTTCTTAAGAAGTTTAGAAGCAATACGAACAGATGCCGTTCCAATTTCGCTGCGCAACTCTTCCACTGCTTTATTCTTCTCGTTCTCGATATCGCGCACGGCCTCTTCTTTGACGCGTGCAGCTTCAACTTTAGCTTGCGCCAAAGCTTGTTCTACCTGTTGATTACTAGTAATTTGGGATTGTTGAATAATCTGTTGAGCTTCCTGGCGTGCACTGTTCAGCGCCTGCTTCTGCTCTTCCACATACGCGACCGCTTGCTCTCTAGTCTTCGCAGCTTCATCCATTTGCTGCATTACCAGCTCACGGCGTTTCTCCATAACTGCGAACAGTTTGCTGAACGCATACTTACTGAGCAAGAAATATAGAATCCCAAAGGCTACAATTGAAAATAAGATGTTTGTCCAAACAATTTCCACTGAGGTCACTCCCTTCCATTACCGCGTCATGCGGACGTATACAAAAGTAAGGCGCGGATGGCATCGGCCGTCCCCGCCAAACCGTAAATACGGTTTATTAAGATGAAAACATGATTAGGAATGCGATAACTGTTGCTGCCAACGGAATAACTTCGACGATACCTACACCGATAAACATTGTTGTTTGAAGCGCATTACGAGCTTCTGGTTGACGAGCGATGGACTCAACTGTTCTACTAACGATCATACCATTACCAAGACCTGCACCAAGTGCACCCAAACCAACCGCTATTGCTGCTGCTAAATATTCCATTTGTAAATATCCTCCTTTAATTTTGGTTCATATTGTGTTTAATGATATAAGATATCTCCCGCGAAAGAAAATCAGACGATAACCGTTCCCTTCGCAGCAGTTCATTAATGTGCTTCTTCTTCGTGAATCGTCATCTGTGCGATATAAACCATCGTCAGAATCGTAAAGATAAACGCTTGTAGTGCCCCGACGAAAATACTGAAGCCTTGCCATACAGCCAGGAACGGAATACTGAGAATCCCCAGCTTCAAAATGACTGTAATTAGTACTTCTCCGGCAAAAATGTTAGCAAATAGACGAATTGCCAGAGCTACTGGTTTTGCCAGGTTCTCGATAATGTTCAGTGGCAAAAAGATTGGAAACGGCTCAATATAGTGTTTGAAATAATGCTTGCCGTTGAGCTTAATGCCCAGGAAGTTCATCAGTATAAACACAATAATTGCCAATCCTGCAGTGATATTAATGTCAGCAGTCGGCGACTTGTACCATAAGATCTCAACATGATCACCATGCGCCAAGTTCCTGGTTGCTTCAATCACATGGCCAAACACGGTTACAGGTCCATGTGCTTCAGTTACAACTGAGAAAGGCAATCCAAGAAGGTTGGAAACAAAGATAAACAGAATCAACGTTAGCCCCAAAGATATGTAAGGTTTTCCTTTCTTCAGGTCCATGGCACTGCTTATGACACCCTCTACAAATTCAACAACCCATTCCATAAAATTCTGAAGTTTAGATGGATTCTCAACCGAAAGCTTACGAACCGACAGCATCACCAGCACAAATACTACTGTACAACTGATCAGAAGCATCAATACGGCTGATATATCTATCGGTATTCCCCCGACAAAGATTTTCGGCATCTCATGCATAGTATCATCCCCCTTTCTCTTTAATCTGGTTAAAGTTTGTTCTTCACACTCAGATATATCCCCGCAGGAATGGCGAGAAGCTGAGGAATGAATACGCCTGAAATAGTTGCTACCAGGGAGAAATGCTCAATCTTGACCGCGAACATGGTGACCAAAATTGCGAAGCTAATCCGTGTAACAAAACCGAGGCTGAAGGCATTCCCTTCGTTGCTCGCAATCGACTGCGTTACCCGTCGAACCTTGACGGCCAGATAACGAAAGTTTACCAATCCCGCCACCAGACCCAGAGTCATGCCCAGTGTAAAATCCCTGGTCTCATGATGAAGCGCCCAGCCCATTAAGAGTCCTGCCATAAGGACGAGCGTAACTCTAGTGACGGTATTGATCATGGGAGTCATATTATCCATTCTGCTCCCCCAAAAATTTTTTAATTAACAGGACGACGTTCACAATTCCCAGAATCATTCCGGTTATAGTGCCAATAGCGAGCCAATATTTAGGTCCCTCCATCAAGTCTTTCAGCCACCTTGCCGCAAAAAAACCAATAACAATGTAAGCGGCGAGTATAGTGCCTGCACTTCCAATGATAAGCGCGGTCTGTAACAAGCTGTCCCTGCTATTTTGTTCTTTCATGGCTACAATCCCAACTAATTTTACTGAATTTCTGGAGTCTTTGTCAATTCATTGAACATTGCCCAAAAACCCTTGAAAACATGAAAATAATCACAGCAAAATGTTCCAAAACCATATAAACCGTACAGTTTCACTGTATGTTGATTTTAATCAGATCAGATATTACTTTAAATGAAATTATTTATTTTTTGTGAACATTCTGTGAAACTCTTCAGGACGCTCCTTATTTACACCAAAATGGTGCAAAATCGCATTGACAATTCGTTGGGAGGCTTTGCCATCTCCGTACGGGTTGGCGGCCCGACTCATCGACTGATAGAGCTCATTATCAGTCAAAAGAGCATGTGTCCGTGCATACACCTTCTCCTCGTCCGTGCCCACAAGTTCTAGCGTTCCAGCGTCTATCCCTTCAGGACGCTCCGTCGTATCACGAAGCACAAGTACTGGTACTCCGTATGAAGGAGCTTCCTCTTGTAAACCGCCAGAATCGGTCAATATCAAGTGGGTATGCGGATAAAAATTATGCAAATCCACGACATCCAGCGGATCAATCAGCTTAATTCTTGGATGTCCACCCAAAATTTCATGTGCAGGTTCCTTAACAGCAGGACTCGGATGCACAGGATAAACAATGGCTACATCTTCGAATTCATCAGCGATTCTTTTGACTGCCCGGAAGATATTCCGATGCGGTTCACCTTGCGATTCTCTACGGTGAGCAGTCATCAAAATAAGTTTTTTTCCTGAAGCAAAATCCAAAACAGGATGCCGGTAATCAGGCTGTACGGTATATTGAAACACATCGGTTACAGTGTTGCCTGTGATATAAATACTTGATTCTTTTTTGTTCTCATGTCTCAGATTGCTAGCTGACCAATCCGTTGGAGCGAAATGCAGGTCTGCTAATACACCTGTAAGCTGACGGTTCATTTCTTCAGGATACGGAGACAATTTGTTCCATGTCCGAAGTCCTGCTTCTACGTGCCCAACTTGAATTTGCTGCAGGAAAGAGGCATAGCTTGCAAGGAACGTCGTTAATGTGTCCCCGTGCACCAATACGAGATCAGGTTTAACCTCTCTGAGTACAGGTTCCAGGCCTTCAAGTACTCGAATAGTAATCTCATTAAGCGTCTGACGATCCTTCATCACATCCAGATCGTAATCAGGAGTGATATTGAACACTTCCAACACTTGATCGAGCAACTCCCTGTGCTGTGCTGTTACACATACAATTGACTCGATGTGCTCAGGATGCTTCTTCAGTTCAAGAACTAGAGGAGCCATCTTGATCGCCTCGGGGCGCACTCCGAAAATAGTCATCACTTTAATTTTGGACATAACCCCTACCCTCTCATCAAAAAATAAACAAATTTCTTATATCCTATTACGAATTACTATTTACTTAGTTCCGTACAAACGATCTCCAGCATCGCCAAGTCCCGGAACGATATATCCATGCTCATTCAAATGATCATCAAGCGCAGCTACATAAATATCAACATCTGGGTGAGCCTCTTGAACCGCAGCAACACCTTCTGGAGCTGCAATCAGGTTCATCATTTTAATTTGTGTACAGCCACGCTTCTTCAGCGAGGTAATAGCAGCAATCGCAGATCCCCCCGTAGCTAGCATTGGATCAATTACGATCAGCTCACGTTCCTGTACATCTGTAGGAAGCTTGATGTAATACTCAACCGGTTGAAGCGTGTCCGGATCACGGAATAAGCCAACATGTCCTACTTTAGCAGCAGGAAGAAGCTTCAGAACGCCCTCAAGCATACCCAGACCAGCACGAAGAATAGGGATAAGCCCAAGCATTCTTCCAGAAATCACTTTACTTTCCGTTTCAGTGACCGGTGTTTGTACTGTAATGGTTTCTAGAGGAATATCACGTGTTATCTCATAAGCCATCAATGTGGCAACTTCGTCAACATGCTCTCTGAAATCCTTCGTGTTTGTTCTTACGTCGCGAATAAATGTTAGTTTGTGTTGAATTAAAGGATGATCGCAAATCACCAATTTTCCCATTTCCTGTCCCTCCGGTAATTGTAAGTCGTGTCTATAACCCTAGAAAGCGCTTTTGCTTCTCTATGGCTAAATCCTGTCTATTATAGCATTCCCATCGCCGCATTTCACCTAGAAAGGCACATGTATCCATATTGAACCCCTACTCCTGTATTTTCCTTCGCTTATAAAGGTAAGGATTGGCAATTCCATTGCCTTTTCAGGAATAAAACCTTGATTAGGTTGTGCAAATTTGCATTTTTCATACTATTCACATTTTTTTCACTATTGTTTATGAAAGTTCCATGAACTTTCATGATTGATTTCATGATTTTCCATCAATTCACCCATATAATATTGTGAACAATAAACAACAAAAAACCTCCACCAAACCCTAAAATCAGGACTCGGTGGAGGTGAATTTATTAATGAATACGAATAGGAACTAGTATTTCAGTTCTGGATAAAGTGGGTACTGATCCGTCAAATCAGCAACTTGACGAGCTGCCTCAGCTAATTTCACTTCATCCTTCGGATTCTTCAGAACATTAGCTATAATGCGGCCAATAACCACCATAGCTTGCTCGTCCATACCACGGGAAGTAACCGCAGGTGTACCAATACGAATACCGCTTGTTACGAAAGGACTTGTAGGATCAAATGGAATTGCGTTTTTATTCACAGTGATTCCGATGGAATCTAGTACTTTTTCCGCATCTTTTCCGGTAATGTTCAGGTTACGTGTATCAAGCAACATCAAGTGGTTATCTGTACCACCGGATACAATGTTAACCCCTTCGCTTATCAGTGTTTCTGCAAGAACATTTGCATTCTTCACTACATTCTCAGCATAGGTCTTAAAGGATGGCAGCAAAGCTTCGCCGAATGCGACTGCTTTTGACGCAATGACATGCATCAGCGGTCCACCTTGGGAACCAGGGAATACGGCTTTATCGATAGCAGCCGCCCATGGCTGTCTGCACATAATCATACCTCCGCGGGGACCGCGTAAAGTCTTATGTGTTGTAGTTGTAACGAAATGAGCATGAGGAACCGGGCTCGGATGAAGACCAGCAGCAACAAGACCTGCGATATGGGCCATATCTACCATAAACAACGCACCGACATCATTGGCGATAGCACCAAGCTTTTCGAAATCAATAATACGCGGATACGCACTTGCACCAGCAACAATCAACTTAGGACGGTGCTTGAAGGCTGCTTTGCGTACTTCGTCATAATCAATTAGGAAAGTATCTTCTTGTACACCATAAGCTACGAAGTTATAGAGTAATCCAGAAGCATTTACTGGACTACCATGCGTTAAATGTCCGCCATGCGCCAAGTTCATGCCAAGAACCGTGTCGCCAGGGTTAAGTGCAGCGAGATATACAGCCATATTCGCTTGTGCTCCAGAGTGAGGCTGTACGTTGACATGTTCCGCACCGAACAATTCTTTTGCACGATCACGAGCCAGATTCTCAACGATATCCACATCTTCACAGCCACCATAATACCGTTTGCCTGGATAGCCTTCTGCATATTTGTTCGTAAGCACTGAGCCCATGGCTTCCATTACGGCTTCGCTAACGATATTCTCTGAGGCAATAAGCTCAATGTTGGCACGCTGACGTTTCAGTTCCAGTTCCATTGCTTCCAGTACTGCCGGGTCACTCTTACGTAATTGTTCCATGTTCTTATTTCCTCCCTAGTGTGTGTAGATATGTTGTATTTAAATAGAAACGATTTGCCCGCCACGAAAAAGCTTTAGGTCTACGTTTCTGCAAAAACATAAATCTAAGTTCATCAATCACAAACCTGTGAACCACTCTGTTCAAGAGTGCGGTAAACCGCACGTTCGCCGCCAATAAGCGGAGGTCTGGCCCATGCTGCGTTCACTCTAGCTGCTCCAATGTACCGTAAGGTCGGTCGAAAAGGAACTGCCACGCGGCGCAAATGCATACCTATAAGAGTCTCACCAATGTCTAAGCCAGCATGCGCTTCTATCGTTTCCGCCAGAACAGGATCTTTCATAGAGCGATAGGCAGCCGCAGCCATCGAACCGCCAGCACCAGGTATAGGTACAGCTGAAACTTCATTTAGACCAAGCGACTCTAGCAAAGAGCGTTCCATTACAAGCGCACGATTCAGATGCTCGCAGCACTGATAAACGAGATGAAATCCTTTTTCCGCTGCGACCAAACGAGCCCCTTCAAGCAGTTGCTGTGCGACTTCAAGCGCACCACCGGTTCCAATACGGACACCAGCGACCTCACTTGTGCTAACTCCTAGGACAACAATTTTACCAGATCCAAGGTTACCAGCTTCCGCCAACTCCCTTAACACAGTGACAGTAGCTTCAGTTAAAGATAACTCCACAACTTTGTCCATCACCCTACCTCCTCAAGCTTCAAACAAGCTTCATTTAAACAAAAAAGAGCAGTCCGCAGGTAGCTGCGGATTTGCTCTTTTGCCCAGGCGACCGGCCGTTTATTCCGATGCTCCATCGTGGTTTGATCCACATTTGTCGCCAGTTACATCGGAACCGATTAGTTGTACTTTCATCTTAAAGCAAAGCCGACTGAAAATCAACCATTTACAAATGGCGTAAGGATTCCAGTTTATCTAATAAACTAAACAACGAAGTGCGAATCTCAGCAGCAGTAAGCTCATAATCTTCACGCGTACCCCCGAATGGATCAGAAATATCAAAGCTTGGGATACGCTGGCGGATTTCAATCATTCGTTGTAGATCCGTTGCGTTGGGTTCACCACCTAGAGCTATGCTTAACTCAGCATCTGCATAAAGGCTGTCCAATTCTTTAATATCCTCAGTCACAGCTTCTTCGTTATGCACGTATTCCTTCAATGTATATGTTTTTGTTACGGCATCCGGAAAATACTGTAGCAAATGTTGCTTATGTCCACTGGTTAAGGTAAGCACAAGATCGGCCCAAGCGACGGATTGCCCCGTTAATTGCGACGACTCTAAATGATCATGAATGCCTTCTTCTTGCAAAATAGCTGCAGCATGTCTCGATATAGAAGTACCAGAAATGGCAGATACACCTGCAGACCGCACTTCCAGGTCGATTCCACGTTCCTTCGCAAGCTTTCGTAAAAGCCCCTCAGCCATAGGACTACGGCATGTATTACCGGTGCAGACGAATAAAATATGCAGCATGCTTTTGCACCCCCATGAAATTAAAATATTGTAATGCCGTTATTGTATCAAAAGATGAATAGCAAGCCAAACCCCAATAAAATAGCCCCGCCCAGTGCTTCCCCATATTCCCCGAGTCCACGACTGACATGCCGCCCAAGAAGCAGGCCGATAATTGACATCAGACCTCCACAGGCACCAAAAGCTAATATAGTCAGAAGTACACCATTCACAAACATCCCTAAGGATACCCCAACGGAAAAAGAATCCACACTTACACTGAGTGATAGAAGCAGCATTCCCCATAAGGTTCGGTGATTCATAGCTCGCGTACCTACCACTTCCGGACGAAAGGAGTTATACACCATATGTCCGCCTAACAGCACAAGTAGCCCTCCTGCGGCATAAGTTGTTACTTGACCTAGCAAATGTCCGACATAACTTCCAGTTAATAAACCTAGAAGAGGCATCAGCATATGAAAAAAAGCAATGAGCACACTCATTTGCAGAATATGCAGCAGACGAATCCCCTTCATCCCGATCCCTACTCCGAGCGAAAAGGCATCCATCCCTAATGCAATCGCCATTATAGCAATAGTAACTGTCTGCCCCCAACCGGCATATACATCTCCTATGCCCATGCTTAACCCCCCAAGTCCGAAATATCTTGTACAACAACGATATGCGGACAAGGGGGTAATCATGACTTCATAGGAGATTTCAGATTCGAAGAACCTGCACTATAGCTGGATAGAAAGGTCGCCGTGGTTATCCGGCGTCAATGACGGAACCACCGGCTGCCTTCATAAGCCGGTTCATAATAGCTACGCCGAGGCCCGTATACGGACAAGCCTCGGCCAAGATGTAAGTCGCTCCCGCTTCATCGAAGCGCCGCAGCGCGGCATATAGGGAGCGTGCCCCTTCCTCCGGCGAGGATAACGAGCCAAGGGAAAGAACGCAGGCGGCGGGATCGGCGGGATAGAGGGGCTTATGCTCCTCGAAGAGGAGTAAGCCCGTCACTTCGCCGCTCAGCTGTGCCGCCTGAAGTAGACTCGCGGCTTCATCCGCAACACGTTGCGGAGAAGATCCGCTCACCACACCCAGCCAGCCGCGCGGCGCGTAGTGCGTGTACTTCATGCCCGGCGCGCGTGGTGCCGAGCTGGCGGAAACAGCTTCTGCACCGTGGTGCTCCCTCGGCGCAGTGGCTACTGGAGCTTCCGCTGCTGCGGAAGTTCCAAATTCTTTAACAACAGCTGGCTCAGCAGCAATGGCTTCTACTCCCACTACAGCAGCTAACTGCTCCAAAGTAATCCCACCAGGGCGAAGCACGGCAACCTTTCCATCAGGCTGCATCTGCACCACAGTTGACTCCAGTCCAACTCCGGCGGCGCCGCCATCAAGTACACCGCCAATGTATCCGGCCAAGTCTTCCATCACATGTGAAGCTAAGGTCGGACTCGGACGACCGGAACGGTTAGCACTAGGTGCCGCAACGGGACAGCCCGCTGCACTGATCAGCGCCAAAGCTACCGAATGATCAGGCATACGAACACCTACCGTGTCCAGTCCTGCCGTTACACAGGATGACAAAACACCCTCACGAACAGGAAGAACAACTGTCAGCGGTCCTGGCCAATAAGCATCCATCAATACCGCAGCCGTAGGATGCACTTCTGTAACCAGCTCGTCCAAAGCACTTGGATCAGCAATATGCACGATTAGGGGATTGTCAGACGGTCGCCCTTTTGCCGCAAAAACAGCCTCAACTGCCGCAGTATTCCGTGCATCCGCTCCAAGTCCATAGACCGTTTCGGTTGGAAAAGCGACCGTTCCACCTTCACGAAGCATGGCTGCCGCCTCTACGATGGCTAACTTATTCTCCTCACTTGGCTGAAGTACACCGGAATCCGAAGCTGCATCTTCCAGCAAATCCAGTTCCCAATATACAGTCTCACTTCTATTTCCACTCCGCCGCTGAACGGCGAATAAAGGGTCGTGTGGTTCATTCATTCTCATCACAGGCTTTCTACAGGATATATATTGAACAATAGCTTTTCTTGCAATCTTAGGATAAATACTCTGGAGGTTCATTAACTCTAATCTTACCAAAAAGCGGCCCCAATGAAGGCGCCGCAGTCGATCTGCTTATGAAATAGTAACATATCTAGATTCAAAACTATAGACCATTTCCACAAAACCAAAGGGCTAACATCAGCATTACGACCATAATCCGCTAATCCAGTTCCAAAGGTTTTGCAGCAGTTCCCAAACGAAGAACCGTACCTCTGGCTCTGCGGAATCCGCTGCCGCAACATCCTTTGCCGAAGAATCTGCTTGTACAGCTGTTCCTACTGCTGGTTGCGCCTTAACTCCGCTATCTGCCCCGGCAGCCGAGACGGTCTTCGCCCCTTTATTAGCAGCAGGCGCTGCTGCATCTCCGGAACCCGCATCGATAAAGCACAACGGCGGAAACAGTACGCACCACCAATTTTGCCCTTTTCCCTCACCCAGCGTTACCCGAACAGCCTCGTATTCTCCGGCCGGATAGACTGTTCCACCGTACAATTTGGTCGGAAAAGGAACTACACCCAGCTCAACTTTATAAGAATATTGAATACCACGTTTCTCTAGCTCCGATCCAACCAGTGCATTAAGCTCTGGTAGATGAGTTCTAATTAAAGCGCGTGCCTGCTCTAAACTCTGTGGGTCCTCAAGTGCAGTTACCCACTGGTTCATTTGCTCTACGATTGTATCGCGGATTTGCCGCTTCACTAGTTGATCTTGTGTTCCGTCCGAATTCGCCAGAATACGCAGCCGGATAGAATCCTGTGGAATCGATACTTCGGCTACTGCTGCATCGGTTTTTTGACCTTCCCAGGCCATGATAACGATCATAAAAAAACAAATTAAAATGGCAGTATACTTAAAAGTTACACGTAAGGAATCTCTTTTATCCATATGATTATCGTTCATTTGTCGCAGCCCCTCTCCTCTTAACTCTCATGCTAGTAGTATGTCCAGAGATGAGAGACTGCAAACCTATGAATCTATTAAATCTATAATTTTACAGCAAGCGCCTTAGGCAACTGCAAATCCTCCTCAACATCCCGACCATAAAGATGCACACTCATTACAATCCCCATGCAGGCCATATTAATTAAAAGAGATGTGCCTCCATAACTGATGAACGGAAGTGTAATTCCCGTAAGCGGCATTAGGCCGATAAAAGCTCCAATATTCTCTAAGATTTGATATAGCAGCATTGCCGTAATTCCAATAATCAAAAACGGACCACTACGCTCCCTACTCTCTAGAGCAATCAGTATCATCCGATGAAGAAGAATAAAAAAGAGCAACAGCAGCAGCGCTGAACCCACAAACCCAAACTCCTCCGCAACCTGTACGAATATGGCATCCGAATAGGTATATGGAACACGGTTACTCTGCACAGAGCTTCCTTGCATGTACCCCTCGCCACTCATCCCTCCGGAGGCAATAGCCACTTTAGCATTTTTCGTGTGATAGCTTGCATCATCTGACGCCAAATCAGGTACGAGCCAAGGATCAAAACGATCCACTAAATGCTTCCTGCCAAGGGTCTCCTCAAAAAAATATACCGCTTCATCATGATAGTGAATATAGCTCAGAATTCCTGCAAGACCCAATCCGCCAACGATTAGTAATCCGATGAGTGCATGTGAAATTTTGATATTCCCGATCCATAGAAGACCGATTAATATTACGATGTAGCTTAGCGCATTTCCGAGATCATTCTGTACAATAACTATGCCAAAAGGGAGCAATGTAAGAAGCGCCAGCGGAACGACTCCCTTCCAGAAGGTTAGCGTGGCTCCTTGTTTACGGACCAGTATGGACGCGAGTAAAAGAATCAATATCAACTTAAAAAGCTCCGCAGGTTGAAAGCTAAGTCCACCTATCTCTAGCCCTAATTGCGCACCGTTCTTTACCTTACCAAAAAAACTAACCGACACTAGCAGACCAATACCCAAGATGTAAATATAAAGAGCATATTTAACAAATATCCTATAGTCCACGAAGGTAAGCACAAAAAACGCTACAAACCCTACAATGTAGTATTTAAGCATTTGTAGATGGAACCCATCTAGTTTCTGAACTAATCTACCATTAGTCACGCTGTATATCGAAAGAATACTAATCACCATCAGCATAACTAGAACAATAAGAATCACGCTATCGATCTTCTTGAGCTTTTTAAGCATACGCAAACCCCTTACTCTATTAAGGTTCCAACCACCCTCACCTGAGGAAAGTCTCTCCTTTCTATTGTAGAGCATTCAAGGCCACAATTCCAAATTTATGTAATACACCCGATATCAGAGATTCACTTCCCATAATAAAAAACCGCCAGCTCCCATCCTTAAAAGATGAGTTTCTGACGGTTATCTTTTGATTTAGTGATTAAACCTGTTTGGCGGCTGCATAAGGAGTAGGCTTAGGCAAATCTTCCTCTACATCTTGACCATGCAGACGCACACTCATTACCAGCCCAATGCTGGCCATGTTAATAAGCAGGGAGGTACCTCCGAAGCTGATGAATGGCAACGTGATACCTGTCAAAGGCATCAGACCAATAAACGCGCCGATATTCTCAAAAATCTGATACAGCATCATCGCGACAATGCCGACGATCAGAAATGGACCTGCTCGATCTCTGGCTTCCAGCGCAATCAGAATCATTCGGTGAATCAGGATAAAATACAGTAGCAGCACAAATGCAGAACCTACAAAGCCAAATTCCTCGGCAATCTGCACAAAGATAGAGTCTGAATACGTATAAGGCACCCGATCCGTCTGAACAGAGCTGCCGTTCATATAGCCTTCTCCACTCATCCCACCTGAGGCAATCGCAAGCTTGGCGTTTTTGGTATGATAAAGAGCTTTCGCTGTCGCTTTATCCGGAACAAGCCATGGATCGAAACGTTCAATCCAGTGCGAACGGCCAATATCGTTAAGAAACGTTTTAATTTCGTCATGATAATGGATATAACTCATAATTCCGGCAATCGCAGAGCTTGCTACAATCACCAGCGCGATTAATGCGTGAGTGTACTTAATATTTCCAATCCACAACAGACCTGCAAGAATCACAATGTAAGACAAGGCATTCCCAAGGTCATTCTGTGTAAGGACAATAAGAAACGGAAATAAGGTTAAGAGGCCGAGCGGCACAACATCCCGCCAAAACAAGAGTTTACTCTTATTCTTACGAACAAGCATCGCTGCCAGAAATAGAATCAATATTAGCTTGAATAGCTCGGCAGGCTGAAGGCTCAGTCCTCCAGGGAGGGACAACCAGCCTTGGGCATTATTCTTAGTCTCGCCCAAAAAGCTGACGAGGACCAGGATACCTATCCCAACCAAATAAATATATAGCGCGTATTTCACTAAAATTCTGTAATCTAAAAAGGTCATTCCAATAAAAGCAATAAAGCCAATTGCATAATACATCATCATACGGATATGATGTCCGTCCAGCTTTTCTCTTCCATGAGTCACACTATATATGGCGAAGATGCTGACAGTCATGAGCAATAACAGAACGACTACGATAGCACCATCAATTTTTTTAATCTTCTGAAGCACGTTCTGCCTCCCTACTCTAAATCTGGGCTTTCTTTTATGTTTCACCAAGAAGTCCGGTTAAATTCTATTGTAAAGGAAGTCGGGTTGAAAATACAATTTTACTCCCCGATCAACAGGAGTCCCCTGCACAGCATGCAGTATTATCGTGCTATACCTAGCACATGACGTGGAATTCCAGCCAGATCATTAATGGTGATGATCTCTTTCCAATGACCCGCCGCTTCAAGTAGCGCAGCCACCTGCTCGGCTTGTCCGAAGCCGAGTTCAAAACCAATCAGGCGCGGCGGTGCCGGGAGCAGCGCCAGCTGCCCCATCATGCGGCGGTACGGGTCCAGCCCGTCCGCTCCGCCATCCAGCGCAGTGCGCGGCTCATGGTCGCGCACCTCACGCTGAAGCCCGGCGATATCCTCGCCGGGAATGTACGGCGGGTTGGAGACGAGAATATCCGTCTCCATCCCCGCGAACGGCTCGAGCAGATCGCCGAGCCGAAAGTCCACAGCTGTGCCGGAGCGCATCGCATTGCGCTTCGCCACAGCTAGGGCCGCCGGCGAAATGTCGCCGGCGCAAACCCGCCACGCCGGCGCTTCCGCCGCCAGCGTGACGGAAATCGCTCCGCTGCCGGCGCCGATATCGACGGCGGTCAGCGGCCGTACGGCGCGTCCACTTTCCGCGCCGAACGCACGATCTTCCGCTGCTGCTAACGAAGCAGCGCCTTCTTCCTGCGCCGCTTCACTCGGCGCAACCGTGCCGTCCGGCCAAAGCTCCGCGCCGTACCGCAAAATCGCCTCGACGAGCAGCTCCGTCTCCGGCCGTGGAATAAGCACATCAGGCGTCACTTCAAATGGACGCCCATAGAATTCTTGCTCGCCGATGATATACTGCACCGGCTCACCCTTACTACGGCGGGCAACTCCCGCCTCCCACGCTTCCTTGATCGCAGCTGGAAAAGGATCCGCCAGCGCCATATAATACGCCGCTCCGGATAAGCCAAGCGCATGCTCAAGCAGTAATTGCGCACTGCGTTGCGGTTCATTACAACCGCTCTGGCTCAAAAAAGAAGAAGCCTCCGCAAAGGCTTCCCGGATGCTTTTCACTTCCGACATGACAAATACGCCATCGTTCAAAGCATTATTATCCATTGTCCATACTATCCATCAAATCAGCTTGTTCAGCAATTGAAAGAGCCGAAATAATTTCAGTGATTTCTCCGTTCATAACCTGCTCCAGACGGTGCAGTGTCAAGCCAATGCGATGATCTGTAACCCGGCTCTGCGGGAAGTTATACGTCCGGATACGCTCACTACGATCACCCGTACCTACTTTGCTCTTTCGTTCACCAGCATACTTTGCTTCTTCTTCCTGCCGCTTCATATCGGAGATACGGGCACGAAGCACTTGAAGCGCCTTTTCCTTATTGGAGTTCTGTGACTTACCGTCCTGACAGGTAGCAACGATGCCCGTAGGTACATGGGTTACACGTACTGCAGACTTGGTCGTATTTACAGACTGTCCGCCTGCACCACTTGAACAGAAGGTATCCACACGAATATCTTTATCATGGATTTCAATCTCAAATGCTTCAGCTTCCGGCATCACCGATACTGTAGAAGTAGAGGTATGAATGCGTCCACCGGATTCAGTCGCTGGGATACGTTGTACGCGATGCGCACCACTTTCGTATTTCAGCTTACTGTATGCACCGCGGCCGTTAATAAGGAAGATTACCTCTTTAAATCCACCAAGATCGCTCGCGTTGACATCCATTAGCTCCACGCGCCAGCCTTGTGAATCTGCAAACCGGGTGTACATCCGATAAAGGTCGGAAGCGAACAATGCCGCTTCATCTCCACCCGCTGCACCACGAATTTCGACGATTACGTTCTTATCATCATTCGGGTCTTTAGGCAGTAGCAATACACGGATTTGCTCTTCCAGCTCTACCTGACGTTTGGAAAGGTCGTCAATTTCCATCTTGACCATTTCCTTCATCTCATCATCAAGCTTTTCGCCTTGCATCTGCTTAGCAGCTTCAAGCTCTTCCATTACACTCTTATATTCAGTATACGCCTCAAATGCAGGCTGTAGGTCTGATTGTTCTTTGGAATAATCCCTCAGTTTCTTACTGTCGTTTGCAACATCCGGATCACAAAGCAGTTCACTGAGCTTCTCATAGCGGTCCGCCAGGGATTGCAATCGGTCCAACAAGGGAATTCACCTCTCCTAGTTCAATTTCAAATTCGCAAATAAAGCGATTAAAACATATGTCATAAAATTAGATATACGACTTTATATTATACCAAAGATATTGTGAAATGGCTACAGTTCTGTACGCGTAAATCCCTTAATAAATGTCTTATATTTTAAAAAAGGATCATCCCAGCAGTAGATACCCTCTACCGACTGAGATGACCCTCTTATCATTAGTATGCTTCAGTCCTCTTAAACGTTGAAACGGAAATGCATAACGTCGCCGTCCTGCACCAAATACTCTTTACCTTCTAAACGCAGTTGACCACGTTCTTTGGCACCATTCATTGAGCCTGCTGCCAAAAGATCTGCGTAAGCCACTACCTCAGCACGGATAAATCCACGTTCAAAATCTGTGTGAATTACACCAGCAGCGCCGGGTGCTTTTGTTCCCTTACGAATGGTCCACGCACGAACTTCCTGAACGCCTGCCGTGAAATACGTATACAAGCCTAGAAGCTTGTAAGCCGCTTTGATCAAACGGTTCAGACCAGATTCTTCTAGCCCAAGTTCTTCTAGGAACATCGCTTTATCTTCGCCCTCAAGCTCGGCAATTTCAGCTTCTACTTTAGCACTGATCGGAACAACTTCAGCACCTTCAGTTGCTGCAAATTCACGCACTTGCTGCACATAAGGATTATTCTCAGCACTTGCTACTTCTTCTTCACTTACATTCGCTGCATACAGCACAGGCTTCAATGTTAACAAATGAAGATCACGGATAATAACCTTCTCGTCATCGGACAATTCTATACTACGTGCAGGTTTATCTTCGTAGAGCACTTCTTTGACGCGTTCAAGCAGTTCGACTTCTTGAGCGTATTTCTTGTCGCCGCCTTTGATGTTCTTACGGGAACGCTCAATCCGCTTCTCAATGCTCTCAATGTCAGCAAGAATCAATTCCAAGTTAATGGTCTGAATGTCGCTGATCGGATTTACTTTTCCATCCACATGGGTAACGTTCTCATCTTCAAAACAACGAACGACATGAACGATAGCGTCTACTTCGCGAATATGAGCTAGGAACTTGTTGCCTAGTCCCTCACCTTTACTCGCACCGCGCACAAGACCAGCGATATCAACAAATTCAAAAGCAGTAGGTACAGTCTTGTTAGGTTGTACCAGCTCAGTCAGTTTATCAAGACGTTCGTCCGGAACTTCAACGACACCAACGTTAGGGTCAATCGTGCAAAAAGGGTAGTTTGCGGATTCTGCTCCCGCTTGCGTTATTGCATTAAACAATGTGGATTTTCCTACGTTAGGAAGACCGACGATTCCCGCTTTCAAAGCCATTTATATGACAACTCCTATTTTCAGCTAAATTGATCATCCGAATAAGTAATACGATCTAAACCATTATATATTAGAACATATTCTCCAGCAACACCGGATGTCTTACAGTTGTGTCAATCCAGCCTTATCCAAGCGCGCACATTTCAATGGGATTTGGCAAGTTCCAATACTTTTTGCACCGCCGGCTGATCCAATAGGGGCTTAGAAGTATCTGGATCAACCTCCACATCAGGGACTGTCTTCACTTCCTCGTTGCAGCTTCCATCAGAGTTAAGTCCCATCTCAAAGGAAAATCTGAATACATAACCGCTATTAGGCAATGCAACGACAAGTGGATCCATCCCTAGTCCATCCCCACCTGTTCTGCCACCAACAACCGTCGCAAACCCGGTGCCTTTTGCAAAGGCTGCAAGACCTTCCGCTGATGAATACACAGAGCTATCAACCAGCAAATAGATTTCCCCTTTAAAACCAACGGATTCTTGAGGGATTACTACATCTGTATTTTTACTATATGTCTTGAACATTTTTAATGCTTCAGATGGTAAATTAGGCAACTGTTCGTCTTTGATGTTGGTAATAGGCTGCTGCCCCCTTGTGATCTGACGTGCCTGCATAAAGGTCTCAGCATAGTTGCCTCTTGTATAAAGTAAGTATGTATTGTATTCGATAGGTTTATTAATCAGCAGAGGAGCAATATGAGCTCTCCAGTAATTGCTGTTTCCTCCGCCATTTCCGCGGATATCTAGAATTAGTGTCTTATAATCTTTAACTTCTATTAAAAAATCACGAATCTCCGAACTATCCATCTCCATGAGACTTCCGGCAAAGCTTCGCATGCCTAGATACGCTATTGGCTCTGGCTCTATAATAACCTTTTTTACATTCCCGGAAGTCTTTCCTGTCTGACTCCCTGCCTCACCACTATTCATATCGTTAACGATGCCATTAGAGCTTTGCTGCTCCGCTAAAGGTTTCTGGTTGTAACGAGCCAACACATTTGGCTGTTGAAACACGTTGATCCAAGGCTCATAACCAAAACCTGCCTGAACATAGGCGTTTAGAAACCATGGATATTCTTCCTTAGATAAAAAATTCGTATGCCCATTATTCAATCTACTAAGTACAAATGTCATTTCCCTCAAAAATTCATGATCGTTTTTCACTGCTGCAATTTTATTGCGGTACTCCTCTTTGTTCGCAAGCCAATCCTCTCCATTTAGACGCTTATTTACCTCTAGGAAAGGGTAGTTCTCCTCAATAATCTTCCACATATAATCAAAATCCTCTAATCTTTGTTCCACTGTCAATGGAGACAACGCCGCTTCTGGCTGTTCTTCCGCTACCTTTGAAGAGGCTACCGGCGCAACCGGACTTGCCTGAACTTGCCCCGACGCAGATTGCTTTTTCCCTGGCAAATCCCCACGGTTGCAACTAACCAGTAACAGTATTGCAGCTACAGATAAAGCCGCTGGTAATACAAACCTTGGTCTCACCTTAATCCCCCTTCCAATATTCCATATAGCTGAATCCATTTTCAGGAATTTATTTAATAATCATATTTTTCTATTCCTCCTAATTCAAATATATTTATCACAATTATTTACATTAGTTTTCTTAGAACAACACAAAAAAGACCTCTTTCGAGGTCTCCACGGATAGCATTATAGATCTTTAGACATCGTAATGTCGGTTACGGTATATCCCATTTTTTTATACAGCTCAAATGCACGATTGTTCTGACCGAAGACATGTAACCCGATTTTGGTGACGTTCATCTCACGGGCTTCTTCATCAAGTGCGATCATAGCCTGCTTGCCATAACCTTTGCTCTGATACGGTTCAAAAATGTAGAAATCATAAATGAAAGCCTCTCGACCACTGCGACCTTCACTTACATTAAACCAGATATATCCCACCTGGCTATCACTACTTATCTCTACTATAGAGTATAGATAAGCGCCATCTGTGTTCAATCCTTTGGGCAATGACTGTGTTATAGCTTCCTCAGACAGCTTCATCGCGATTTCAGGATCCCAAGCGCCGGCTTTAATCTTATCTTCAGCGTAGTCACGAGTAGCTTGACCTAAGAAAAATTGAAAAGCAGACTCATCCATATGAACCAATTTAATCATCATCTTTTTTCACTTCCTCACTTCTATATTTACCATATACTTTTATTTACGTATTAAACGGGAAGTCCCACGTAAAGTTGCTAAATCGGGAGCTCCGATGCCGAACATTGCTATCTTAAGCTCCAGCTCTACCTGAGCCAGTGCAGCATCTAGCGCCTCTTCAGAATCTACTGCCGGTCCTAAAAGATTGCGTCCAAAGCCTGCTAAATCAGCACCGAGGGCCAATGCCTTCGCCGCATCCACACCATGCTTCAAGCCGCCGCTGCCAATCAATGCGCCCTTCGGGGAGACAGCACGTACCTCTGCAATGCAATCTGCGGTTGGAGTACCCCAGTCTGCGAAAGCTTCAGCCGCTGCGCGCCGTATAGGGTCTCTACTCCGAAACTTCTCGACCTGACTCCATGATGTTCCACCTGCACCCGCTACATCAACAAAAGCTACCCCTGCATTATAAAGATGTGCTGCTGTATCACCGTCAATGCCCCAGCCGACTTCTTTTACACCTACAGGAACCTCAAGTGCACGGCATACTTTTGCTATCTGCGATAGTAAGGAAGCAAAGCCAGTATTCCCTTCCGGTTGGAAGACCTCTTGAAGACCATTGAGATGCAGTACAAGAAAATCGGCACCAGCAATATCCACAGCGCGGCGACACTCCTCAATCCCGAAACCATAGGACAGCTGTACGGCGCCAATATTAGCGATAACCGGTATATCAGGTGCTTTGTCCCGTACATAAAAGGTTTCGGTTAGCTCAGAGCGCTCCACCGCCGCTCGCACAGAACCAACCCCCAGCGCCCATCCACGACGCTGCGCTGCCTCTGCTAGTCGGGCATTGATGGCTCCTGTAGCTGCACTGCCGCCTGTCATCGAGCTGATCAGCAGCGGTGTACGAAGTTCACGTTCCAGGAACGTAGTCTGCAATGATATATCATCGAAATTCAGCTCTGGAAGAGCATTATGCCGAAATCGGTAATGTTCAAACCCCGTAGTCACACCAACGCCACCGACTTCTTCATTTAGACAAAGGCGTACATGCTCTATTTTGCGTTCACCTGTCCTTGATGCAGGCAATAAAGACTTCTTGTCCGAAACCTCTACAATTGGTAGGCCATTGCCATGATCCGCGCCAGACTGCCTATTCGCATCATATGGTACGGCCTCTTCTGGCGTATGATTCATGCTCCGTTCCTCCTATTCCTAAACTGTACTTATTATAACATATCCCTCCAGATGAATTTACAATATGAGGTGAGTGAAATACGAGGGTTGCTTCATTTCTACCCACTAGGTGTTAATAGGTTGGTACACGCCGGAGCATAATAATTATAAAGGAAGTGCTCTGCAATACTTTCAGGAGGAACTTCCGATGAGATCAGATCGTGAACAACCCGTTCAGCCCCAAGCGATACAAGATAGAACCCATACTTTTGCTCCAAAGAAACGCACCTCTTCACGACGCCGCAAACGAGTGATATGGGCTTGCGTCATTTTAATTCTCTGGTTAATCGGCGTCATGATATACCAGACACATAAACCTCTACCCGTAGGGATTTCCTATGAAAGTCCCATATACAAAGTGAATAATATATCCTTCTGGCATGACCTAACCTATCCAGACGGTACGGACACAGGTAAGCAAGAGAGTGAAATTCTTCCGAGAATGCTACATATCATCGAGGAGTCAAGGGAGTTCTTAGTCATCGACCTGTTCCTGTTCAATGATTATACCCATGAAGATCAGTCATTCCCTCCAGTCAGTCGAATGCTGACAGATAAATTAATCTCACAAAAGCAAACCTATCCCGAAATGGAGATTGTCTTCATCACCGATGAGGTCAATACCAATTACAACTCGGCGCCCAATCATCTTCTGGAAGAAATGAAGGCCGTGGGGATCCGAGTCATCATGACCGATGTTAATTCGCTGCGGGATTCTACACCTGCCTATTCAGCCGTCTGGCGCACCTTCATTCAATTGTTCGGACAATCCGGTAAGGGCTTTATCCCCAATCTTATGGCCAGTGGTGGACCGGATATTACCGCTCGATCTTATCTGAAGCTGCTGAATGTGAAGGCGAACCATCGCAAAGTAATTGTCAGTGAGAACACTGCACTAATTTCCTCTGGAAATGTTCACGATGCCAGCGCCTACCACTCCAATATTGCTTTGGAGGTACAAGGTCCAATTATTGCCGATATTCTCCAGACCGAGCAGGCGGCAGCCAATCTTTCAGATGCAGGTCCATTGCTACTTCATAAGCCCAATTTCACCCAAGAAAAGAACCTACCATCAGCGGAAGCTCTAGAAGTTCGCTATTTAACAGAAGGAAAGGTATACAAATATGCACTGCAAGGCATTAGGTCCGCCCGGAAGGGGGATACCGTATGGATGGGGATGTTTTATCTTGCTGATGATGCCATTCTGGATGCGTTGGTAGAGGCTACATCACGCGGGGCTAAGGTAAACCTAATTCTGGATCCAAATCAGAACGCCTTCGGGCGCGATAAAATCGGGATCCCCAACCGTCCAGTTGCCATGGATCTGAACAAACGCACGAACGGTGAAATCTCTATTCGTTGGTACAATACAACCAAAGAGCAATATCATCCAAAGCTGCTCTTTATCGCCAAACAAACCGGCAGCTCCATCGTTCTTGGCGGTTCCACCAATTTCACCACACGCAATCTAGATGACTACAATCTCGAGAATGATCTGTGGATTTCTATGAAGCGAGATCAGCCGCTGTTCAAAGATATGGAAGCCTACTTTAATCGGCTATGGAATAACGAGGGTCATACGTTCACTTTACCTTTTGAGGCCTACCAGAGCGATGTGACCTGGTTCAAGTACATCCTGTTCCGGCTGCAGACTAACCTGGGCTTTACTACTTTTTAAACAAAAACCACCGCAGAGAAGGCAGCACCCTCCGCGGTGGTTTAATCTGTAATGAAGTTATAGCAGTGGAGACATTAATCTGGCGGCAGATTCCAGTATACGTACCACCATGCGTTTATTCATAAAGGTCTCATGTACAATCTGAGTGGTGGACAATAAATCGCGTTCAAAATCAGCAACGATTCGTGTAACACTCTCTGTCTGAAGAAGCAATGCGTTTACCTCAAAGTTAAGATGGAAGCTCCGCATGTCCATGTTTGCTGTACCAATAGTCGCTATTTCACCATCCACGATTAACAGCTTAGAGTGTATAAAGCCCTTCTCGTATTCATAAATCTTCACTCCAGCCTCCAGCAATGCCGGGAAATAAGAATGCGAAGCCAGAAACGGAATCCATTTATCCGGCTTAGCAGGGAATAACAAGCGAACATCTAGACCAGATATAGCCGCTACACGTATCGCAGTCAGGATATCCTCGTCCGGAATAAAATAAGGGCTGGCAATCCAAACTGATTTTTCAGCTGAGGTGATCATGGAGAAAAATATATTTTTGAGTGCACGGCGTTCATTGTCCGGCCCACTCGCAATGATCTGTACTGCTCCGTCCCCTGTCATAAAGTGTAGCTGTGGTGTGAGATAATCCTGCTCCAGTATTTTTTCACCTGTAGTATGCATCCAATCTTGCAAGAAGATGATTTGCATCGTCCGTACCGCTTCACCTCTAACTAACATATGGGTGTCACGCCAGAATCCATAAGTTTTGCTACGGCTTAGATATTCATCGCCCACATTGAGTCCACCCATGAACCCGACATCACCGTCGATGACGACGATTTTTCGGTGATTCCGGTAATTGACCCGGCTAGAGAAAAAGGAGGTGGAATTACCGTACGAAGCCACCTGTACTCCAGCGTCAACTAACTCCTTCAAAAAGGCTCTGGAGAGTTGAAAGCTACCTACAGCATCATACATAAATCGGACAGATACTCCCGCACGCGCCTTTGCGATCAGAATCTGTTGAATACGCGTTCCAATGTGATCTGCACGGAAGATGTAATACTCCATATGTATATGGTGCTTCGCTTGTCGCAGCTCTAGCAGTAATGTCCCAAACGTCTCTTCACCATTGGTTAGGATACGCGTCTCTGAAGCAAAGGAAATAGGGGTACGTGCTAGAGTCTTGGATAATAATAGTAGTTTTTGACGCGAGGGGTCAAAGACCGACCAATCTTGATGCGTACGCAAAGCGTCATTCTCAATCCGCTCATAGGCCATAAGATCTCTTTGTGCTTTTTTATCATATTTACGACGTTTAAATACATTCTGTCCGAATAGAAAATAAAAGACCAAACCGAGCACCGGGATCAACGCAAGCAAAAGAATCCATGACATCGTAGTAGAAGGATTACGGTTCTCCATAAAAATAGCCAAGCTAATTGAAACGACTGTCAGTGTGGAGAAAATACTAATAATCGTTCCAGCAGTACTTCCAAAAATACCAAAACCAAAATAATAAAATGCTATGAAAGCCCCAATAATAATTATAGATTGAAGTCCTCTTCTCATATTGTACCTACCTTCTTATTCATAAAAGCAACACCAAAATGACACATTTATATATTACATGAAGAACCTATATCTTCCTAGACAATTACTGTGTAAAAATCTATTTACAACAAAACTGTAACCCTTCTGTTCTGAAATTTGTAATGACAGGATGGATCGAATATAATTATTTTGACCAATTAGTCAATTATAGAACTGGGTAGTCAGAAAGGAGGTTATCCCCCCAATGAGCGATAAAACTGTGGACAAGCAGGAACAGATTATTAAGATCGCCATGCAGTTATTCGCTGTGAAAGGCTCTTCTTCCACGTCCATGCAAGAGATCGCCGAATTATGCGGAATTTCGAAGGGAAGCTTGTATCTAGTATTCAAATCCAAAGAAGAACTGGAACGCAGTATTTTTCTCTATTGTTACCGAATGATTCGTGATCCCTTATTACGTGAAGAACAAGAGACCCAAAGAACACCGCGTGAGAAGCTTAGGAATCAAATAGAAATTCTACTGAGCCATGTATACGAATTACGGGAGTTCTTACAGCGTCAAATTCAGGAAGTTGCCGGAAAAGGATTTGATACTGAAGTACCGGAATGGCTACGTAGAAACAATGCTTCCTTCTTGCGCTGGTTTCAGGTGAAGATGGAGACCCTTTATGGAAAAGACATCGTTCCCTATACCGGAGATTTATGTATTGTAGGTCATGGACTAATCAAGTCATATATTGCGGTTATTTTTCGTCAGGATACCCACTTGTCCCTTGCCGTTATGGCTGATCATCTAATGAATCTGCTAGATATTATTGTAGCTGGACTTCTTACAAGTAAGCAGGCTCCTCTCATCAACTCTACTATTCTTGCAAGCTGGATGGAGGAGAATGAGGAGAGTAAGCGTAAGAATCCACTGCAGATCATTAAGGACATGAAGACTGTGGTCAGTAAATTAGATAGTATAGAACCCGAAGAGTCAGCCGATTTGCTGGAATCACTCAACATTCTAGAAGGTGAAGTTCTCTTACCACACCCACGCAAAGCAATCATACAGGGGATGTTGTCTAACCTCCAATCCTGCTCAGAGCTCACTACACCATTGGAAGAATTGAGGAAGCTGGTTACCTCTTTTTCAAATCATTCATGCTTATTTCGTTAATTGCTCTATAAAGAGTTCGTGAGAGAGAAGAACATGGATAGCGAGTATTATAAATTTTCAAAATGGCGCCCTATTTCGTAAAGAAAAGGCCCGAGAGGAGCAGAAACAACACTTATGAAAAGCTTAATTAATTTCTCGCTCAGGAACAAATTTGCCATTTGGCTTCTGACGATAATTATTGTATTTGCCGGTTTGTATAGCGGACTGACAATGAAGCAAGAAACCTTACCTAATATTAGTATACCCTATCTTAGCGTAACAACCATTTATCCGGGTGCTGCACCAGAAGGCGTCGTTAATGATGTCAGCAAACCGTTGGAGCAAAAGCTGCGCAATGTGGATGGTGTAAAGACAATCACCTCCACTTCTCTGGAGAATGCCTCCAGTATCCAAATCGAGTTTGATTATGGAACGAATCTGGATAATGCTACAGCAGCTGTTCGCGAAGCGCTGAATGAGGTCTCATTGCCAGACAATGTGCAAAAGCCTTCCATTTCCCGTTTTAGCCTTAGCTCAATGCCTGTCGTCTCCCTTAGTTTATCGAATGGGGATTCAGAAGATCTCGAGGAACTAACCCGTATTGCCGAGAACGATATTCGCCCTGCCCTTGAAGATGTTGAGGGTGTTGCTTCTATTCAAATCTCTGGACAATACGTTAAAGAAGTTTCGCTTAAGTTCAATCAAGAGAAGCTCAAGCAATACGGACTGACTGAAGATACGGTTAAAGGGATCATTCAAGGCTCTTCCCTCCGTGTTCCACTAGGACTGTTCGAGATGGACAAAGCTCAAAAGGCAGTGGTTGTGGATGGCAACATCACCACCGTTGAAGATCTTAAAAATGTGACCATTCCAGTTATGCCAACTGGTGCAGCGAGCGCTGCTGGCGCTGGGGCTCCTGGAGCTGGCGCTGCCGATGCAGGTGCTGGAAGTGCTGCTGGTGCAGGCGCTGCTGGCGGAGCTGCAAATATGGGATTGCCAACCGTGAAGCTGGGAGAGCTTGCTACAATTGAGGTTGTTGGTAATTCTGAATCGATCTCCCGTACGAATGGTAAAGAATCGATCGGTATCCAGATTGTCAAAGCCAACGATGCCAACACTGTTGATGTCGTAAATGGTGTTAAGGACAAAACTGAAGAATTAAAAGCACAATATAAAGGCATTGACCTTACAGTTCTGCTTGACCAAGGTAAGCCGATTGAGGACTCCGTAAATACAATGTTGTCCAAAGCTGTATTTGGCGCCCTTTTCGCAGTAATTATCATTTTGGTCTTCCTGCGGAATATTCGTTCGACAATCATTTCTATCATCTCTATTCCTTTATCATTGCTGATCGCAGTGTTATGTCTGCGTCAAATGGACATTACGCTTAATATGATGACCCTTGGTGCGATGACCGTTGCCATCGGACGGGTAGTCGATGACTCGATTGTAGTCATAGAGAACATATACCGGCGACTCTCGTTATCTGGCGAGAAGCTAAAAGGCCGGGAATTAATCAGTGCAGCCACTCGTGAAATGTTCGTACCAATCATGTCCTCTACGATTGTAACCATCGCGGTATTCTTACCGCTTGCTCTAGTAAGTGGTATGGTTGGAGAGCTGTTCTTGCCTTTCGCTTTAACCATGGTCTTCGCCCTGCTCGCTTCGTTGGTAGTTGCGATTACCCTGGTTCCTGCAATGGCACACTCCCTGTTCCGCAACGGATTGAAAGGTAAGAAGACGCATAGTGAGAAACCAGACAGAATGTCTGCCGGTTACCAAAAGATTCTGAACTGGTGTCTTTCCCATAAACTCGTTACGTTCGGAGTAGCGGTTCTGCTCCTGGCGGGCAGCTTGTTCCTGATCAAGCCTATCGGCGTTAGCTTTATGCCTTCCCAAGAGGATAAAACGGTTATGCTAACCTACTCACCGAAGGCTGGACAAAGAACTGAAGAAGTTCAAGAACAAGGCCTGAAAGCTGAGAAATATATTTTAGCGCAGCAGCATGTAGATAAAATGCAATATTCCATTGGTGGCGGCGGCCCGATGGGTATGGGCGGATCCAGCAACTCAGGACTCTTTTTCATCGTTTACGATAGTAATACTCCTGATTTCGAAAATGTAAAAGAGAAGTTGATCGAAGGCTTAACCGCAGAAGTCCCAGATGGTGTGTGGGGCGATATGTCCGCGATGATGAGCGGAGGTATGGGTGGAAGCACGTTAACCGTGAATGTATTCGGAGACGAACTAGATCAAATTAAGCCGGTAGCGGATGAGATCGCCAAGATCGTACAGGCTGACACCACTAATTTCAAGGATGGCGAAACAAGTCTCAAAGAAGCTTACGATCAATATACGATTGTAGCGGATCAAGAAAAGCTTAGCTCCCTTGGACTTACAGCGGGACAAATTGCGATGAAGCTTGCTCCTGCAGGTACACGTCCAGTACTCACAGAAGTAGAAATGGACGGCAAGAACTACAAAGTCTATATCGAAACTGATAAAGAAACGTATAAGAGTATTAAAGAAATGGAAGAGGCTACATTGACTTCACCACTAGGCATTTCCGTGCCAATCGGGCAAGTCGCTAAAATTGAAAACGGCTCTTCCCCTGACTCGATTACTCGGATGGACGGTAAAATGAAGGTGGATGT
This sequence comes from Paenibacillus sp. B2(2019), assembly GCF_008370385.1. Classification (NCBI taxonomy): domain Bacteria; kingdom Bacillati; phylum Bacillota; class Bacilli; order Caryophanales; family Paenibacillaceae; genus Paenibacillus; species Paenibacillus sp. B2(2019). Next base: position 203,190 of record NZ_VTZR01000013.1, read on the forward strand.
CACTGCCGAGATTATTTCAAGTGACGTCAACAGTGCTTCAAACCTCGTGAAGGAAAAAATAGATGCTATGGAATTACCAGATGGCGTGACGGTTAGCTTCGGTGGTGTAACCGAGCAGATCAATGACACATTTGGTCAATTAGGTATTGCTATGGCGGCTGCTATTGCCATCGTATACTTCGTGCTTGTGGTTACGTTTGGCGGTGGATTAGCTCCATTTGCTATCCTGTTCTCACTTCCTTTCACCATTATCGGGGTACTCGTAGCCCTTCTGATCGCTGGGGAAACCTTAAACGTCTCCTCCCTCATGGGTGCGCTGATGTTGATTGGTATCGTAGTCACGAATGCCATTGTCCTCATCGACCGCGTTATTCATAAGGAAAAAGAAGGAATGACCACACGTCAAGCCTTGCTTGAAGCAGGCGGCACACGTTTACGTCCAATCCTGATGACTGCACTTGCAACGATTGGTGCATTGCTGCCACTGGTTACAGGACTTGAAAACAGTGCAGGGATCATCTCCAAAGGGCTAGGCGTTACCGTTATCGGCGGCTTGATCAGCTCCACACTGCTGACACTTGTAGTAGTGCCAGTCGTGTATGAATTCCTGATGAAATTCCGCAGTAAAAAGGTAATTGACTAGAACACTTGATGCATATCAAGTAAACATGCTAAATGAAGAAGCTGTCTCCAAAGTAGTGAATACTACTTATGGGGCAGCTTCTTTTTTATGGAATGGGCAAAGTAACCCATTAGACTTTTGTAGGTGGTTGATGAGTGGTTGGACGGGCGGGCGGGGGATTGACGATAGGCGGTTGTGCGATGGGTAGTTGTGCGGTGGACAGTGGGTCTAAAACTAATTAGGGAAAAACTCCCTCTAAATTTCCGATAATCGCTCTAAATTAATAAAATCAGGGAATTTCTCCCTGTAATTTAGCTAATTTCCCTGATTTAGCGCCAAATCAGGTGAATTATAGGGAGGTTTTCCCTAATAACAAGGTTTGTGATCAATAAACTCAGAATTTCAGGGAGAAATTCCCTAACTATTCTTCTAGACCATCAATTGGATCGTCATTTGGGACTTCACTCAGGTTTTCATTTACTTGCTCCAATTGGACCTCCATTTAAATCACTATTTACACTTCCACAGCAAGAAAAACCCGACCTAATTTATAGGCCGGGCTCTGCATTATAGTGTTGTTATACCATTGCTGTTGCACTGCTCTCCAGCGAAGCTCTCCAGGAACGTAGCATCTGCAGATCAAGGGGTAGAAACTCAGCGAGCATATGGGAAAGTCCCAAATACAACGTACTATTCGTTGCTGCATTTAACTTCTCACAGAACTGTGGAGTCCATTGCAATAAATGATCTTCCAAAAAGGCTACCTGAATATCAAGTAGATCCATAGCACTTCTAATTGAGAAGCTATTGTACAACATCCGCTCATGCATTACTGCCATAAATTCCAGCTCAATAGCAATATGATCATCAGCTTCACCATTACATTTGTTAAATACAATTCCTGCGGAAGTATACACATCAGCAAGCACGTTGCAGAAATCTTCAGAACGACCCAGAATAGCAGCTTCACGTAATTTAAAAGAGCTTACTGTCTGTTCATGCATAAGCCGTTTATATTCTTGGGTCTCTTTCTCACATATATGGGGTAGCTTATTCGGTTCCTGACTCAGATAGCGCTTCAGTTCCCGTCCGCCTTCCGTCATCTCTGCAGCAACACTCATCTTGCGATTGCGGCTCCACTGAGCCACAAGTGAGAGTGATGGTTTTCTGCCCAAAAAATCCACTAAAAGCTGATATATTAATCCCCGACTTTCCAACCAATGGCTAAATGCCTCCGGCACGGCGAGCGATGGAACAGTTTGCATAGTCATTTTGCAAATCCTCCTCATTGGGTTTCCCGGTCACACACCGTCACATGATCGACGTGCAATTTCCGGTATCCTTTCTGTTTTCGCAAAAGTGAACGTAAAAGTAATCCGCACCTAGATTATATCGGATATTAAAAACGCTTTCCGTGAGCATTCTATGACTAATCACTTCATTTGTCGTACTTTTGTCACATTTTCGCAAGTCTATTTCGGCTTTGTCATTCTATTTAGTTTGTCCATTATTATGCAATTAAATCACAACCCTCCTTATTCAAATAGGGGGAGTTTAACCCGTTCAATAGTTTGCTCATTGACGTACCCGCGAGCGATCTTTAAAATTCTAAACAAGTATAAACACCTTCGCTTCCTTTTAAGGCGGGAAGCATTCAAAACACCAACAAATGAAGGGAGCAACGCTATGGAGCCGCTGACGGACCCTTTTGGACGTTTACATGACTACATCCGCATTTCGGTTACCGACCGCTGCAACCTGCGTTGCATTTATTGTATGCCAGCGGAAGGGATGGAATTCCAGCCGCAGGACGAGATTCTGAGCTATGAGGAAATCACCGCAGTTGTGGAATCGCTAGCACCACTTGGATTACGCAAGGTACGGCTAACAGGTGGAGAACCTCTTGTACGCAAAGACCTGGAGAAGCTAGTAACTATGATATCTGCCATTCCGGGGATCGATGATATTTCACTGACTACGAACGGATTAATGCTTCCAGCTAAAGCAGCGCTGCTAAAAGAAGCCGGGTTGTCACGGGTGAATATCAGTCTGGACTCTTTACGGCAAGATCGCTTCTCTATGATTACACGCGGCGGTGAGGTCTCCAAGGTACTAAAGGGGATCGAGGCAGCACAAGCTGCCGGGCTGGAGCCGATCAAGCTTAACGTTGTATTGATGAAAGGGATTAATGATGACGAGATCAAAGACTTCATCTCCCTTACGTTGAACAGTCCACTAAATGTACGTTTTATTGAATACATGCCTATCGGAAGTGCTACTGATTCTTGGCGCCAATCCTATCTGCCGCTGGAAACTGTTATAGAAGCTTGTACTGCGGCCGGCAGGGAAACCGAGGAAGCTGAGATGCCATCTGGTAATGGCCCTTCCCAGAATCGGCGGGTTATTGGAGCGCAAGGAACGTTCGGATTAATCCATCCCGTAAGCGATCACTTTTGCGATAACTGCAATCGTCTAAGACTAACAGCAGATGGCCATATCAAAGCTTGTCTGTATTGGGAAGATGAGTACAATGTCCGTCCCCTAATAAGCGATCCCGCAGCAGTGCAGGCCTTATTCCGCAAAGCTCTGGGTAACAAGCCACATAACCACGAAATGGCATTAGCCTTGGAGAAAAAAGCACAAAGCCACACGCCGACGGCTCGGCGTATGTCTCAAATTGGAGGCTAGTCCGTCTCATTAAAAACGCCGCTTTCCCCAAGCCATCTGGGAAAAGCGGCGTTTCATTTAGAGATTAAAGGATAGCCTTCACCATCCACTATTATAGATATAGAGCCTCGAGCAGCTTGTAAAGCGTCGTTGCTGCCTCCGCTCTTGTAGCATTGTTCTCAGGTCTGAATGTGTTATCCTCGAATCCACCCAAAATACCCGCTTCAACACCCGCTTTTACAGATGCCTGTGCCCATTGTGGAATGGAGGTAAGATCCGCGAAGTCCCCCTCTTTATCCGTTTGCTTATGGGCATTAGCCTTCAAAGCATTCGCGAGCATAACTGACATTTCGGCACGGGTAATCTTTTCTGAAGGCTCGAAGAACATTTTCCCGTTCACATCATATCCACGAAGGATTCCGGCATTTACCGCCGCTGCTACATCATCTGCAGCCCAAGCTGGAATCGCACTTTGATCCGCGAATTTCACTGTGCTACCTGTTGATTGCAAACCAAGCGCCCGTACAATCATAGAAGCGAACTGTGTCCGAGTAACATCCTCATTCGGACGGAAGGTATGATCCTCGTACCCTTTCATGACGCCCATACCGATTAGACGGTCTGTAAACGCCGTGGACCAATGTGTATTCAAATCGGTAATCGATGGGGCCTGATAATTAAACACAGCATATTTGGCAAGCTGATTTAAGCTTGCAGTTATAGTTCCACCCGTTTGACTCTGACCACCAACATAAATCCACTTTTTAAGCTGCTCGTTGTAATAGTAGATAGCTGCTTTATGCCCCGATGTAATCTTGGCCGCATCGTAATTGAGGGACAGTTCCACAGGCTTATTGAGCATGCCTGCCTTGTCACTAGTAAGCTCTACTGCTGCACTCACAGCCTGAAGAGCGCCCATTGCTGGTGTCTCATCAGCAGCAATAACCGAAAAGGCAATTTCGCTGTTACCAGACAACGCTCCAGCTGGAATCGTAAAGCTGCCCACGTCTTTAAGTGTGCCCGTTCCTCCCTGCTGTGCTTTTACCTCCAATTCCACACGCGGAGTTGTAGAAGGCTGCTCTGTAGGAGATGGCGCCGCGGTAGGAGCTGGAGTTGCAACTGGTCCGCTGCCTCCTCCGTTATTATTCCCCCCTCCACTGCTAGTGCCCGCAGTTACAACTACTGTGCGTACAACCTCAGTAGCCGCATTGCCAGCCAAATCTGTCGCATTGTACTTCAGTGTATAGGTTCCTGGAGTCTGAACATCCACTGTTCCTGTCACCAGGATAGAGCCTGCAATCCCAACCTTGTCAGTAACGTCTGCGCCCGGGTCCTTGAAGTCATCCCCTTGGGTCAGACTAAGACGGCTATCCCCCTTCAGGGTAATCACAGGTGCTGTACGATCGATATTCACAGCAAGCGGCAATGTTGTCTTATTTTCTAAAGAATCCGTTGCCTTGAATTGCAGTTGATGTTGGCCTTCTTCCGAAATCTCAACCACTTTCCCACTTTCATAGGGCAGGAAATTTCCGTTTACATCAGTCGCTAATTGAATGGATACATCCGCACCAGGAATATATACGCTAGCATACACGCTTACCGAAACACTCTGATTCGTCCAGTCACCACTTAAATAAGCTTGTCCGTTCTCAGTCTTTAATGTGCTATGAAGCAGCAATGGGGTGATACTATCATCTCCGCTTAGCGTTACTTCAAAAGCCTTCGTTTCCGTAGCCAATCCCCGCTGAATTGTAGCTGTTAAGGTCAGCTTCGTATCCTTCTTAGGTTGGTATATGATTTTACCTTCGTTCGTCATTAGAACCGGATTGGAGCTTTTCCACACAATACTTGTCCCGTGTTTGCCTTCAGTAGGCAACGTTAGATCAGAAGTTACTGCGCTTGTGTCTCCTAGATCTAATGCAGTCATAGTATCGTTAACTGCCTGCTGATCGCTGTACGACTCCACATCCACAAAAATCGGATTGGAATAAAACCACATATCACTATAATTACGGGCGTTGATTTCTTCGAAACGAGTCAGGTTATCGACGGTATTATTTTTTGGATCAATCTGCGGTTCACCGTTAACCGTTTCTCCCGCAACATCAGTTCCAAGGTTAGTCCCTCTTAACCGGAAATAACGATCCTTGTCCGCTGCCTCTACCTTATACTTAATAACATTGTAGCCTTCGGAATCTGTAGTCCAGTCCTCGCTTGTGAAGCGTTTCAACACTTTTGTTGTATCGTTAGTCGCTTTGGTGTAATCAGGTGTACCTGGATCAACCTTGCCATGGACTTCACCGGAGATCAAATCTACATGGTCTACCTTAACGGCGTCGCCATTATTATTTTGCTGTGGACTTTTGAAACGGATCGTAAGCTCTAGGTCGTCGCCTTGTTTTACGTCCAGTTCGCCACCCATATCTTCCTCTTGTCCATCTCCAGACACGTTAAACTCTAATGCGTTGATGAGATCCCCAAAAACAGAGAAGGATTTCCCTGACCGCATGCCATCTACGACAGCGTTAATATCGGAGCCATCCACCCAGGTATAGTTCTTGGAATATTCACCAGGCCAGTAACCGCTGGAAAATTGATCATTTTTTGTTTTGAAATGAAAATCAGAGTTAGCAAAATTCCAAAATCTGCGGCCCTCACCCAGCAGTGCGTCCCACATTCCTCCAAGCTGTGCAACCTTGACGTCTGTACCTCCGTAAGTCTCAGACGTCTCTCCCCGATCACTCGCCATCTGATTGCCCAGCATACCTTCAAAGCCGAAGACAAGATTCGGATCGATATTGTTAAAGTCACGGATATCCTCTATTTTAAGCTCCGAGCTTGTACCATTTTTTCTGGAGGGGTGATTGATCAGGACATAGCTATCTGGATAATGACTACTTAGCCATTTCATAGCTGTGCGAGTATCTTCTTTTGTAGAAAAAGATCTCTTATCTGCTACACTCCACTTAGCCACATCTGCAGGATCGAACATACTTACATCCCGATTAGTAAATAAATATTCAAATTGATTAATGGCCTTCAAAGCTTCTGCAGACCCTGGATGATCTGTAACAATCCCAACTGCAGCATGATCGTATTGGGGCATATCCCACTCAAAGCCTGAAAAAATGATTTTTCCAGCATATTTGCCTTCTGCCTGTAACTTCTTAATTTTCTCATTCTGATAATCCACAATACCTTGAGACATCGGAATGGAGCCGCCAGGTAGATTCACCCCTTCGTCATCCCGGTCAGATACCCGAAGGTGATCAGCCAATGCCATCCAGTCAAAACCATTTTGTTCAAATGCAGCATCGAGCACACTTTTCAATGACTCCTGAGCATCGTTCGATTCAAACGTATGTGCATGGTATTCACCTGTCATCCATTTCCCAGAATGTTCAGAGGCTGTAGACGTGATATCAGGCGCTGATTCTCCTGAAGCACCATAAACTGTCTGTAATGAAAAGTTGGGTGCTAACAATAATACGGCAAGCGAACTAGTTAGAAAAACGCGAATTTTGCTCTTCTTCAAAATGATTAATCCTCCGATGACTTTTTAATTTTCTATTATTCTATATTTAGAATAGTAGAAGATTGTAAAGACATGCCGGATTTTGTTGCATGTTTATGTAAATATTCATATTTACATAAACACTGCCGATTTATTTCTTTTGCATTGGCAAGCTCACTACAAAAGCCGTTCCTTCACCCGGTCGGCTGGCCACGGTTACTTTACCTTTATGCAGCTCAACGATCTTCTTAACCAGTGATAGACCCAGTCCACTACCGCCTCCGCTCGCTGTTCTAGCTTTGTCTGCCTTATAGAAGCGATCATAGATGCGAGGTAAGTCTTCTTCAGAGATACCAATCCCACTATCTTGAATCTCCACCTCTACCCGCTCATCTACCGTTCGAAGTTTGATATGAATGCATCCATTCTGGGGAGTGAATTTAATGCTGTTATGAAGAAGATTGGTCCAGACCTGGGTCATTAAATCTTTTACCGCAGTTACATTCACTTCTTCCAGTTCGGCCTCTACCTCTATATTTTTCTCCAGCCACTGTGGCTCAGAAGCCAGAATAGTATCACGAAGCTGCTTATCCAGACGGTAAACCTGACTTTCAAACGGGAAATTGCCCGATTCAAGCGCGGACAGCTTCAATAAATTATCACTGAGCCCAGATACACGGGTACTCTCAGCCACAATAATATTAAGATAATGCCTTCTACTCTCCACACTTACAGTCTCATCCTGAAGTGCAAGAGCAAACCCCCGAATCGAGGTTAACGGAGACTGGATTTCATGCGATACATTGGAGATAAAATCCTGACGCATAGTCTCCATCTGGCTCAGTTCGCTGGCCATTACGTTGATACTCTCTACAATTTCACCGAATTCCCTGTAGTCCTTTTTATTATCCAGCACCACATCGAAATCACCCTTAGCAATACGCCCTAAACCTTCGATGATCGAGTTATAGAAAACACGTTCCCAGCCCCGAAAAAACTTTGAGGTTAATAATGCCATCAGGAACAAGATCACAATACCGACCATCACACTGATTAATTGAACAACATACTCCGAGGAGGGACGCCCAACCCTGCTATATATCCAGTTCATCAGGAAATAAGCTGCACTCCAGCTAATCCCAACGCCACCGAAATACACAAGAGTCATCCCAATCCGCTTGAGAATCTCCTTAAACTTATTCATGCTCAGCCTCCAACCGATACCCTAGACCACGGATCGTACGAATAACGAATCCATAGTTATCCTGATTGAACCGTTCACGCAAACGGTTGATATGCACATCGAGTGTCCGCTCATTCCCTTCAAAATCATAACCCCAAATTTCTTCGATCAGCCTGTCTCTTGTCAATGTTTGCCCCGGATAGCTGCCCAGCTTAAACAACAGCTCAAATTCCTTAAGCGGCAAGGTAATTTCCCCATACTCTGAGGACACCTCGTAGGTTTTGCGATTCATACGCAATCGGCCTACAGTCACACTTTGCGCGGCAGAAATCTGATATCGTTTAAGCAGCGCCTTTACTCTCGCAATAAGTACAACCGGCTCAAATGGCTTGACCAAATAATCATCACTACCCAGCTCAAAGCCTTTTACAATTTGTGAGGTTTCCCCTTTGGCTGTCAGCATTAAAATCGGGAAATCATAGTTCTGGCGCATCCGCCGGCATAGCTCCCAGCCGTCCATGTTGGGCATCATCACATCAATAATAGCTAAATCTATGTTATTACCTTCCAGAATCTGAAGAGCCTCCAGTCCATCGGAAGCTCCATAGATCTCATCCATTCCTTCAGCTCTCAGAAATACTTCTACCAATTCGCGGATGTGCGGATCGTCGTCCACTACTAGTATTTTTGTCATGTAGCACTGGAGCCTCCTCTTCAATGTCCTGAACCTCGGGGTTATTCATCTGTAGCTGCTGGGTGGCAAATTCACGATACAGCTCATGGTTTTCCAGTAGTTCCTCATGACTTCCCTTTCCGGTAATTTGACCTTTTTCCATAAAAATAATCTGCTCTGCATTTACAACAGTAGCCAAACGGTGCGCAATTACAATCGTAGTCCGACCCTTCATCAGATTGGACAGTGCCTTCTGCACCACGGCTTCTGATTGGCTATCCAGACTGGAAGTGGCTTCATCAAGCATAAGAATCTTCGGGTTCCGCAGCAGTGCTCTAGCAATAGCAATCCGTTGCCGCTGTCCACCAGACAGCTTCACGCCTCTTTCGCCGACATCCGTATTATATCCTTCAGGAAGGGCATCAATAAAGCCATCTGCATAAGCCATTGCTGCTGCTGCGTGCATCTCCTCCCTGCTAACGTCACGATCCAATCCATAGGTTAAATTCTCAGCAATCGTACCAGCCAACAGTGGACTTTCCTGCGAGACATACCCTATAAGCTTCCGCCACGAACGCAATGAGAATGTAGACACTGGCTTGTCACCCAGCTTTATCAGACCTGACTGAGGCTCGTAAAAACGTTCTAGCAACGAGAACAAAGTGGTCTTGCCGCCCCCGCTCGGTCCGACAATAGCCGTTACCTGACCAGGAAGCATCTGGAAGCTTACATCATTCAATACCTTCTCACCATTTTTATATCCAAAGCTTAATCCCTCTACTGAGATCGGACCTTCTGCGCCATTTGCCTCTTCCTGTCCCTCATATACTTCCTCTTCTGCTGCCAAGGTCTCAATAATACGCTCTGAGGCACCCTTAGCTTTCTGAATCTGTGTGAAGAACGTAGTCAGTTGAGTAAGTGGCATAATAATCTGAATAAGATAAAGAATAAAGGCGACCAGTTCTCCAGCCGTCAAGACGCCGGAAGATACCTGCATCCCACCATAACCGATAATGACCACAAGCAGCATCATAAAAACAAAGGAGACGAGTGGACTGATCATCGCGCTAATCTTGCCCTCACGAATACCAAAGGAAAGCAGGTTCATAATTCCAGTCTTGCCTGCCTCGTACTCTTTTTTCTCTGCGCCTGAGGATTTGACCAGACGGATCTCAGATAAAACACCACTAAGTGTAGCAGTAAAAGAAGCTGTCTCATCTTGCATTCCCTTGGAAATTTTGTACATCTGCCGCCCAAGTGGTACTAGTATCAGCGCCGAAAGTGGAAGAACAGTGAATAGAACAAGTGTCATTTTCCAATTTAAAAATAGCAGAACTGAGATCGAACCTACAATGGAGATCACTCCGGTAAATAAGCTGGCTAGATGTTCAGAAATCAGCGTTTTGATGATCCCTGTATCATTCGTCATGCGGCTGACACTTTCTCCCGTTCGGTTGTCATTATAATAAGCCACAGGCAGAACTAGAAATTTACGCCACAGTCGGTCCCGCAGACCTGCAACCATCTTTTGACCTGCATAATTGAGCAGATAGATAGAGATCCCTCCCGCAATGGTCTGCGCAATAAACGCAGCTGCTATACCCGCAATCTGCAGCTTGCTCACGGAGGCCAGAGAGAAGCCATCCACTAAGTTCTTAGTGAACATCGGGATGACCAGACTAACCAATGTCGATATCATGCTTAACGCAATGGCTATAGCCAATAAGCCGTATGAAGGCTTGGTTTCTCTTAGTAGCGTTAAGAACGGCTTCAGCGCCATCTTTCGCTTGGATTCGGATTTCTTCATGACAATGACTCCCCTTTTCTTAATAGCTCTACGAGAAAAGCATAGTAATATCTTTCTCGCCTTACACCCATCCTATCTGCAGATTGTAAACTGAAGTTAAACGCGCCGATCAGACAATACTGCCTTGTCATTTCCCATCCTGCGGGAATAGTCAAAGGCCAAAATAACGCCCGTTACACTTAGCGTTTGTACCTTCTACGCACGCGTTCACGCATTTTTTGTCGCTTATCGTCTCAAACATAAATAAAACCCAAAATAATGTAAAAAAGTAAAAAAGGGTGTTTGTATCCCTTTTCAACACGTGTTACAGTGATAGAAGGGCCTACTATTGGCCACTCTACTCCATGCAAGATATTTAGTGAGAAAGGAGTGAACCATTTGCGAAAAGGCGTTATTCCATCTTCTATCACGTCTTTAAAATGGTTCAATTTTTTTGTATATGGAACCATGGTCCTCTTCACCAGCTTCTTTCAACTATACCTGCTGGATGTAGGGATGAACAAATTAGAGATTGGTGTCTTATTCTCTATGGGAGCGCTAGTATCCATATTTGCAAATCCATTTTGGGCGTTCTTAACAGACCGTTCTCAGAATATACGGCGTATCGTTTTGCTAATGTTATTCGGAACGCTAGTGTTCTCACAGTTTATGTTTCGAGCAAATACATATGAAACGATCTATAACGCCATTATTTTGTTCTATTTCTTCCAAGGACCACTATTTGCTCAAAGCAACACAATGATTCTCAGCTATATTGACGGAACTAATCAGCGCTTCCGTTCTTTCCGGCTTTGGGGTTCAATAGGGTGGGCAGTGATTGCGATTGTCGCCGGCTTTATCCTGGATTGGGCTGATGTATCTATCTTGACCTATCTGCTTACAGCGTTACTAGGTGCATCAATCCTATCCGTTCTTGTATTGCCTAAAATTAACCATACCATTATGAGAGCTCCGATGCCGTATAAGGGCTTAAGTAAGTTGATTTTCAATCCTTTTTTCTTGTGCTTTTTATTGTTTGGTATTCTGGTATCCATTCCAAACACTATGAACACCACATTTATATCCTTGTATATTACGGATCTGGGCGGCTCTAAAAAAATGATCGGTCTTGCCGTATTCCTCTCCTCCATTTTGGAGGTAGGCGTATTCGTTCTCTGTGACCGGTTCCTGAAACGCAAAATTTCTGTTCTGCTCGGCTGGCTTGCATTGGTCAGTGGTTTGTTCGTTCTGCGTTGGTGGTTTATGGCTGATGCGACTACTGCCCTTCAAGTGGTGTTCATTCAAATTTTACACTGCATAACGTTCGGCGGCTTTTTCTATGTAGGTACCCAATTGACGATGCTCCTGATTCCACGGCCTTATCGCTCTTCCGGACAAGCGCTCTACACCCTAAGCTGGAGTGGGATATCCGGTTTCATTGGAGGTATTCTCGGAGGTTGGATGTATCAGTATCTGGGTGCACAAAGCATGTATCAGACGGGTGTATTCTTGACGCTTATTGGAACGCTTGGCTTTGGTTTCATGTGGCTCTTTGTTAGCCGTGGAGGGTATCGCCCCCCTTCAGAGGAAGATGAAGAGATCTTCGACATCGAAGCATTATAATTCAACAAAAAGCAGGCTCAAACGTACCTATTCGGGACGTTTGAGCCTGCTTTTTGCTGTTACCTTGATTAATTTATCTGTTTAGCCTTGTTTAGGAGGCTGAAATGAACTCTTCAGTGAAACGATAAGATTGAATACGAGATGTCCAGGCGCCGAATATTTGCTATCCACATTAAAATAGCCATGACGGAAGAACTGGAATTTATCCTGAGCCACGCTATCCTTAAGCGCAGGTTCAACAAACCCTTGCAGGATTTCTATGGACTTAGGATTAAGCTGATCTAAGAAGCTAGGCTCCGATTTCTCTACCGAGGAATCCAAACCTTCAACCTCCACAACCTCATCCGCTTCTTCAGCAGAAATCAGAGGCTCGTATAGACGGAATTCCGCAGGAACCGCTTGGCTAGCTTCAACCCAGTGCAACGTACCTTTTACCTTGCGGCCTGTAAATCCACTTCCGCTCTTCGTTTCTGGATCATACGTACAATGCAGCTCCACTACCTCGCCATTCTCATCCTTAATAACCTCATTACATTTAATGAAATAAGCATGCTTCAGACGTACTTCATTGCCAGGGAACAACCGGAAATATTTGTTCGGCGGATTCTCCATAAAGTCATCACGCTCAACATAAATTTCACGCGAGAACGGAATTTGACGTACACCCATTTCCTCATTCTCAGTATTATTCTCCGCTTCAAGCCATTCTGTTTGACCTTCTGGATAATTGGTGATAACAACCTTAAGCGGTCGTAACACAGCCATAGTACGCGGTACAGTTAGCTTAAGATCCTCACGGATAAAGTGCTCCAGCATTTGCAGGTCCACCAGACCCTGACTCTTGGAGATCCCTGCTTCATACACGAATTTACGAATCGCTTCCGGCGTATATCCTCTACGGCGTAGACCAGAAATCGTAGGCATCCGTGGATCATCCCAACCATCCACATGTCCTTCGTCTACAAGCAGCTTCAGCTTACGCTTACTAGTCATCGTTTGAGCCAGATTCAGACGACCAAATTCATATTGATGAGGGACAGCTGGCATCTCACATTCAGCTACAACCCAATCGTAGAATGGACGTTGATCTTCAAATTCGAGCGAGCAAAGGGAGTGAGTAATCCCCTCAATAGCATCTTCTAACGGATGAGCGAAGGTATACATTGGGTAGATACACCATTTATCGCCTGTGTTATGGTGATGTGCATGTGTAATCCGATAAATTACAGGATCACGCAGGTTAATGTTCGGTGACGACATGTCAATCTTGGCGCGAAGAACCTTCTCACCGTCCTTGAATTCGCCTGCACGCATACGCCGGAACAGATCCAAATTCTCTTCGATACTACGATCACGATGCGGACTGTTCTTTCCTGGTTCCGTCAGCGTTCCACGCAATTGACGAATTTCATCCGCACTGAGGTCATCGACATAGGCTTTGCCCTTTGTAATTAATAATTCGGCACGTTTGTACATTTCCTCAAAATAATCAGATGCAAAACGCAGCTCTTCCCATTCATAACCGAGCCACTTTACATCTTCCTGAATCGAGTTTACATATTCCGTATCCTCTTTAGCCGGATTCGTGTCGTCAAATCTTAGGTTAGTCTTGCCACCGAACTCGTCCGCCAGTGTAAAGTTAATCCAGATCGCCTTGGCATGTCCGATATGTAAATAACCGTTCGGCTCCGGCGGAAAGCGTGTGATAACTTCCTTTACTTTACCGGTACGGAGGTCTTCGGTAATAACATTCTTAATAAAATTGGAGGGGGTGCTACGGTTCTCCACAGCTATCAACCTTTCATTCTGTAGTGTTACACTACTTCTTGTATAAACATGTTTCCTACTAATATACCCGTTAACCGTAGATTGTTCAATAAAAGGGGGCACAAGGCAAGGATCATTTTTTAGTGTCTTTAGACCTTTTGACTTCTGTCAGGGCGATAGAGTAGCATGATAATCATAAGAAATAATCCATAATCATACATAAGGCCTTGTGCCGAAAAGGAGGCAACCGCTTGTTTAATTATGTCATCGATGAAGAGCTGATGTTAAAGCCGTTAATGCCAGAGCACGCTCGGCACATGTTCGCGTTAGTAGAGCACTCACGGGAACGACTACGACAATGGCTCCCTTGGGTGGATGCCGTTACGGAACAGGCCCACACTCTAAATTTCATCAAAAATGCGGTTAAACAAAGCACTGACAATGGTGCTTTTACCGCTGGACTATGGGTTCGCGGTGAGCTCGCCGGTGTTATTGGGTATCACCAGATTGACTGGCATAACCGATCTGTTGGGATCGGCTACTGGCTGGGTGAAGGATATGAAGGTAAAGGGTATATGACCAGTGCCTGTCGGGTGCTAGTAGACTATGCACTACTGGAAATGGAGCTGCAGCGTGTAGAAATTCGCTGCGCGACCGGAAATGTTTCCAGCCGGGCGATCCCGGAACGGCTTGGTTTTGTCCTTGAGGGTGTGATTAGACAGTCAGAGAAACTGCCTGACGGCTACGTCAACCATGCCGTATACGGTTTATTGCGTAGTGAATGGCAGCTGCTCGGCTAAGTTAGGCTAAGCAAGCAACACATATAAGCTCATAAATAGAAATAAACCTGGAAGGCACACGCCTCCAGGCTTATTTTGGTTTGTAGATAGTGTTTAACTCTCCGGCAGACCCAGCTGTTTTCGAAACTTGTTCCGCACTACGGCGGAGAGAGTTCCTAGCTCCGCAAGAGCTGCCAGTGCAGCTTCCTCTTGCAGCCCCACTTGCATTAAATGTAGTACATGCGCCACGGACGCATCGCCAGCTCCACTTTCTTTTTTGACAATCGCATCTCCGGTTGAGATCTTTCCTTCACGAAGCACACGCAAGTAAAATCCGCTATATCTAGTGTCCAGCACTTGAGCCGGGAGATCTGCCGGGCCATGCTTTTGTGAGATTTTGAAGCAAGGATAACGTGGCTGGCTGACCTGCAGCACAGTGGTACCTATTTCGTACACATCGCCAATGCACACATCTGTCTCTAATAAGCCGGCAGTTGTTATATTTTCTCCGAAGGCAGAGTATTCCAGTTTCTTCCCAAGCTGCTGCTCCCAGTAGGGATAATGCTCGATGGGGTAGGCACAAACTGCCTTGTCAGGGCCCCCGTGATGTTTCAGATCCGCCTGACCATCTCCGATAAAACCATTGGTATTTAGCTGAACTGATCCTTCTACAGGCATTTTATAAATCCCAGTCTCCAAAGGTTTCCCCCTATAATCCACTGTTACCGGCCGCCCCACATTAAGTGAGATGATCTCCATATCCTTCTCCTCCTGTCAGCATGCAGCACATAAAGATTTCATCCACATATCGACCGCCAAGATAAAACTCCTCCCGCAGACGTCCCTCTTCCACAAACCCGCATTTACGATAAAAAGAAAGCGCTGATTCATTACAGGATAATACGCGTAGACGCAGCTTACGAATGGCGTTATCTGCGGCATGTTCCTTAATAGCCTCTATGAGCTGCCGGCCAATACCTAAACGTTGATAATCCGGATGAACAGCAATATTGACCTCGCACACATGCCTGTTACTCTCCATTCGACTAGGGCAGCCAAACCCAACATATCCGCATAGCTTGTCATCCTTTAGCGCTACTAGCTGCGAACCCGGGGGAGCATTCAGTAGATAATCCTCTTGGGAACGCCACAGTAATGGCCCCGGGCTAGTGTTCTCCGTCCAGATCATATGATCCAGATGAATCAGCTCCCGCACGTCTTTAATCTCTGAGAACCTTATTATAAACCTATCCCTGTTGCTAAGTTTCATAAAGATGTACACCCCTTGCCTTGCACCTCTATAGAATTCACAGTAGATCATTTGAATCCACTATGCTCAACTATCCTATTGACCGCTCCAATGAATTTCCTCGGCGGTTGATATACGCATGAACGATAAAGAATCCTACTGACAGCAGTGCCATCGCACATGCCAACCATGCGGTAGGCGCTAAGCCTCCACTATCGTATAACCTACCCATCAAGTATGGTCCAATCACCCTACCGACTGCCCCCATGCCTCCACTTAGCCCTAAATAGAAAGGAGCACTACGACCTGCATGATCCGAAATAAAGGAAGGCATGGCCGGAGATATCAGCATTTCCCCAAGCGTAGCGAGTACCATCCCAAGCACTAGACCTGAATAAGTCGGCATCCATAAAAGAACAGCATACCCACCCAAATAAAATAGAGCACTTACTGTCATTTGCGCCGTTGAGGTAGATGCGAACCAGCGTTTAATTACTGTTACGAGCGGCTGAGCCGCAAAAATGAGAATTCCGTTAAGCGTCCAGAGAAAACCATAAGTCTTCTTAGGCCAGCCCTCAGAAATAATGAACGGAGATACCCCTGTATTCCAGATAGAATTCCCTAATAGTAGGAACATCGAGGCAATACCCATATAAAGATAAATTCGTGTATGCCCCATTAGCTTCCAGGTAGATTGTTTGTCAGGACCAGCCTTCTGGTGTTCTGCGACCTCCTGTGAAGAATCTCCTCCGACTTTCTTGAGATATACAAAAAAGAATACCGCAAATACCGCTGAAGTTACGCCGTTCATCACAAAGCTGAGCATATAAGAAATATCGGCCAAAAAACCACTTAATGCCGTACCCAGTGCTACACCAATATTATTAGCGACATAAATAACATTAAACAGCTCTCCGCGCTGCTTCGTAAAACGAAAGCCGATAAATGCCTGAATCGCAGGTAAGGACAGTGAATTAAAGAGCCCTACCAGTCCCATCGCGACCATAAATAACGTCCAGTTGTTACTTGCTGCCGGCAAAGTGAAAAGAGCAAGTGCATTCATGCCCAGCGCTCCAACAATCAACCGGTTAACGCCTACCTTATGATAGAGTGAGCCCCCGAGTAGTTGACCCACAATTCCTCCAACTGATTGAATAAGAATCACTAATCCAGCATCCGACATGCTGCGTCCAAGCTCATCAAAAACATACATTGTAACCAATGGCCACATCAGTGCACTACCCGTTGCATTAATAAGACTAGCAATTAAAAATATCTTAACTTCTTTAGGATAATTCTGTAAAAACTTCATAAGTAGTGTACATCCCCTGTAATATATGTGTCATTATTCCATCCAGTATTATCCCAAAACAGGGTTCAGGGCAAGCAGACGCATTGACGTGCTATCGTGATAAAGTCTCAGTATACTTTACCTCTTATTTAGGACTAACTTCTACCGTAGCTGAGAAAAAAGTAGCACCTTTCACGTCCGCAGTCCTCCCGATTTCTACTATCTATTTATATTTTATAGTTGCCGCTGTCTTCCGTAAAGTAGACTAAACAATAATGAAGTGTTTCGTTATTACAAAGTCGGGGTAATAGAGCCTAGAAACACTCCCCCTTTTAAAATTCGCTGTGCATCCGAATTCGTTCCCCCGAGCTCGGATACATCACGGCGGATTTTATTTGTCTATACAGCAAAAAGCACCCCTCGACTATTCTAAGGAGTGCTCTATAAGATAGGTTTAGGCGTGTTTTTTTACACCGCTGCCGGACATGCTGTCCACGGACTGAATAGATGCAGGCTCTTTGCGCAGGTAAGCCATCCAATAAGCTGCCGCAACAAAGATCGCACCGCCCGTCAAGTTTCCTAGCCATACCGGAACAAAATTGTTGAAGTACTCTCCCCATGAAAAATAACCTTCAAAAATAGCTGCCGGAATTAAGAACATGTTGGCTACAACGTGCTGGAAGCCGATAGCTACAAAAGCCATTGTTGGGAACCAGATGCCGAGGATTTTGCCACTGAAGTTATCTGCTCCATAGGAGAGCCATACCGCCAAAGCTACGAGCCAGTTACAACCGATACCGGAAACAAATGCCGGCAAGAAGTCTGCCTCAAGCTTATGTCCTGCCATCTCCACTAATTTTTCCAAATACACACCGTCAGAGGTTAAACCAACCACATGACCGAAAAAGTAAGCTACAAACAAAGCTCCCGCTAGATTACTCAGGGTAATCAATACGAGATTCTTAACCACTTCCCAGAAGGATATCTTCTTCGCCATAAAAGCAAGTGGCACAGCCATCATATTGCCCGTCAGCAGTTCTCCCCCTGCAAGCAGTACTAGAATCAATCCAACAGGGAAGACAGCTGCCCCAATAAAGTTAGCGATGGATCCCCATTCATGTGGTGCGCCAGCAATGACGCGAATATCCAGTAAAAATCCGAGCGCGATAAACGCTCCTCCCAGAAAGCCCAGAATTAGTACGGTGCTTAAAGGATTGTGCGCCTTTTTTATGCCGTTCTCGACCGTGACTGCGGCAATCTGCTGCGGTTTATTATAAGCCATGATTCCTATCCCCTTCATCTATTTACTTAAAATTTGTTCCTTTACGACCATTGTAGCGTGTCATAAAACACATTAACGTGATAATTATCACTTAATGAAAAACTAAGTGAAACTTTTCACTGACATGTCAAATTTAACAAAGCGCATCCATAATTACATTTGTAAGAACAGGCTCCATATTATTTTAAAGGTAAATAGTACCAGCTTCAATCACAAAAAAACCGGAGCCATATATGGCTCCGGTTTACCCAACTTTATTGTTCATAGGCAATTAAATTATACGGTTACTGCCTCTTTGCTTGGTACTGATGCCGGTAGCGATTCGAGGCCTACTGTATTCAGGAAGTTCCAAGGCTTGTTGTAATGAGGTTGGAAGAAGAAATCGATAAAGGCAAGCTGATCGATTGTCATTTTATTTTGAATACATACAGATACTGTATTGATCGATTGCGTCAAATCCGTCTTGGACAAGATTTGCGCTCCGAGAACGCGGCGTGTGGCGCGATCAAATACCACTTTTAATTGCACCTGCTCGAAGGTTGGCATAAATTCTGGACGGTAGTTGTCAATAATCATGGTAGTTTCTACGTCCATTCCTTCAGCCTTAGCCCCTTCTTCAGTAAGACCGGTAGCAGCGATATTATCTTCATAAATCTTAATGCCCGAAGTCCCTTGAGTACCCATATAAGGAATCGTCTCTTTCACTAAGTTACGTGCGACCAAAGTGCCCATCCGTACGGCATTGGTTGCCAGTGGAATATAAGCGTGCTTACCTGTAGGGTTGTAATGAATCGCGCAGCTGTCACCAGCGGCATACACATCTGGGCAACTAGTCTGCATATAATCATTGACCAGAATTGCGCCATTTGGCAGCATATCCACTTGACCTTTTAACAGCTCAGTATTCGGACGGAAGCCGATGCAGAGAATTACAAGATCCGCTTCATGCTCCCCTTCGCTTGTGATAACCTTGGTAACTTTGCCACCTTCACCAGCAAAAGAACTTACCTTCTCATTCAGCGCTAATTTAATACCATGATCCTTAAAGGATTGTTCGATCGGCGCAGTAAACTCTGGGTCCAAATATTTATTCAAAATACGATCTTCGCCATCAATCAGCGTAACTTGCTTTCCGTTCATTTGGAAGGCTTCCACCAACTCAACGCCGATATATCCAGCGCCTACGACTGTGATTTTATTCGCTTGTTTAGCTTTTTCTATAATGGTATTGGAATGATCATAGTTCTTGCAAAGCAAGACGCCTTCCAGCTCAATCCCTTCGAGCTTTGGTACAATCGGCCATGATCCCGTAGTCATAATCAGCTTATCGTAGGTATCGTCAAACTCCTGTCCGGTTACCAAATTGCGAACACGCAATGTTTTGGACTTCGTATCCACAACGGTCACTTCATGACGCATGTTGGTTTTTACACCAAGCTCAGCAAGCTTCTCAGGGGAAGAATAGAACAGCCCGTGTGGGTCCTTGACCACTCCACCTACGTATAAAGCAATTCCACAAGATAAGAAAGAAATATTATCATTACGCTCATACACCGTAATCTCGGCTTCCGGGTGAAGCTTGGCAGTATTTACAATTGCGGCAGTTCCGGCATGGGTACATCCAATGACAGCTACTTTCATTATTTTCTTCCTCCTTCAAATGGACAACCTGGTTATATATTCGAATTGCTTGACTGACCAAATTAGATATCTGATCACCGATGAGTTAATTGTGATTTATTTCACTTTATAAACTGATTATATTGTGATATTTATCACATTACAAGTCTTTTCGCCTATATTCTCAGATTGTTCACAATTTCAAGCATTTTCCGTCACTGCTGCCGATTGCGACCTCGTTAGCTTTGCCATGGGCGTAGGACATTATGTTCTGCCCCCTCAGGATATACTTTCTTATAACGCGCAAAAAAAGGCTTTCCCCTACACCAACAGGGAAAAGCCTGATCATAAACTGTATCTACACCAAACCGTGAATCACGCCATCCTCATCCATCCATAGTGCCTCAGCAGCTGGCTTAGCCGGTAGACCTGGCATCGTAACGATATTGCCCGTAATCACTACAGCAAACCCTGCACCGAGCGAAAGGGTAATATCACGGATACCTACCGTGAAACCTTCTGGAGCGCCAAGCAATCTAGGCTGATCTGAGAAGGAATAAGGGGTCTTCGCCATACATACTTGAAGATCATTTAACCCAAGACGCTCAATCACCGCTAGGCTGCGTTTGGCCGCAGGGGAAAAGTTAACCTCCGCACCACGGTAAATTCCGCGAACAATCTTGGTGATTTTGGAAGAGATGTCGAGTTCATTCTCATACAAAGGAGCAAAACGTTCAGTGTCGCTATGATCCAGAAGTTTCTTTAATTCCGAAGCCAACTCTTGTCCGCCCGCACTACCTTCTGCCCATACCTTGGATATTGCCGCAGGAACGTTCAATCGGCGACAAGCCTCCACAACGTCATTAATCTCTTCTGGGCTATCGCCTTCAAAATGATTAATGGCAACAAGAACAGGCACCCCAAATTTGCCGAGATTCTCTACATGACGCTCCAAATTAGACAATCCAGAGCGCAGCGCCGTCCGGTTCTCCGTTTGGAGCTCATTCTTAGGTACACCACCGTTATATTTCAAGGATTTCACCGTCACTACAAGCACTGCCGCTGAAGGGGTTAGACCCGCTTGCCGGCATTTGATATCCATGAATTTCTCTGCACCAAGATCCGCTCCGAAGCCTGCTTCCGTAACAACAACATCTCCCAGCTTGAGTGCATAACGAGTACCGATAACACTACTGCAGCCATGGGCGATATTCGCAAATGGACCACCGTGTACAATAACAGGAGTGCCCTCCAAGGTCTGCACCAGATTAGGCTTAACTGCTTCCTTCAGCAGCGCTGTCATCGCTTCAACTGCCCCTATTTGCTCGGCCGTTACAGGCTGTCCCTCTTGATCATACCCAATCAAAATACGGTTCAGACGCTTTTTGAGATCACTCAGATTATCGCATAGGCATAATACAGCCATAATCTCAGAAGCTGTTGTAATCTGAAATCCACTTTCCCGCACGGCTCCATTTCCATCTCCGAGCCCTGTCACAATATTCCGCAGACTGCGATCATTCATATCCATCACGCGTTTCCAAACGATACGCTGCGGATCAAGACCCAGCTCATTACCTTGGAAGATATGATTGTCAATCATCGCAGACAATAAATTATGTGCAGAAGTCACCGCATGAATATCACCCGTAAAGTGCAAATTAATCTCATCTGCCGGAATGATCTGTGACTTGCCGCCGCCCGTGGCACCGCCTTTCATGCCTAAGCATGGTCCGAGGGATGGTTCGCGCAAGGCAGCCACGGTCTTTACTCCTGCTGCGTTCAATGCCTGTGCCAGCCCAATGGTTGTTAAGGTCTTCCCTTCGCCAGCAGGGGTTGGATTCACCGCAGTGACCAATACCAGCTTGCCATCTGGTTTGTTCTTCATGTCTTCCCATAAGGACGGTGAAAGTTTACTTTTATATTTGCCGTATAGTTCCAGATGCTCTTCGCCAATTCCCGCTTGTGCTGCTACCTCTGTAATTAACTTCATGCTTGTATTGAACCCTCCTGCCGTTATTATCCTGCTGTATTCCACGCTTTATGCATATTTTGCATGGGCATTACATTCTCTTCAAAGAATACATGGTCTCTGTAAAGCGTCAAGTATAATTTATCACAACAAATTTCCAAGTAGCTATTTCATATTCCTATGTAAAAAAGAAAATCCCGTCGAAGCTCGGTCAAAAGACCGAGCTCGAAAGGATACTTGTAAAATAACAATTTATCAGACCCTAAATGGTCTACAGTAAGGACTCAATCTGTTCTGACATCGTTTCTGGCGATTCCTTTGGCTCAACACGAGCTACTACATTACCGCCACGATCAATAAGAAACTTCGTGAAATTCCAGCTGATATCACTGCTGTCACCAGTACCCGGCTGATGCTCTTTTAAATAATTGAAAAGAGGGCTGGCATCCGGTCCATTCACATCCACTTTGGCAAACACAGGAAATGTAACGCCATAATTAATCTGACAGAATTCTTCTGCCTCTTCACTTGTACCCGGCTCCTGACCCGCAAATTGGTTGCAGGGGAATCCTAATACTACAAGTCCCTGATCCCTATACTGCTCGTATAGCTTCTGGAGATCCCCATACTGCGGTGTAAGTCCGCATTTACTAGCCGTATTGGCAATCAGCACTACCTTACCTTCATACTCTGTAAATGACACTTCTTTACCCGAAGGCGTAACGCCGGAAAAATTGTAGATCGACATCCTAATTCCCCTTCCTTCCATGTACTTAGACTACACTACGTATCTTACCCGAATTGTAACAGATTGCAACTTATCGACACTTTCTGTAAACACTAAGAACAAGCAAACACGCCTTCGGCGTCCCTAAAGGACGGTAAGCGTTTATGCGAGAAATATGAGGATACAGTATAGTGTGAAACTTATAATTTCTTATAGAAAAAGCAGCCCTATGTATTTCTTAGGACTGCTCTCTATCACTTTGTTATTTGGATACGGGTACGACATCATAATATTCTTCCAGCGTAATCCCTTTATCCGCAATATAAGTAGCTATATCCTTGCCCACATAACGGATATGCCAAGGCTCATACTTATATCCTGTAATGTCCTGCTTTCCTTCTGGAAAGCGGATGATATAACCATATTCGGTTGCATGCTGCGCTAGCCACTCCGCTTCCTTCGTTCCACCAAAACAGCTCTCCGCAGCACATTTTCCGTCACTTCCTGAGACATCGATAGCAAGCCCTGTCTGATGCTCGCTATAGCCAGGCACGGCACTGTAAGTACGAGCCAGTTCTTCTCCGTCTTTCTCAACATAACGATTGAACAGCCTTGTTTGGGTTTCCTTAGAACGGTAGGCCGAAACGCCAGCCAAGTAAATCCCGTCTTCCTCTGCGCCTGCGAACAGTTTCTCTAATGCTTCGGCAGCTTCCTTACGCATCATACGCTTCTCGATTTTCTCTTTAAATGTAAACCGTACTTCCGGGTAGACTAGATCCGTTGGCTTATAGTTCTCCGGCAGTCCATACTCCTTATTCACCATCACAGCTATGCTGTCAGGCTCTTTAAAAGAATCATCAGTGCTATTTCCCTTTCCGTTACTATCCGGTTCGGACGGATCAGAGGGATCCGTTGTATTAGATGGATTAGCTACCACTGGGTCTGTTATGCCCTCTTCGGTGCTATTACCATCTTCACCAGGCTTAGCTTGAAGATCATCCTGCACATTTATATTGGAACCGCTACTATCTGAAGCAGAAGGAGAAGGCGTCGTATACTTCCCAATCCCCCACCCAACAGCAATAACGACAATTAACAAGATTATTATTTTTAATTTTTTAGACATCTGCAAGATCTTCCTCCTCGAAGTCGAAACACTCTATTTATCTATTAGACAAGCTTTCCTTCAAAAATGTTACACTAAGATCCTTTTTTAGACAAATATCGTTCGGATAATTGTGCCTACAAAATAAAGTTACCATAGGGAGTTAGCTTGTCCGCTAACTTCCCTATGGTAACAAGTTTTAGTTATGAAATTCCACTCACATTATCTGGATGTGCCTCTGCCGCCGCTTTTAAAGCCGCCGGAGCTGCCGCGTCCACCCCGTGAGGAACCCGTATTTCCGCTGTTGCGGCCGCCTTTACCAGCGCCACCCTTGGCACCGCTATAGCCGCCTTTGCTACCTTTACCACCTTTGCCGCCGCCTCTAGACGGGCCCGTACCGTAGCCGCTGCCTAAGCCGCCTCGTGGTGTGCCGCCAACGTAAGCGCCGCCGTCTGCACCTCTGGCTACGTTCTCGCTGTAGCCAGTGCTTGGGCCGCCCTTCCGGTTCGCACCGCGCGAACCGGCACTGCTAGGCGCTGCTGCGTTGCCGCTAGCTGGCGCATCGCCTCTGGAGGCGAAGGCGCCATAGCCGCCGCCTACTCGTACTACGCCGGCAGCCTTGCCGCCGCCCTTAGGTGCGGCAGCATCAAAGCCGCTGCCACCGCGCTTGCCAGCCGCCGCATCGGAACGACCGCCGCGGCGACCTTCTGCAGGCGCACCCCAGCCGCCTGCTTCCTTACCGCGGCCGCGGCCACCCTGCCGCGCTCCGCCTTCGCCGCGCGGAGCACCGCCGCGGCCAGAGCCGCCGGTCTTTGGTCCGCGGCCCGTGCGTGCTGCCTCAGCGCCGCCGCTTTGGCGACCGCCGTGGCGTCCGCCGCCTTGTACTGCGACGAATTCGCCAACGCCGAATTCATCCTTGTCGTAACGGCGACGATCCAGGCGCTGCGAAATGCCGTGCTCGATCAAGTCTAGTCCATCTTGCTCACGCGGAGAAGTGAACGTAATCGCAAGCCCTTTGCCTCCGGCACGGCCTGTCCGGCCAATCCGGTGAATATAGCTGTCCACATCAAGTGGCATATCGTAGTTAAAGATATGAGTGATACCTTCGACATCCAGCCCCCGAGCCGCTACATCTGTGGCTACAAGAAGCTGCAGCTTCGCATCACGGAATCTCTTCATTACACCTTCGCGTTTACCTTGAGACAAATCACCGTGCAGCTCATCACAATCATAACCTGCTGCTTGGAGTGCTTCGTTCAGCTTGGACACCCGACGTTTGGTCCGGCAGAAAATAATAGCCAAGTAAGGACGATCCCGTTCAATCAATGTTTTGAGTGCCTCTTCTTTATTACGATCCGAGACTTCCACGACTTGCTGTTTGATATTATCCAGCGGAATCGGAGAACCACTCTTAATAATGATATCCAGAGGCTCTTTCATGTAATTAGCTGCGAGACGTTTAATCGGATCTGGCATCGTCGCAGAGAACAACATCGTTTGACGGCGATAAGGAACAGCCGTAATAATGGTCTCTACATCCTCCAAGAATCCCATATGCAGCATTTGATCCGCTTCGTCCAGAACGAGCATCTTAACGCCACTAAGATCGAGCGTCTCCCGGCGCATATGATCTAGCAGTCTGCCCGGTGTACCGATAATAAGATGTCTGCCACCTTCGAGCTTACGCAGCTGCTTCTCAACATCCTGACCACCATAAACGGCCAAGATTTTAATATCCGTATGACGCGCCAGCTTACGTGCCTCTTCTGTAATCTGCAAAGCCAACTCACGTGTTGGGGCCATAATTAGCGCCTGCGGATAAGCTCGCTCCGTGTGGATCTTGTCCATAATTGGCAGCAAGAAAGCTAATGTCTTCCCTGTACCAGTCTTCGCTCTTGCAATTACATCCAGACCCTGCACCAATGGCGGTATTGCTTCCTGTTGCACTGGTGTAGGCTTAACGATGCCTTGACCTTGAAGCAATGTACACAGTAATTCTGAAACACCTAATTCTTTAAATCCCGGCAAATTCTCCACCTCACTATTTTCTCAGTTAAATTTGATTACATCTCTTACTTAACTTCCGTCTTCCAAAGCCCTATTCAGGCAGCCCCTACCTGACTGTCCTTTTGGGGGCGTATGCTTCCGATTCAGCTATATTCAAACAAAAGCGGAAGAACCCCGTCACCGGCATTCTTCCGTCCCATGTATCCCTTGACCCGTTAAAAGAGTGCGGTCAAAGTTCGGTTTCTGGGCAGCAGCGATCCACCGGACGTTTAGACGGCACTCCATTTGCGTTCCATTCCACTTTATACAATAGAAGTAAAGTTAAGCTTAGAAAGTTATCTTTTATATTGTACTTGATAGAACGGCATTTGTGTGAAACTGCAGAATAATAATTATTCTATCCTGTAGTTGTAGGTTAGAACCTTCCCGATTTAAAAATCGCAAAGATCAACCATAAGAACATCAGAAGCGCTACTACGCCGCCAATCTCCACTGTAGGGAAATTCCATAACACTGAAGGCTGACCGCGCATCGCAGTTCCAATAATGAGTCCAACCATGATAATACTGAACGCAAGCATCACAATACTAAACGCTAAGCGGTTCCCAACCCGGTCCAGCTTTCGCTCCAAATGCTCCAGCTCAGGTGCCGCAATCTCTACCTTTAGCTTTCCCTTACTAATTAGCGCGGATAACTGCCTTGCCTGCCCAGGAAGCTCTAGAAGACTCTCCGTTAAATCGGCTACGCCGCCAAGGAACTTGCGCTGCAATCGGGGACCACTAAATCGCTGCTTCACAAGTTCCCGTCCAAAAGGCTCTGCCATCTCTAAAATGCTAATCGTTGGATCCAAGTTGCTAATGACACCCTCAAGCGTCAGCATCGTCTTACCAAGCATCGTTAGATCCGGGGGAAGGACTAATCGATGCTTGCGAGCAATGCCAAACAGATCATTTAGCGCTTTACCTATGCTCATCTTACTAAACGGAACATCATAATACTCTTCGCGAAGTCGATCCATATCATTATGCAATGCCGTTCGATCAGCATCCTCAGGGATGACGCCGAGACGCAAAATTGCCCGGACCATCGCATCCGTATTCTTGCGCATTAGTGCGATGACAAGCGCAGACAGCTGCTCTTTCATCTCTTCGTTCAGCCGCCCCATCATGCCAAAATCAATCAAAGCCAGCTTCCCATCAGCCATTCTCATAACATTCCCTGGATGCGGATCTGCATGAAAAAAGCCATGAATGAAAATTTGTCTTAGCATCATTTCCACGAGCTGTTGAGCAATAACCTTAAGCTTAACGCCGCTATTCAGTAGTTCATCGCGACGACTTAGCGTAATCCCTACCACATATTCCATCGTCAGCACTCGTGCTGACGTATAGTCCCAATAAATATCCGGGATGTATACTCCGTCATAATCCATCTGTTGAGCAATTTTCTCTGCATTGCGTCCTTCTTGGCCGTAATCCAGCTCGCCAAGCAGAGATTTCGAGAATTCCTCTACCATACGGGACAACTGATATTGCCTCGCCCAGCCTAGCTGCTTCTCAGCAAGGGCGCTCAGATCTTTGAGAATTTCCAAATCCCTACTCATCGTTCGCAGTATGCCAGGGCGCTGAACTTTAACAGCCACGACCTGCCCGCTGTGAAGAACAGCTCTATGCACTTGACCGATCGACGCAGCCGCAAGAGGAGTATCCTCAAAGGAATTAAAGATTTCATCCATCCGTTGATCGAGTTCATGCTCCACAATCGTGCGCACGCGCTCCACAGGGAACGGGGGCACATTATCCTGTAGTTTTACCAATTCTTGAATAATAGAATCAGGCAGCAGATCCGAACGTGTACTGGCGAGTTGTCCAAGCTTTATAAAGGTTGGGCCCAAATCCTCCAATACGAGCCGAATCCGCTCCCCGAGCGTAAGGCTTGTATGAGCTTCTTGCGTTACAAGACGGCGTGGAAGGGATAATAAATGATAGAGCCCCAGCTCCTCCACCATATAGCCAAAACCATGGTGCATAAGCGCCATGGCAATGGACCGGTATCGTCCGGCATGTCTGATACGTACTGCCATTTAGTCCGTACGCGTTTCCGCCGATGTTCCTTCTAGATGGGAAATGCCCTCCAGCTCGGCCAATCGACGCTCCAGCACAGCAATTCGGCCTTCCAACTCGTCAATTTCACTTTGTACAGGAACCTTCATTTCCTTCAACACGCGTTGTACTTGTTCTTGTACAACAGACTTGAGCATACCTCGCTCTTCCTCACCGCGTTCAATCAGACGGTCAACTAGGGCCTTAGACTCCGAAGGAGCAAGCTCCCCACGCTTCACTAGTTCCTCAACAACCTTTTCTACTTTTTCCTTACTGACAATGGTGAGGCCCACTCCTAAAGAGATCGCTTTTTTAAACAAATCACTCATAGTACTTCCTCCCAAAGATTCCGTTTCGTTACAAACGGAGTTGATGATTAAAGTATACCTCACTGTGTGCGTATTTCAAAAAAACGCAATATCCCTTAGTTACTTACCGGAATACGTGCAGCCCAAGTAGCTGCCTGCAAGATCAGTTTACGTAGTGCTGGATGGCGGAAGGATGGCTCATGATGCCCAGGCATAAGGAATACTACTCGTCCTAAACCATAGCTGTGGCACCATGCAGCTGGAAGCCATTGACCCTCCGATTCATACTGAAGAAGAATAGTCCGATCTGTGAACGGATCAAATTCGAAATGATAAGGCTCTTCATCCAGCTGGAAGTCTTCAACGCCCTCAGTAATGTCATGCTCTAGCACCTTAAAATTCATTGGCTCGTAAGCGGTGTGACCATTAAAGCGTCCACCGATCAGCTGAGCTAGTTCGTTACGCTTCGTCAATGAAGCACCTGTATGAAGAACAATCAGTCCTCCACCACCGCTCACATAGCTGAGTAGGCCAGCGGTTTGCTGAGGAGATACAGTTTCATTCCATAATTCGTTGTAGGCAATGCATAAGTCATAACTTCCTAAATGCTCAATGCGCATCATTTTTTTATTTTCTGAACACTGAACGGTTAATAAATCATTTAAGATCTCGCTAATTTGTTGGTCCACTCCTTGAAGTGGATGGAAACGGGGATGGGTATAATCACCAAGTAACAGACATTTTCTTTTGTCCATGGGGATCCTCCTCCTTATTCATTGTTATTATTCATCACATGTTGCCTATATTCTAAGGAAAACTGCTGCGAATGTCCATGCAGATGGCAGGTTTACTACTCTTAAGGCATCCTTTCCGGGTAAAAAAGCATCCCCACCCATTGAATCCGGCGGGAATGCTTCTGAATAGTAACGTAAATCTTGTAAAGCTTCCGCACACTGTGGTCTAGCGATTCGCCGCCACATATTTGCCCAACTCTACAATCATGCTTCCCATCCGTTCATGCTCAGGCATGATGATACGTTGTAGGCCCTCTTCTTTTAGAGCCTCAGAGGTAATACGCCCTACAGAAACAGCAAGCACTTTATCCTCGAAAGACCTCAGCATCTCCTCCAGCTTGCCCTGTTCCCGAGCAAATTGAGAGAGGAAACGAAATTGTGGCGCACTTGTAAAAGCCACGGCATCAATCTTGCCTTCTGTAATTTCTATGAGCAGTCTTTCAAGCTCACCCGGTTCTGGTGGAGTATGACGATACGGCAGCACTTGGCGTGTATTCGCCCCTGCCTCCTGCAGCCATGTGAGCATACGAGGAGCTGGATCACCGTGCAGCTGCAGAACAACTTCCTTGCCCTGCAAATCCAGGGATTGAAGGCCACGAATCAGTCCGATCGTACTTCCGTCGTCGTCGCGAACCTCTGGCGTAAGCCCTCTTTTCTTCAAAGCATTCACTGTCTTATAACCCCGTGCGGCAATAATAGAACCAGAAAGTACTTCTAAGAAACGATCAGCGGTATTCAGGCGTTCAGCCGTTTCGAAGAGAGCATCCAGTCCCATGCCTGTGGTAAGGATCACCAAGTAAGGAGGATGGCTGATCCATGAATTCAATCCATCCTCCAATGCCTCATCATCAAGAAATACAGTACCTTGGGCAGGTCGGCATAACGCCGTCCCCCCCATATTTTGGACCAGCTTGGCCATTTCTTCCGATTTACGCGGACCCGCCAAGGCGACCGTGAACCCTTTCAATTGCTCTGCCATGTACTATTATCTCTCCTCTCTCCGTTGCCTAACCCAACATTATTGTTTATCAGTATACTTGCAAAGGGCTGCAAAAGGGAAGATAAAAGCATCGTTCTCCTATCTGAAATATATATTAATGCTAGGAAGAGTGTATTTTAAAGCTACTCACAAGCTTTTGCAGTTCCTCCGCAAGACGGCTAAGGTCGGTAGAAGAAGATGCCATTTCTTCAACAGATGCGAGCTGCTCTTGCGCTGCCGTTGCGATGGTCTCTGTACTTACAGCCGCTTCTTCGGTGATTCCGCGAATCTCTCCAATAGCCTTCTCCATATGATCGGATTCCACCATTAAGGTCTGTACAGCCCCGCCCATTGCCTCAATCTTCTCTGCGGCACTCTTGACCGCTCTTCGGATACGGGAGAAGGAACGTCCGGAAGTATCCACAGCCTCTATCCCTTCTGTTACACGCTGCTTTGTATCTTCCATCGTATGGGTCACCAGCGTCATCTCACTATTAATGGCGGTGATCTGCTCTGCAATCAGATGCGCTGATCTCTCTGATTCCTCTGCCAGCTTACGCACTTCAGCGGCAACAACGGCGAATCCACGGCCATGTTCTCCAGCTCTGGCCGCCTCAATAGAAGCATTTAGAGCTAACAAATTAGTCTGACGGGCAATCCCTGTGATGACGCCGACAATGCCTTCAATTTGACCCGTTCTTTCGTTCAGCTTGTCGATTACACTGCCAAGCTCTCCCACCGTTTCATGGATACCATTGATCTTATCCACCACGCCGATGACCGAATCATTTCCTTCTGAAGCAGAAAGCGAAGTTTTGTCCATCATCTCAGACACCTGCTCCATATATACAGAAATATGATCCACCTCGCTTGTCGTCGCCGCTGTACTTTCCATTCCTTTTCGCACACCGATAACCTGCCGTTCTGTCCCTGCCGCTACCTCTTGAATCGCTATCGTCATCTGCTCGATCGTTTGGGCATTCTGCTCAGCACTGGCGGTTAACTCTTCGGCTGAAGAGGAGACATTGCCCGTCATCTCCTGTACGCCAACGATCATCTCCCGCAAGCTGAGCACCATTAATTGAAAGTTCTCAGCAAGCATACCAATTTCATCTCTGCGGAAAGCCCCAATATTCTCGGACAAATCACCTTTCGTTAACACTGCAGTTGCTTTCCGAAGCCGGAGAAGCGGCCGCAAAATAGATTGAATATTAAAATAGATCACGATCAATGCGAACAGCACGGAAACTACGATAACAAGCATTGCTGTATTACGGATATCGCTCGTTGCCGAAGTCACTTCATCTATGCTTATCGTACCTCCGACTCTCCAGCCCGTGAGCTCGTTCACCATAAACGTCATCTTATTGTGCGTATCCTTGTAGACATAATCAAAAGAACCTTGTTCGTCCTCGAACATTCTCTTTACAAAATCATCGGATGATTCCTGTCCAATAGCCTCTGTTGGATGTACAAGATATTTCTTGCTGTTATCAAGGATAATAATATATCCTTCCTTGCCAACCTTCGTCGAGGTCAAATCTCCTAATGCGGATAAGTTGAGATTCAAGGTTACTACCCCGTCTCCGCTCTCCAAGACCGTTGATATCGCAATCGCCGTTTCCTGATTTACGGTTTGAAAGGCAGGAGAAATCACGGCACCTTTCCCGTGTTTCAAAGAATTAATATAGGCACTTTCCTGTCTGGGATCGTAGCCTTCAGGCAGCTTGGCATCCGAAGCATGGATAGATTCTCCTCTGCTTGTACTAACATAAATGTCTAGCACATCCGGATGTAGCACAGCATATTCCTTTAATCTGTCCTTCATAGAAGCAACCGTCTTCCCAGTTGCCTCACTGTTGGTCCCCTCAGCGGTGAATTCAGTGGAAAAATAAGAAACAGCATCTATTTTAGATTGAATATTCGAGTTGATGATTTCATTAACTGCCACAACACTTTCGGTAGCATTGCTCACCAGTTGATCTTCCACTTCATGGCTGGCAGATTGATAGGTTCGCCAGCCTATTATGATACTGGGCAACAGCAGAACTAATAGGTATGTAAGAATTAACTTGGTTCGAATACTCATACCTGCTTTTTTGTTCATAAATGTCATCACACTCTCTCTCTTCGAGTCTTAAACAAGGACATATTTACCAGACTTAATATATAATTATATATCCTCCTTTGGAACCGATTTTCCTCCTATCTTTCTTCATTTTTCTCATCATTCTTATGAATTGTCATATAAACGCAACAAAAAGACCGCTTTAAAGAGAGCGGTCTACTCAAATTAGCCTATTTCCTTATCATTACCGCAGCAAAAGGCTCCGGTTCTCTTTTCCTAGTTCATACTTTTGTTCTTGCAGTTCGGGCATACGCCTCCGAATACTACATGGGCATGACCAATCGTATAACCAGTATCCTTGGCCACTGTGTTCATCCAGTCTCGTGGAACTTGGTTCATTACCTCATCAACCGCTCCACAAACCTCGCAAATGATATGCTGATGATCATCCATGCGGGCATCATATCTGCTGGCAGCCTCACCAAGCTTAAGCTCACGAATCATTTGTTTATCTGAAAGATAACGTAGGGAGTTGTATACAGTACCGTATGCTAAGCTATGACCTTGTTCTACTAGCCGATTCATTACTTCCGCAGCAGTGGGATGGTCATGTGAATTAAGGACGATATCGTAAACGGCTTGACGTTGGGAAGTCAAATTTAGGCTTTTCATTGCTATCATCCTCTAACTTGTTTTTAGATCAAGTATAAATCGTGAATGTAGGAACGTCAATCCCACTTTTATCCACTCATTACTTTCTCAGTTACTTAATCAATCCAGAATATTTGATGCTTACGTCAGCTTTGACTTGAAAATCAAGCCCAGCATAAAGTCTCTCCCACACTTCCATTTCGGTATCATTATTAAAGTGCCTTGCTCCATAGTGCAGCCCCCATCCAAAAGGATCCAGACCACTAGCTTGAATTTTAGTCAACAACGCTAAAACATCCGCTTCCAGTTCCTTTCCCCCAGCAACTGCAATTTTCTCCAGCATGCTATGAGTCACCAGATCCGGGCTGCTACTTTCTTCGAGGATACCTTTAATCTTAATATGATATCGAATAGTAACTTTCCCGCTTTCCGCATTTAGTATCTTGTAGTCCGACGATGATCTCTCTGTGTAATACTGATACATGACTCCCACAAAATGGGCTGGTAAATTGGTCCGCAGATTCGAGCGCGACAGTAGATTGTACAGCCGGGTTTCATTTGGTGTAAGAACCAGCTTAATTTTCTGGCTATCCAGCAAAGCGATTTTATTAATTAAAAACTCTTCGTCCTCAGTGACCTCGATAATTGGCAGAATCGGATCAATCCCCTTCTCGTAAATATTTCTCATCAGCTGAAAGGAATATACACTAGAAATAAATGGAGACTCCGTGCCTTGTCCACTCATAGCCAAAATAAGAGAATTCGAAGGGATATGTTCCGATTTCGGCCTTACCTGCAGCACTCGTAGGGCCTCCGGACGCCCAACTCCAAAATTGAGAATAAGCTGAATATCTCTGCGCCGCACCGCCCAATCCATCACATGCTGGATATCCTTGCGTGCAATCCCTTCCCCCAAAATAATCGATTTACAGTGTGAATAATCAAGCTCCTTCGCTACCCTAGATTTCATTCTGCGAAGCGCCTCCGAAATACTCGGAGACTCTTCTGTTAATATCTGCATTTTCTCATCAATCTTGGTAACATCACCCTGAGGGATGGCAAGCTTCAAACTAATCTTGAAAGCCCCTTCTTCTTCACCAGGGTCAACACCGATCGCCAGTACGAATATCCGTAAATCAATTTCTTTGAAGTCACAGCCGGCAAGGAGTAGCAGTAACACAATTCCTATTGCACTAAGTGCTTTTCTCACAACCTCTGCCTCCTTACTTTGCGATAACAATAAAACAGCAGAGCGATTAAGAACATCTCACCAAACCAGCGGATCTGTAGAAACCAAATGCCCAACACGTTGAGCTGATATTGATCCATCCATATTAAGGAGAGGACCACTCCGCTAAACAAGCACAGGATGAGCCACTCTTTCCACTGCTCTGCCTTCTGGGATTGTTTTTTCGTAGATGAAATAGCACCTTTGAATAACCCTAACCCTACATGCCAGTGAACAATTACACTCACCAGAGATAAAGTCATGTAGGCAAAATAAAAAATAAACAGCATACGTTCAATAATAAAGGATTCTATCCGGATACTGTCTGCCGTCGAGAACCACGTATATACATGTCTCTCAATCGCAACAGTACCGAAATAACCGATAGGGACCAAAAAGGTTACGAGAAGTACGAGAAGTCCTTCCACCCCTAAAATCCAGACATGCTTTAGCTTTAACCCATGAAATACCCGATTAAAGATGGCTAGATTAATATAACCACTGAAAGAAAAGGTAGCTGCCGAAAGACTCATCAGATCCGGCTTATGCCAGATGTATGTAGTGATCTGCAGAACAGAATCCCAATTGAAATCCGGATTGGTCAGCGCCTTTACAATGCCATAGACAATTAACGGTAATGTAACGAAAAGAATGATTTCAAGACCATACAAAAGTGATAGTGAATCAAAGCGACAGCAGATGCAGACCAATATCAGAAAGCTGATCATGACAGTATATGGGCTTGAATCCGGACTGATATATCTCAACGTAATATCTACAAAAGAAAGCAAGGTAACCCCCCCAGCCACACACCATAAACCCGCAAAAAAGACAAGTAAAGGTTTGACTAGCAGCTTAGGAAGAAGAGGGTTAAATATTTCCGGAAATCCCTTTCCAGGAAATTTAGCAATCAATACAGTAAATATATAGACAAACAAAGTGCCAAGGATCGTTGCAATTAGTATGGAAAACAAAGCACCGTCAAAGCGTCTGTCTATTAGTTCCCTAGGAACAAAATTAATGATATTGATCAAGCTGTTCATCAGAAAAAGACAGTAGAAATAACGGCTTTTGGCCATCAATGTTCCCCGCCCTTCTTCTTACCAAGGTTATCAAGAAAAAACAATCTGAAATAAGGTTGTCCAAAGCTACGCTGATTGCATAAATACATCGCGAATCCCACAACACAGACCACTACACCAACCATTCCTAGAACAGCGGCAGCTATAAGAAAAATGTACTTCAGCACGCGTATCGACAAGCTCATCATATTCAGAGGAATCAGAAAATTGGATATCGCAACGGCAGAGACCAATATAATCATAATATTACCTACAAGCCCTGCCGCCGTAGCTGCCTGACCTAAGATTAGACCTCCGACCGTCGTGGCCGTAGGACCAATCGCTTTGGGCAGCCGTAAACTCGCCTCGGTCAGAAATTCCATCATCATAAGCATTAAGAGCACTTCCACAAAAGATGGATAAGGCACGGTCGCGCGACTACCCGAAATGAGTAGTGCAACCTGCACACGAATAATCTCTGGGTTATAAGAGGTAAGTGTTACATAGATCGCAGGCAGCCACAACGTCATGCACACACCGATAATTCGGAGTAGCTTTAAGAAACGGCCCACAATAGGAAATTGGATTTTATCATCCATGGATGTAAAGAAATCGTTAAATATGGAAGGCAATACG
Source organism: Paenibacillus sp. B2(2019) (assembly GCF_008370385.1). NCBI lineage: Bacteria > Bacillati > Bacillota > Bacilli > Caryophanales > Paenibacillaceae > Paenibacillus > Paenibacillus sp. B2(2019). The sequence goes on from NZ_VTZR01000013.1 coordinate 238,884, forward strand.
ATCGCATATCCCGTTGTATCCAGGAGTATCGCTACTTTTCCTTCCGACAAATTAAATACGACTCTATCCGGCCTTTCGGTCACAATGGACTTAGGCAATATTCTCAGACTATCACTGCTTATAAATTTCTCAAGTTCTCCCGTAGCCTGCAATACATCGACCTTTAGTGTATTCATCTTCTCCCTTAATTCCGCTAATACATTATGATCAACACGACTGATGTCGTATAGGATTGCCACTTTTGTTTTGGAGACATCGCCGATGACCATGGTTTCCATTTTAAGATTAGTGGATTGATAACGCCGACGAATCATGTTCAGATTAACCGCAATATCCTCCGTCAGTGCATCTGAAGGTCCCTGTGAAATGCTTTCTGCAGACGTTTCACTAACACCACTACTTTCCGTACTCATCGCGTCGAAAAAACAAATCACATCATTTATGCTAAGAAGAACATACCCACTAAGCAAAAGCTCAATCGCTATTTCCTTCGTAGTCTCCTCTTCCGTGCCCGGATACGTCGTAATGTAATCCCTGTAAGCGTTATTACTCCCCATCTCATAGAACGGCGTAATCACATGGCGACTGAGAGTCTGGAAATCTGTAACGCTTTTAATATAAAGTAAGTTGATCTGCCCAAAAGGTGCAACGAGCGTTCTATCGATTAAATCGGCGAATCCGTTTAACTCACCCTTGATCCATTCCAGAGAAACATTGTGCTTATCCTGTTGAACTGACATGGATCATCCCTCCTATTTATCCTGCGCTCCCCGAATGCCACCTTATTTTGGCACTATTTCTCTGAATTCATGCACTGCACATATGAATACGGAGTTTCTTTTAACCGGACTGTGGTAATAAATGAGATGAGGATTGTACAGATGGAGGGATAATAAGATGGATCCACACCGTAAAATAACGCAAGGTCTTCCGCAATTTCCAGAATCAATATGGCGTGACACTACAGATTTACCGACCTTTCCAAAGCTGAATGAAGATATTTCTACAGATGTCGCTGTGGTGGGCGGCGGTATTACAGGAATTACAACAGCCTATCTCTTAAGCAAAGCCGGATACAAAGTCGCACTCTTGGAGGCAGGGGAAATTCTTAGTGGCACTACGGGTTTTACCAGTGCAAAAATCTCAGCACAGCACGGGTTAATCTATCATCATTTGATCAAGCATTTTGGTGAAGAGAATGCCCGCCTCTATTATCAATCGAACAATGGGGCTTTGGATTGGATCTTAGACACGGCTGAAGAACTCGAAGTGTCTTGTGGCATGAAACGTGAGGCGGCCTATCTATACGCAGATGCTGAAGATCATAAAACGCTTAAACAGCTGGAACAAGAGTTTAAAGCCTATGAACAATTGGGCCTGGCCGGTGAATGGCTGGACTACGTTTCTATCCCTCTGATGGCGAGTGGTGCCATTAAATTACCAGGACAAGCCCGCTTTCACCCGCTGCAATATCTGAAGGTCTTGTTGAAGGTTATAGTGGAAAACGGTGGCGTAATCTATGAGCATACGATGATGGCGGACAAGGTGGAGAAGAACGATAAGCTTACGCTTTTTACGGAAAAAAATGACTTCCGCATCACCTGCCGTTACGCTGTGTCGGCTTCTCATTTCCCCTTCTACGACGGAGGTGCGTTATATTTCTCGCGACTGCATGCTGAACGTTCCTACTGTCTGGCGATCCAGCCCGAAACGGATTTTGAGGGTGGAATGTATTTAAGTGCCAGCGAACCAACCCGTTCTCTGCGTGCAGTGGAGTGGGAAGGCCAGAATCTGGTTATCGTCGGGGGTGAGAATCATAAGACGGGCCAAGGCATTTGCACGATAGGTCATTATGAGAATCTGGAACTGTTCGCAGGCCACTTGCTGGGCATCAAATCGATCCCTTACCGCTGGTCAGCACAGGATTTAATTACGCTGGACAAGGTCCCCTACATCGGCAAGATTTCGGACAACGAAGAGATTTATATCGCTACCGGATTCGGAAAATGGGGCATGACAAGCGGTACCTTATCCGCTCAAATTATCTCCGATCAGATTCAGAGTAAGGATAATCCATATACAGAGCTATACGATCCATCCCGCTTCAAAGCTGGCGCCAGCCTAAAAAGCTTCTTCGTTCAAAATGCCAATGTGGCAAAAGAGCTTGTAGCGGGCAAAGTAGAAATCGTCCATAAAAAGACAAGTGATTTGAAGGCAGACGAAGGGGCTGTTGTCTTCCATGACGGCAAACGTGTGGGAGCTTATAAGGATCCGGAAGGGAAGCTTCATCTGGTAGATAGAACCTGTACACATATGGGCTGTGAGTGCGAATGGAACGATGGCGACCGTTCTTGGGATTGCCCTTGCCACGGCTCCCGTTTCTCCTATGATGGAGAAGTCTTAGAGGGACCCGCATCCGTGCCGCTGACGAAGCTTTACGAATAAATTATTTCATTCGTGGAAACAAATGATGGATTCATGGAAAATAACATCGCTATACATGGAAGTTTTCAAATCGTTTTCCTTCGGCGATTGTGAATGCCCTATAGCATTCAGGTATAATAGGACATGAACGAAGCATTAGCTTCAAAAATGTTTAAAGGAGCGTGACGTTAGAGATGGATTTGAGAGGAAAGAGTGTTGTGATTACTGGTGCAGGCAAAGGGATCGGTAAAGCCTTAGCCATGGCACTAGCTAAGGAAGGTGCTAATTTGGGCCTGATCTCCAGAACTTCAGGCGATCTCGAAGCGTTAAAATCAGCCTTAACGGAAGTATACGACGTGAAAGTCAGCATCGCCGTAGCAGATATCGCTGTACGCGAAGAAGCTGAACGTGCGGTTGCTTACCTGCAAAACGAGCTAGGAACATTTGACGCATTAATCAACAATGCCGGAATTGCAAAATTCGGCACTTTAGTAGAAATGGACCCTGCCGATTGGGAAAGTCATATCCAAGTCAATCTTTACGGTACGTATTATGTAACTCGCGCTGCACTGCCAGCTATGATTGAGAAAAATGGTGGAAATATCATCAATATCTCTTCTACCGCTGGAGAACGCGGTTTCGCGACAGGCTCGGCTTACTGCGCATCCAAGTTCGCACTGATGGGCATGACCGAAGCTCTCGCACAAGAGGTGCGTAAGCATAACATCCGCGTCGTAGCCTTGACTCCAAGCACTGTTAACACTGGATTAGCTTCCAACGCTGGACTTAAGATCGGTGACGAAGACCGTATGATGCAGCCTGAGGATGTAGCTGAATTGGCTTTAACAGCCTTGAAGCTGCCGGATCGTGTCTTCCTAAAAACAGCTGGACTCTGGACCACTAATCCGCAATAAAAAGCGAGCTAGCTGGTTCTAATTCAAGCTCTGATTGCGCTTTGTGCAATAGAATGTCTCTGGTCGTGAGAGAAACTTGGTTCGATTGCATTTTGTGCAATCAAACTGGAGGAAAACCGTACTTTCATGCGATTTAACCCGATTCAATTGTACAAAGTGCAACAGAATACCTTATGTAGACTATTTTCGGGCTATTCTATTGCATATTCTGCAATCAAACTCCACTTTAAGCTAGAGTAGGTTACTTTAACGCTAGAGTAGGTAAATAGAGATTAAGTATTTATTTAATTATAGATACTTATAGTTACGTTGTGTTGTGTGTTGTGTTGTAGTTGAGTACTGTAGTTACGCTGGGCGCTTCGGCTCTGAATACTACTTGGCGTTCGAATAGACGATAGTTGCACTTTGTACATCTATTCAGTGTAGTGAGAGGATCCGCCATACTTTAATTGCACTCTGTGCAACTAAAAGCAGGCAATTCTCGACCATTCGCCAGATTCTTCTAATTTAGTTGCAGAGAATACACTTATCGTCTTCGTTTCTAACGAACCAGAACCTTTAAGTGTATAAAGTGCAATTATATATTCAGCCTAATGTTTATGTATGGATATCACACTACTGAACGGAGGTTTACCTAATATGCTAGTAGTAACAAATACCATTAAAGTTAAAGAAGGTCATGGTGAAGCCATTGCTCAACGTTTCGGAGGAAATAATGGTGTACAGGATATGCCAGGATTCGTCCGCATGGAGGTTTGGCAAGGAAGTGCCAAAGAAGGTGTTGAGGAATTAAAAATCTGTACCATGTGGGAGAATGAGGAGGCATTTAAAGGCTGGACATCCAGTGAATCCTTCCGTCAATCACACCGCGGTGCTGGTGGAAATGAAGCCATTCTTGGTGCTTCGATCGACAAATATAAGCTGATGATCAGCCGAACACCCGGTACCAGCAATTAAGCATTGGGTTTCGACCACGACAATAACACCAGGGATGCCCTAAGCCAATATGGCTTTGAGACATCCCTGTTTGTTTTTACAGTGTGTCGCTTATTGCTCACTACTACGAGGCAGAGCTTGCTCCACCTCTTGATGTTTCCCCGGCCAGAATGCCCACCGACCAAAAAGTGTCGTAATAGCGGGCACTAGGAACGGACGTACTACGAAGGTATCAAGTAGAATACCTAGAGCGGTGATGATACCAAATTGCACAAGCACCTGAATCGGTAAGCTAGCTAATACAGCAAAAGTACCTGCCAGAATGAGGCCCGCAGAGGTAATTACCGAGCTGGTCTCATTCACGCCTTCCGCGATGGCCTGCTTAAGCGGCATGGTCTTACGCTTTTTCCAAATATTCGAGATCATAAAGATGTTGTAATCTTCTCCAAGTGCCACCAGGAATACAAAGGAATAGAGCGGGATCGCTCCCTGAATGGCATCTGCGCCCATCACATAATGAATGATAATCCAGCCTAAGCCAAGTGCAGAGAAGAAGGAGAGAATGACCGTTCCGACCAGATAAATAGTCGCCACTATCGAACGCAGATATATCAACAACAGCAAAGTGATCAACCCGATAACAACAGGGATAATCAGATCGGTGTCACGATCTCCGATTTTTTTGGTATCATACTGCGTCGCTGTCTGACCACTTACCCACACATGATCTGAAGGATTCTCTACCCCTACATCAATCAGCGCTTGCTCTGCTGTTGCTAGAAGGGCTGGAATATGCCCCATCGCTTCAAGTGAATAAGGATTGTTCTTAAATTCGATATCGTAACCCAGAATATCCTTGTTCACAGCACCCTGCTGCGGATCGGAAACCGTGTCCACATACGTGAGCCCTCCGAGAACGACTTTAAGATCCTCTCCACTCGCTTGCCCCTTAGTATCAATAATTAGCTTAGCGGGAGCTAATTCCCCCGGAGAAAACTGCTTACCGATGAGGTCGAACCCTTCGCGGGACTCCATATTTTTAGGAAAAGAAGAGAGGATATCATACGTAAACTTGATTCCACTAGAGAATGAAGCCAGAATCCCCAGTCCGATGACAGTCACTCCTACGATAGCCCAAGGTCTGGAAACTACAAATCCGCCAATCCCTTTTTTATGGGAGACTTTGGGTTCTGGAGCTGGTTTTCCTTTAGCCTTAGCTCGTTCAACCTCCATTTGCGGCGTGCGCGGAATGAATGGGAAGAACGAGGTCCGTCCGAAGATCGCCAAAAGTGCAGGTACAAGCGTTAAGCTAGCAATTCCCATAATGAAAATCGACACGCTGAACGGTATTGCAAAACGATGATAAGCTCCATACTTAGCCAGCAATAACGCAAACAGCGCGAGCACGACGGTGAAGCCACTCATAGCGATGGCGCCTGAAGATTCGGTAATGGAGCGAAGAAGCGCACGACTCTTACTCTCTTCTACCTTCAACAACTGCCGGAACCGTGAGATCAGGAACAAACAATAGTCCGTACCCGCACCGAACAACAGAACTGTCATGATGGATACTGCCTGTGAATCCACGGTGATCCAGCCTTCTTGCGCCATTTTTCCAAGAATCGGACTAGTTACACCATAAGCAAATCCAACTGCAATAAGTGGAATAAACGCCAAGATCGGCGAACGATAAATCACTAATAAGAACACCAGCACAAGCATAACCGTAGCAATTAACAAGGAAACGTCAGCGTTCTGAAACAGGCCTGAAGCATCTATAGAGATGCCCACTGGACCCGTAACACGTAAACTCAGGTCTTTTCCATCTACCTTAGCCGCGGAGGGGTCTCCACCCGTCTCTGTGTTTATGATCTTCTTCATTTCTGTCACAGCTTCACCGAGCTGATCACTATCTGCCGTTTTATCAAAAAGCACCGGGGTTACCAGTGTACTAAGATCCTCAGATAATGAGGCTTGCAGTGCCTGCGGCGGCAGCTTCCCTAATGGGGGAACAAAGTTCTGATGGGGTAACGGTTGCTGCTCCAACTTGTTGTATACAGCAGTGATATGTACTAAATCGTCTTGCGAAAGCCCACCTTCTCTATGCCATACGAGCAATGCAGGTACTCCGCTTCCACTTGGAAACTCTTGTTCTGCAATTACTGTTGCCTGTATTGATTGTGCATCATCTGGGAGATTGGGCGCATTATTAGCAACTTGAGAATTCACTGCAGGCCATAATAGGGAAAGTGCACCTACTAGCACTATCCATACGAGAAGAGTAATCCATTTCGTCTTTTTTCCTGCCACCCATTTACCGTAGCCTGACATTCCCTTCATCCTCTCCTTTACCTTCCCGCCTTAAAAATGAGCCGCGGGTCATTTTTAATTCTATCATATATATGCTTTAATTTTTAATCAAACTTTTTTTATTTTTCCGAAAAATCAAAACACCTCATCACATATAAAATACCCCTCTCTTCACATATAAAATCAGCAACATGTGAAAAGAGGGGTTTATGGTTTGCTATACTTTTTCTTTCACTTCAACTTAGCCCGCGTCCAAATCTCCTTCGGAGAACTGACTGTTGTAAAGATCAGCATAGAATCCGCCTTGTGCAAGCAGTTCCTCGTGATTGCCCTTCTCGATTACACTACCTTGATTCATAACAAGGATAAGGTCAGCATCTCGAATCGTCGAAAGACGGTGAGCAATTACGAAGCTGGTTCTGTTTTGCATCAATGCCTTCATTGCTTTTTGAATCAACAATTCTGTCCGTGTATCGACACTGCTCGTTGCTTCATCAAGAATGAGAATCGACGGATCAGCCAGAATCGCACGCGCAATCGTAATCAGCTGCTTCTGTCCTTGAGAAATATTAGAAGCTTCTTCATTTAACACCGTATTATAGCCAAGCGGAAGTGTGCGGATAAAGTGATCGGCATGAGCAGCCTTGGCCGCACGTACCACATCAGCCTCTGAGGCACCTTCACGTCCATAAGCAATGTTATCGCGGATCGTACCATTGAACAGCCAAGTATCCTGAAGCACCATACCAAATTTGCTGCGCAGGTCACTCCGTCTCATGTTGGTAATATTGACGCCATCAATGATAATTTCCCCATCATTAAGCTCGTAGAAGCGCATCAACAGGTTAATCAGAGTGGTTTTACCAGCACCAGTAGGACCGACAATCGCTATGGTCTGACCTGGACTAACCTCAATATTCATGTCCTCAATCAGAATCGCATCTTCTTTATATCCGAATTTCACATGACGGAACTCAACGGAACCTTCCGGAGTACCTTCATCAAGCTTCGCAAGTGTAGTATTAACTTCCTTAACTTCCTCTTCTTCATCCAGAAGTTCAAATACACGTTCTGCGGAAGCAATAGTGGATTGAATAATATTCGCAATATTAGCCGTTTGTGCAATCGGCTGGGTGAACTGACGGGAATACTGAATAAAAGCTTGAATATCCCCGACATCAATCATTTTTCTAGTAACAAAGATACCGCCGACTACACAAATCATTACATAACCCAAGTTACCGATAAACATCATGAGCGGCATAATCATACCGGACATGAATTGGGCACGCCAGCCAGAGTCGTAAAGCTTATCGTTAATTTCATCGAAATCCTTAAGGGACTGCGGTTCACGACCAAATGCTTTAATAATCCGGTGACCTGTATACATTTCTTCTACATGACCATTCAACTGACCGAGTGACTTCTGCTGTCCGACAAAATAAGTCTGCGAACGCTTGGAGATAGCCATAATCACAACGAAGCTGAGTGGCAATGTAACAATTGTAATCAACGTCAGCCATGGGCTGATGGTAAGCATCATTACGATGACACCGATAATGGTGACAATAGAAGTAATCAGTTGAGTTAAGCTCTGCTGCAGTGTAGTACTGATGTTATCCACATCATTCGTAGCACGGCTTAGAATTTCCCCATGGGTACGGGAATCAAAATATTTCAAAGGCAAACGTTCCAGCTTGCTGTTGATCTGCTCACGCATGTCGTAGACGACCTTCTGAGCTACGCCAGCCATTACGTACTGCTGAATATAGCTAAATAGAGCACTAAGCAAATACAGACCCGCAAGTATGATCAGGATATCATTAATATATCCAAAATCAATGGAAGCTCCCTCAACACCCATTAATTTACCGTAAGCACCTTCGAATAGTTTAGTTGTTGCTTTACCCATAACCTTAGGACTGAAGATACTGAATACAGTACTGGCAATTGCCATTACAAGAACGATAATCAATTGAACCATACGAGGTCTTAAATACTTAATCAGACGACGAAGTGTACCCTTGAAGTCTTTAGCCTTTTCTGCAGGCATCCGCATGCCAGGGCCGCCACCAGGTCCAGGACCTTTATGGGCGCGCGGAGCAGCAGGTTTATTGTTTTGTTCGCTCATGCTATTTCCTCCTCTGACAGCTGCGAGGATACGATCTCGCGGTACACATCACTGCTCGCGAGCAGTTCACGGTGAGTGCCCATTCCGGCGATTTCACCCTCATCAATAACAATAATCCGGTCGGCATCCATAACGGTACTAACCCGTTGAGCTACGATTAGAACAGTGGATTCTGTGGTTTCATCTTTGAGTGCCGCACGAAGCTTAGCATCTGTTTTGAAATCAAGTGCAGAGAAGCTGTCGTCGAACAGATAAACTTGAGGTTTTCTCACAAGCGCACGTGCAATGGACAGCCGCTGTTTCTGACCACCAGAGACATTACTGCCGCCTTGAGCAATTTCCGAATCAAATCCATCTTTCATTGCTGACACGAAATCGTAGGCCTGAGCTACCTTGGCTGCATGAATGATTTCTTCATCGGTAGCATCCTCTTTACCGTAGCGAATGTTTTCGTTAATCGTACCTGAGAACAATACCGCTTTTTGAGGGATGTAACCAATTTTGCTCCGTAGCTCTTCCTGAGTCATCTCACGAACATCTACTCCGTTCACACGAACAGCACCTTCGTTAACATCATAAAACCTTGGAATCAAGCTGAGCAGCGTAGATTTACCTGAACCTGTACCGCCGATAATCGCAGTAACTTCACCTGGACGAGCACTAAAGCTAATTTTCGAAAGTGCAGGTTGTTCCGCGCCAGGATAAGAAAAGGAGACATTATCGAATTCAACAAAACCACGCATATGATCACGGCCGTCTTTTTTAGTTGCTTGAGCCGTTGTTTGTAATTCACTCTCTGATGGATCTGTGAACTCCGGCCGCATATCGAGCACTTCATTGATACGCAAGGCTGAAGCTGAAGCACGAGGAATCAGCACGAACATCATCGACACCATAATCAGGGAGAACATGATTTGCATCGCATATTGAATAAATGCCATTAGTGAGCCGACTTGTAAATCGCCATCGCCGATTCGAATCCCACCAAAGTAAAGAATTGCGATCATGGAAAAGTTCATAACAATCATCATAAGCGGCATCAAACCGGCCATGATTTTATTTACTTTGATCGCTGTGTCTGTCAGATCACGGTTAGCCTCGGAGAAGCGTTTATTCTCATGATCAATCCGGTTAAATGAACGGATAACACGGATACCCGTCAAATGCTCACGTAGAACCAGATTTAATTTATCCAGCTTGATCTGTATCGCTTTAAACAGTGGTAATCCCTTCATCCCGATAAAGAAAATTGCGCCAACGAGTACCGGAATAACTACTACAAAGATCAACGATAATTTCGCATCTTCAGATACCGCCATGATGATACCACCAATCATCATCATCGGTGCACCGATCATCATACGCAGCATCATAGTAAGTACGGTCTGTACCTGCGTAATATCATTCGTTGTACGGGTAATTAAAGATGCGGTACCGAGCTTATCGAATTCATGCAGCGTGAAATTCTCTACGTGGTTAAACACACGAGCACGGGTAAGTTTACCGAACCCTGCTGCCACTTTTGCTGATAAATAGCTGGCAATGACTGAACATAAGGCCCCGCCCCCTGCAACTAAAAGCATGAAGCTACCTATTTTCCAAATATAAGTTCGATCTCCCTGAACAATACCCTTATCGACGATGTCGGACATCAGCGTAGGGAGGTATAAGTCGCCCATGGACTGCAAGAACACAAGAATTAATACAGCACCAATAGCTACTCGAAATGGCTTCAGTTGTTTAAATAATTTAATCAAGCTTCTCATCTCCGTTCATTTGTAGCCTATCCCAATTAGGTGGTGGATTATCCTCAACGAATGCATGTACTTTCAGCAACAGTTCTGTGAGCTGCTTAGTCTCTTTTTCACCTAAGTAACGTACGAGCTCATCAAACATTGCGTCTCTATATTGCTCTGCTCTTCGTGTGAGTTTTTTTCCACTCTCCGTCAATTTCACGCGTACGACTCTTCGGTCCGAAGGATCTGCGTGTCTTTCCACCATCTGTTTCGCCTCAAGACTATTAATCAACTGCGTAATAGTTGGAGGTGTGAATCCGAGAAGTCGGCTGATTTCAGATATCTTTAGACCCTCATCATCAGAATGATTCCATTTTTCAATGCATATCATTAAAGTCATCTCACTCGGCTTATGGCCTTCAACACCCTTTTGCCATTGGCCTTTATGCAGCCGTTTCATCGCCGCAAAAAGCTCGTGTGCGACTGAATTTTCAGTATTTTCTGTATTTCCTCCGTTTATCCCAATTTCTTTCACCTCTAATTTAGTTAGGTCAGCTAATTATTAAACACTGTATTATTTAGGCTACCTAATTATATTTTCGGCGCAAGGCTTTGTCAAATTTTGAATACGGTATCAATTATTACGAAAAAGAAAACTCCCCAGCACAATGGCAAGGGAGTCCAATTTCGTATATGTATTACTCTGTATTATAAGAATACTGAATAGATTTCTGTATTCTTAGAACCAAGCTCCATGCTCGTACGTTGTAATGCCTCCATTGCTTCCAGAGCCTACAGGTCCGATAATGATGAAGCTAAACAATGCTAACACGCTTACCATCATCAATAGTGATTTTTTCATTTTTTCTCACCCCCTTTACTAATTCTCTATATTTCTCCTGTTGAGCAGTATTAGCATAATCTCTACTCATTTCAAATAAAGTTATACAATTAATAAAGTCTTTTCCATTATTCTGCTTAATAGATAACTCGAGAGATTTCACAAGATAATCCACACCTGTAACATAACGTTTCCTATTTATTTGATAGATCGCTACTTGATAGTACAAACGGAATACACGGTCCACGTTATTCGGCTCCTGAAACCCTTCAAATCTCAACATTTCTCGTGAGAATCGTGTAAGTATATTATCAGCAGAGAACCCATATCGATTAGCCGCATCCATAATGGTAATAAGTCCTGCCAAGATTTCGCCCGGGTGATCTGCCAAAAAATCCGTATAGTTAGGCAAAACATCCACATTGCCCATCAACATCTCTATCGTGAATCCATTACCAATTGCGAATAACCGGAATTGCTCTACAGCCTGACGACCTTCTTCGTTAATCATTTCAAACCAGCTAAGGTCTGCATAGCCTGCAGTATACTTCTTAGCTTCCTCATATTTACCCTGCTTGGTAAGTGAGATCGCTTTAAGTAGATATCCATGTCCATAATAAACAACAAGCGGACGTTCAGTATGAAGAACTTCCTTTCTTCTATCCTGACTTTTTCGTAATTGGTCACGATAAACAGCATTGGCCAACGTTCTTAGTTCATCAGCGAACGACTCCATTTTAATCCATCGCCGAAGATCAAAGCTCAACTGCGTTAGAGTAAGTAGACCATCTAACTGCATATTTTCTGGCAGTCGATTCCTGAAAGGTTCAAATGTAATAACTGCATGCAGCTTCTCATCAGAATCGACAATTGATAAGATTGCTCTAAAAATACGATAATGACTGATAGCCAATCTCTCTGAGTAGCTGTCGGACTCATTCTCTGCTACAATTTTATAGAAAAACATGGATTCATCTATTTTACCTTTATTAAACAATTTTTCGGCTATCGAATAAACGATATCTAGCGATTTCGGATATTCCAATAATCTGTTTAAGGTATCATCAATGCATTGCTGCTTACCTAGTTCAGCGCAACGTATTAAAAAAGGCTCCACCCTGCGGCGTGAGACCTTCTCCTCATTAAAGCATTCATCAATATATAAAGGATACAACCAACCGTCAGGAAATCCAAAGGCTTTAATGATTGCATCTATTTGTCCCAGGGACATAGGCTTCGGCGGATTCCCGTGCAAAATTGCACTGAGACTTCCACGATTCAGGCCACATATTTTTGCGAATGAGGCGAGATTATGGCCGGAGCGGGACAGATTTTTCTCAATTTCTGAGCGTATAGTTGTTAACTTTCCCTCCACTCGGCACCCCCAAAGTTTGACTTGAAAAGATTCTATTAATTGACATTATAGGTGAAAGTTATGGATTGTACAACCAATAGATCGTACGACAAAAAGAGGAGCGTATTTCTCTCCTCTTTATCGGTTGGATCTTTGTAATAGTGTAATTCTATGGATGTATCGAGTTTAATTTATTGTAATAGCGGCATTTGAGCTTCAGCAGTAAGCTGTTGCACTTGCCTTGCGACTGCGCAAGTTCTCCATCATCTTATGTTGTGCCAGCAAAATATAACCGTCCAATCGCTCGCTTAGCTCTAGGACAGCATGGTCACTAAGACTCCGTTGCTCCGCGACTTCCAGCAATTCGCATCTAAGGCTCTCTATAGTCACAAACAGCTCATCTTCTCTGTAGTCTCTTCTATAAGCTTTCTCGGAAGAACCTTGATATAGTGTCACAACTCTCTCCTTCTCTCTATCAACATCTCTTCCTATCATAATCCATGATACCAAAAAACATATTTTCAAAAAAAAAGAAAAATTTGCAGAACATCCACAAAAAATAAAACAGCTATTTATTCGGATGCTATATAGGCTCGTGGGGAAGCTCATTTGGATACTGTTCTCTCAATAGTCCCTTTGCAAAAGAAATCCATTCACGTGCTGCGAATGATAAATAACGGTCTCTACGCCAAGCCATAGCGATCTGCCAAGGAATTACCGGTTCTGTCAAAGGAATGACTACCAATCGTGAGCGATCCATGTCACGGCAAATGGTTTCCGGCAATAATGCGATTCCCATTCCTGCGGCTACCATCTTGCTGATTAAATCCCATTGTGAACTCTCATATATAACCTTCGGCTGAAATCCAGCTTTTACACATTCCGTAATAATCCGATCGTGCAGCGTGAAATCCTCTCGAAATAGCACGAACTCCTCTTCTGCCAGCTCACTTAGCGGAACAAGCTGTGCCTCGGCCAGCCGATGTCCCATAGGCAAAATAAGATTCAGCTTCTCTTCAACAAAGGTAAAACAATGTAGTTTGGCTGTATCTACAGGCAATACGACCATTCCAATGTCCAGCAGTCCCGTTTCTACATCTTCCTCCACTTTTTTGGCCCCATCCTCATGGAGACGAATCGTAACCTGCGGATAACGTTTATGAAATTGACCAATCACCGATGGAAAAAAGCTCGCTCCTACCATTGGAGGCAAGCCGATGCGGATGTGGCCCTGCTCCAGATTCCGTAAGTTATCCAGTTCGGAAGACAAGCTAGCGAAAGACTCCACGATATTTTGCGCTTTGGTGAACAAAATTTCCCCTGCGTCTGTAAGCCTTACACTCTTCCCTTCACGGTAGAACAAGTCTGCCTCCAGTTCGACCTCCATATTCCGAATCATTTTACTGATCGTGGGCTGTGTTATATATAATGATTCAGCAGCTCTGGTAAAGCTTTTCATTCGTGCCGCTTGAACGAAATATTCTAATTGTCGGATATCCATTTATGTTCCCCCTAATCCATAGACAAAAGGAATGTCATTTATTCGATCTATTCATTTTACCTATGAAAACAATTGATGTAAACTTTCATTATCATGAAAGGAGCGAAGCCTTATGAAAAAGATTGTTATAGGCTTGCTGCAGGTAGCGGGACTTATGTTATTCTCTTTACTTATCAATGCTGTGACCCCATTATTGCATATCCCTATTCCCGGAAGCATACTCGGAATGATTATATTGTTTCTCCTGCTTGAGTTCGGTGTCATTCGTCTGAATTGGGTAGAAGTTGGTGCTTCTTGGCTACTCGCCGAGCTCCTGCTGTTCTTTATTCCATCTGCTATAGGTGTAATGAAATACGCTAATATTCTGGAAACCGATGGATTACGCATTCTTGCCGTTGTCGTCTTAGGCACATTTGTTGTGATGGCTAGTTCCGGATTACTTACCAGTAGAATTTATAAAGCGAAGGAGCGGAAAGAATCATGTTAAACGCTCTACTATTCTTTGGTCTCACGGTCGCGGTGTATTTACTCGCGAAACGTATCTATGCTTCTACCGGTAAAGTCTACACCTCTCCATTAATCATCACACCAGTGATTATGATCATCTTTCTGCTTATAACAGGCATTACTTATGACTCATACAATGCGGGAGGAAAATGGCTGACGGATTTGCTGCAACCAGCAACCATGGCCTTTGCCATCCCTTTGCATAAGAACTTCAAGGTACTCAAAAAGCACGCCGCCGAAATTGCGGCAGGCGTGCTATCAGGGACGATAGTTGCGGTGATCTCTTCCATTCTGCTCGCCAAATGGCTGCATGTTAGCGGCGATCTGGCAGCTAGTCTGGTCCCGCGTTCGGTAACTACACCGATCGCTATGAGCATCTCGCAAAGTATCGGCGGTGTACCGAGTATTACGGCAGTCTTCGTCATTATTACCGGGATACTTGGTACAATGATGGGCCCTACTGTACTTCGCATCTTCCGCATTGAGAATGAAATTGCGCGCGGTGTATCGCTGGGAACCGCTGCACATGGTACAGGAACATCCAAAGCCTTCGAGCTTAGTTCACTGACCGGAACCATCTCCAGTATTGCGATGATTCTGTCCGCGCTGTTATCTATAGGTGTGGCGCCAGCTTTGCTCGCGATATTCCTCCACTAGGCTAACCCAGCTTGGGCCAAGGGCATGTCTCTTTAGTACATCTAAAGTAGCATGTCCTTTTTCTATGAATCGAACCTTAGAACTTAACAGGCAACCCGCTTTGCGCTGAATCATAGGCCGCACAGGTGACTTTGAGGGTTTTGTATCCATCCTCATAGTCGCATAAAATGCGCGAGCGATCCCCCGTCCGTACAGCATGTATAAAGGCTTCACTTTCTACTAAATATGGGTTTCCTGTATTCGCAAATTCGGTGCTATTGCCACTTCGCACTTCCAAGAGACGATCCGGGTTCCAGTCCAAAAGTCCCCGATCATTATAGAAGCTAAGACCTACACTTCCCACCTCATCAGGTAAAACGCATGTATTTGAAATATTAGCAATAATTCCATTTTCAAGCTTCAGGGATACGGTACCTACATCTGCCACGCTCACACCTTCATGCTGCTCATGCATAATCCGGTTTCCGAACATGCCGTAAACTTCCTTTACTTCTCCGGCTAGATAGCGCACCAAATCAACGATATGTGTAGTCTGCTCTGTGAATTGTCCTCCGGATTGCTTCTGATCACGCCACCAAGCTACGCCTGGCATGCCGCCCATCCATTGCCCCATAACCATACCGACTTTGTCACCACGCAAAGTTTCTTTCAGACGTTTAATGTTCTCCTGATAGCGGAAATGATATCCTACCGAGGTTAACAAATTATGTTCTTTGATATCCTGAAGTAGGCTTGCGGGAATTTCAGTAGTCATACTAAGCGGTTTTTCTATAAAAAAGGGAATATCCCTCTTGATTAATGATCGTTCGATCGCACCATGAGATTGTGGAGGCACACAAATATAAACAGCATCGAGCTTCTCCGCATCCAGCATCTCCGTAATATCACCATATCCAGCAGCATCGTAAGGACGTGCCATATCTTCGCCTTTAGCCTTACTGCTTCCACAGACCGCCTGCAAACGGACATCATCCATCTCTGCTAGTAAATCAGCATGTACCTTAGAGAACCAGCCCGTACCCACAATACCCACTTTTAATGTCATTCTTTTTCCTCCTGCCGATTGATTATGAATACCTTTTCATAGATTATACCCTCTTATGAGCGGATAAGATAATCTCTCCATTCTTCGGGAAGCAAATGCTTATAAGGACTCTGCAAAAAGCGATCATCCGCAAGCACAATAATGCCTGTATCTGTCTCACTTCGAATCAGCCTGCCTCCAGCTTGCAATACCTTGCACATTCCCGGGTAGACATAAGCATAATCAAAGCCTTTTTTACCTCTGGCATTAAAATACTGACGCAGCAGATTACGCTCAAGACCAAGCTGTGGTAGGCCAACACCAACAACCATTACCCCGTTGAGACGGTCTCCTGGCAGATCTACACCTTCCGAAAAAATCCCTCCGAGTACAGCAAATCCTAACAGCGTCTCGTCATTCTCTGGACTAAATGAAGCTAAAAAAGTTTCTCTAGCCTGCTCACTCATGCCTGTATCCTGCATCAAAGTCCGTACTTCGGGGTAATTCTCCGTAAAGACCTGATATACGTTTTGTAAATAAAGATATGAAGGAAAAAACACCAGATAATTGCCCTTCTTTGAAACCATTTGATTCAATGCCTGAGTTAACGGGAGTAGGGAAGCTTCCCGGTCATGATAACGTGTGGAGACAGGCAGCACGGTCACTTCCCATTGCTCCTTCTGAAAAGGAGATGAGACCGTTAAACTGTAATCTTCCTCCACCGCACCAATCATATCCCGATAGTACGATAATGGAGAAAGCGTAGCAGAGAACAGAATCTGACTTCGAAAGCTCTTAGACATTTGTTGGAGTAAATGCGATGGATCCAAATTAAATAACTTCAAGTACACATCGCCGCGCCGAACCTCAGCATAGGTTATGTAGCGTTCATCATAGGTCTTAAAGGTGCGAAGCATCCCTTGAACTGCAAAATAGGTATCCAGAAGAACATTCTCTCCTTCTCCATTCTGAGGAACAATGCTGGCGCTCGGGTGAATAAGTTCCTGTTCCGCCTCCAAAGAAAATATCTCAAGCAAGGCTGGCAGCTCCTCCGGGAACGTAGCCCACTGCCCTTGCCCCTCTTCATTACAAATTTTGCGAAGGGAGATGAAAAAAGCATTCACCGATTTAGCTGCAGCACTCAAATTACGGTTTACTTCCTTGTACTGACGCTGGATTTCTAGAAAGGGGGCCTTCAGCAAAGAGGCAGAGAACATCTCTCGCCCCCGGTCTACCAGATTATGCGCTTCATCTACCAGAAGCACCGTTTCTCTCTTTCTCTCCTCTGTTAGCCGTTTCAGGCTGATCCGAGGATCATATATATAATTGTAATCACAAATCACCGCATCACAGGCATAGGCTGCATCCAGCGAGAACTCAAACGGGCACACTTTATGTTTGTGAGCATACAGTGCTAGGGTGTCTCTGCTCATCAGTGTCTCATGCTCTAACAGATCCATTACCGCATCATTAATCCGATCATAATAGCCTTCCGCATAGGGACAGGAATCCTTACCGCAAATCCCTTCATCATGAAAACAGGTCTTCTCTTTAGCAGTAAGTGTGATGACGTGCAGCTGAAGTCCCTGCGTCAGCAGTAGCGAGATTGCTTCCTGCGCGGCAAAACGGGTAACCGTCTTAGCCGTTAAATAGAACAATCCTTTAGCTTGTCCTTCGCCCATTGCTTTAAGGACCGGAAACAGCGTCGACATTGTTTTTCCGATGCCTGTGGGCGCCTGAGCGAACAGACTGACCTTTTCTACGATGGATTTGTACACCGCTCCGGCAAAATGCCGTTGTCCCTTTCGATAAGAAGGAAACGGGAATTGTAACTCTCGAAGGCTCTGCTCTTTCTTAGCATCATGACGAACCATCATCTCAGCGTACGGAGCATATCTGGCTACGGTATCATTAGCAAATGAGATCAGTTCATCTAAAGACAACGTTCGGTACAAGCTTTTTTGCTCATCAGTAGCCCGGTGGACATAGGTAAGCTTTACTTGAATAGAAGAAAGCTCCTGCTCCAGCGATACCATATATGCGTACATCAGCGCCTGAGCCCAATGAACCTCATGTCCCTCTTCCAGCATGTCCAGCAGTCCGGAGGTTGATTTGATTTCTTCGACCGTTAGGCTCCCATCCTCCGAAACAAGCAGTCCATCACAGCGCCCATCTACAATATAGAGTAAGCTACCATAAGGGATCTCTGTTTTCAGATAGACCTCCTTGCGGTCACCCTCCTTATATTGCTTTTGGATTTTCTGATGAATTCGTGTTCCTTCAACCATAGAGGAAGTACCATGAAATCCAGGCTCAATACTACCGCTGCGAAAAACATACTCGACGAGAGTTCTAACGGATAGGGTTACAGTATGATCCAACTATTCTCACCTCCCTTAATTAGCCATATATCCTTTTTGTTCCCAATGTCTATTTCGGTCCTTTAATCGCTGTATAACCCCATGGGATAGCATAAACATCATCTTTCACCTATGCGTGTTTAACTTTACGCACTCCACAAAGCTTATACTTACGCTTTCGGTTTTTGACTTTCTTCTGCTAGCCCTGCATAATAAATTTTATTACTATGGAGTCATTTTGTCTTGGTGCTGTTTCGTCCTGTTTGAGAAATGGCGTTTTATCATGTAGAAAGAGGGGGAAGCTGTGTCATCCTTTAATATTAAACGTTGGATCATTAAACCTTTTGTGTTTTTCACAATACTTTTTATCCTAAAAGCATTTCTGGCTTGGGGCGTCATTTTTGATGATGTGCTGCCTTGGAAATCATTACTGACAGAAATCCCTTTTGCCTGGGCGCTCTTCTGTATTATTGAGCGGTTCGCCTCCAAACGAAAACTTGGATATTACATGACAGTCAATTTATTAGTAACAGCCATCTTTTTCGCAGCCATTATGTATTTTAAATATTATGGTGTCATTGTAACTTACCATGCCGCGGAACAGGTGAATCAAGTCACAGCCGTCAGCAACAGCGTATTCTCACTGATGGATCCTTACTACCTGTTAATCTTTACAGATATAATTGTCCTAGGAGGCTATTTCTTCTTTAATAAGAAAGGCCGTGTCTATAAAAAAGAGAATATCAACCGTCGTAACGGAAAAATAAAATATAGTGTTCTATTCGCAGTCTCACTTGGTTTATGCTTGTTCAACATTTTGCCTAATAAGGCTAGTATGAACGAAATTAAGAAAGCTCAGGAGATGGGTATTCTTAACTATGAAGCCTATACGATCTTTGCAAAAGAAGAACCAGAGCTTGTGCAATCAAGTGACATTACACAAGATGCCATCAACAAAGTGAAGGGGATTAATACTGCGGTTAGTTCTCCACTTCATGGCACGGCTAAAGGCAAAAATCTTATTATCATTCAATTGGAATCCTTCCAGAACTTCTTGCTGGGTCTTGAGCTAGACGGGCAAGAGATTACACCGAACCTGAACAAGGTAATGAAGGATAGTCTTTACTTCCCTAATTTCTATCAAATGGTAGGTCAAGGGAATACGTCGGATGCAGAATTCGTAGTGAACACATCCGCCTACATCCCTCCACGTGGTGCGGCAACGATGTCCTATGTGGATAAGGTGCTCCCAAGTCTGCCACGCTTGCTTAAAGACAATGGGTATCAGACCGCAACCTTCCACACCAATGTCGTAGAGTTCTGGAACCGTGGTGAGCTGTATGACTCACTGGGCTTCGATCATTATTATGATCGTTCATTCTTTGGTGAAGATGATGTTTTCTTCTTCGGCGCTTCTGATGATACGCTCTATAGTAAAACTGCCGACAAACTGAAAGAAATGAGCAACGAGGGTCAACCCTTCTACGCTCAGATCATTTCGATGTCAGCGCATCATCCATTCACAATTCCTGAGGAAAAATACCGCATGAAGCTACCAGAGCGTTACGAAGGTACTTTTGTGGGTGACTATATCCGTTCCCAGAACTATGCGGATGATGCCTTCGGACATTTCGTAGAAGAGCTTAAAGCGAATGGCGTATGGGATAACAGCGTGATCATGATTTATGGAGACCATATGGGACTGCCTATTTATTCTCTCGATCATGATGATAAGCAATTAATGACTGAAATTTATGGTCATGAATATTCCTATGCGGATATGTTAAACATTCCTCTGCTCATTCATGCAGGAGACAGCACAGCACCACAGACCTTAGAGCAAGTCGGTGGCGAAGTGGATATTATGCCAACTGCTGCTGGTCTTCTTGGAATTTCATTAGAGAATAACCTAGTTTTCGGTCAAGATCTACTCAGTCAGACTTATAATTTGCTGCCAGAAAGATATTATTTACCTTCTGGATCTTTCATCTCCAGCTCAGGACTGCTTATTCCGGGTAACAGCTTTGAAGATAATACCCAATACCCTATTTATAATGGAAAAGTACCGGCTGCTACTGAGGATGAATACAACCGAGCATTGAGACTTCTACAGCTTTCCCATAGCTATATTACGCAGCTGCCAGACAAACCAATTGAACCTTAGAACTTATCATTATTATATTTCAAAGAAGGCCACCTTCTCTCCGGAGAAGGTGGCCTTCTTTCTGTATCTATAAGCTAAAGCTAGAGATTTACCGTTCCTGATCCTCGATCATACGGTAGTACTCCGCAAACTTTTGCAGCTCTTCCGGCTTCAGTATAGATAAATGCTCAGCAAGCAGCTGTTTTGAACGGAAATGTCCTTCTTCAAGTATTTGCTGACCTTGCTCGGTGATGGTCACCACAACCGCTCTCCGGTCCGATCCATCCGTCTCACGCTTAATAAAACCCAGCGCTTCCAGGCGATCGAGCATCACGGTAATGGCACTGGATTTGACCTCCATAGACTCCGCAAGTTGTACCACCCGCGACTTTTTCTCTTTCGCTACTATATTTAACAGACCCATCTGAGGTACGGTAAGTCCGAGTTCTTTATGCAAAGTCCTTTGAGACATGATCTTACGCTGTACTCTCCACATGGATAATCCAAGACGCTCTATTAACGGATCTAATTGATGCGGCATCCTTGTTTCAACTCCCAATCCGTTTTTAATAACTCAAGCGTACCACTAGAACTGGTTAGGATTCAATGCTTTTGTCTACTAAACATTTCATAATCACGTTTATTTCCATATTTTTTCCACCATTTTACAATATCCGACACAAAAATACTATATTCTATGTAAGGTTCTAAGCTTAACGATACGCTATAATCGTAGCAGTGAGAGCGATTGTCACCGAAAACATAATTTGTCAAGGTTGGTGCAAAAAATGAAATTGGCAACTAAATTAACTTGGATGATGTTCATCGTGTTACTTCTTGTTGGATCATCCATCGGGTTCTTCGGATATCGTACTGCTTACAAGCAAGTAGACGAAGCAGCAGGTATCGAATTGGTAGGATGCGCCAATATTACAACCGGGCTGATTGACCCATCAGACATTACCGCATTAATTGCAGGAGATCAAAGCAAACTGGAGGCTGTCGAGGACCGGATCGGTTGGATTGTGGCACATAAGGCTATTTTTAAAGAGGCGTTCATTTTATCGCTAGACGGAAAGATCCTCGCCGCAGATTCAAGCTTCAAAGCAAGAGGTTATAAAGCAGGCGACACTTTTTATTTCTCAGATGAAGAGAAGGAATTGATCACTACATCTAAGCATTCCGCCTACTCCAAGGTTTATACATACGAAGGTACCTCACTTAAGACGGGTTACGGCCCCATCTATCAGGATCATGATCCGTCCAAGCCTATAGTCGCTCTAATGGCTATTAACTTCGATGGCCCATTAATTCAAGAACGGACCCGAGACATCATTGTTCAGCCTTTTATTATCGGGACTTCCATTCTAGTTATTGCTATTGTGGTAGCATATCTCTTAATCCGCCGAATGGTAAGTCCACTAACGAAGCTATCCAGAGGCGTAAATCTTGTTGCACAGGGTGATCTTACTCATGATCCTATTTCATTCAACAGCAAGGATGAGATTGGTACACTAGCTCGAAATTTCAACGGCATGACGCAGAGCTTGCGCATGCTCATTACCGAAGTTAATGAAACCTCCATGCAGGTGGCGTCTTCATCCGAAGAGCTCTCTGCCAGTGCACAGGAAACTAACCGTGCTGGTGAGTACAGTGTCAACGTTTCGATTGAACTTGCCGATGGAGCTAATACACAATTGCAAAATTTGGAGGGTGGATATAAGTCTGTACAAAACTTGTCACACTTCATTACAGAGATTGCAGGAAATGCTGATAATGCAATGAATAATGCTACCAGTAACGCCGAAAAGGCTCGTACAGGTCGAGAAGCAATGGATTCTACTACACAACAGATGAGCATCGTCAGTGACAGCATCACTGATTTAGCTGTCATTATTGAGACCTTGGGCGGCTACTCCAAGGAAATTGAGAATATTGTGGGCACGATTGCGAGCATCGCAGAAGAAACCAATCTGCTGTCGCTGAATGCAGCCATTGAAGCTGCAAGAGCCGGAGAAGAGGGAAGAGGCTTTGCGGTAGTTGCACAATCCGTACGCAAGCTTGCCGAGCGATCCGCCCAATCTGCTGCTCAAATCGGACAACTCGTAAGCATCATCGTAAATCAGATGGACCAAGCAGGAGAAACCATGAAGCGCTCTACAGAAGAGATGGATCAAGGCCGGGAATTAATCGTTACGGCAGGTAAATCCTTCTCCCAGATTGAGATGTCCGTCTCTGGGATGGCTTCACAAAGTCAGCAGATTTCCGGAACAGTCCGCGAGCTAGCCTCCATCTCCGATGGTCTCGTTACTACTCTACAGAATATTGTAGACGTCGCTAATCAGACAGCAAGCGGTGCGGAAACATTATCCGCCTCCTCACAAGAGCAGCTGGCAGCCATGGAAGAAGTGGAGTCAGCTGCAGGTTTCCTGTCCTCGCTAGCTGAGAAGCTACAGATTCTAATTGAACGTTTCAAAGTATAATTCTTCTTATTCATGGTAGTTCTTAAACTTAAAGGGGCTAGCGACCAAGCAGAGAAATTCTGCTTGGTCGCTAGCCCCTCTTCTATGTATTGAGATCACGACGCTGCCGTATTCGCTATAAACCACTCACCCAGCTCATGTACAGGCATAGGCCGACCGTAATAATAACCCTGCATGACTCTACAACCCAGTGATTTCAGCAATTCAATCTGCTCTGGTGTCTCCACACCTTCTGCCACGACTTCCATATTAAGATGAGTCGCAATCGCAATAATATTACTGATAATAGCTTTCTTGGAGTGCATCTTGCTGTTACGAATAAATACTTGGTCAATCTTGAGTGTGTTCACTGGGATTTCATCCAAATTACCAAGGGAGGAGAAGCCTGTCCCAAAGTCATCCAGCGATACTCTTACCCCAAGCATTCGAAGTCTAGACAGCTGTGCAACCGTCTCTTTCATGTTATGCATCGCAATGGACTCTGTAATCTCCAGTTCGAGAAAGTGTGGCTCTAATTCTGCACATGTGAGTGCTTCCGCTACAACATCGTATAGACTCCCATCCTCAAACATCCGTGCGGACATATTAATAGAGACCGGTACGTTAGCTATCTCTTCCTTATGCCAGAACCTGTTCTGGCTACACACATCATGTAGCATCCAATAGGTAATCGGAACGATCAGTCCGGTCTCCTCTGCAATAGGAATGAATTCCGCTGGTGAAATGATCCCATGCTCTGGGTGTCTCCAGCGCAGCAGCGCTTCAAGACCCACCGTAACATTCATATAAGAATCCCATTTCGGCTGATACACAACCATAAACTCAGAACGAGCCAAAGCTTTTCGAAGATCCTTCTCTAGAGACATCCGCCGTAACTGATGGCGATTTACTTCCTGGTCGAACACACTGCATTTATTCTTACCTGAATCTTTAGAGGTATAAAGAGCCGTATCCGCAGCCTTCATTAGCGCTGAGCGATCAGTCCCATGCATAGGAGTCATACTGATTCCAACACTTGCAGTAACATATAGCTCATTGCCCTGAATACGATAGAATTCCTTAAGTTCATGCATAATACTCCCTGCTTCTTCCTGCGCACCCTCCAGCGTGCAATCTGGAAGAGCAATCAGGAATTCGTCACCGCCTAAACGGAAGATCTTTCCTTTATCCCCTACAGAACGAATTAATCTAACAGCGACCTCCTGTAGTAACATATCACCTATATCATGTCCCAGCGTATCATTAATCGACTTAAAGCGATCTAGATCTACAATAAAAACAGCACCAGATCTACTTTCAAAAAATTCATCTTTAAAATAGCGTTCTAGTCCATGTCGATTCGGCAGCTCTGTTAGTGGATCTTGATAAGCCATTCGTTCAAGCACATGGCGATCCAGAAATACGGCGCCAGCAGAAACTGCGAGCATAAGTAGCGCTGCCAGCGAAAATGCCATTAACAGTATAACATCAGTCTCTACAAAAAAAGGTTTGCTTCCAGGTAAGTTGCTATATTCAAAATGACAAGCCTTTACACTTGTGTAATGCAATCCGGTAACTGAAAATCCGATAAACAACGCCGAGTATAGCTTCCATCGCTGAAACCCTGCGCATTCTTTAAACTTTTGAAACATCAATAATCCGATATAAGACGAAACCAAAACCAGAATTACAGCAACGGCTTGAATCCATATATCATAATGAATCCTCGTCGCAATCTTCATAGAAGACATTCCGATATAATGCATAGCCGAAAAGCCGCTTCCCAAGAGAATACCACCTACTACTAAATTCCATATCTTTAACTGAGGAACAGATGTGATCCGGAATGCCAAATAGCAGAATAACACACCAACTAATAGTGATATTATAGATCTGCCTGGATAATAATTGACCTCCGCCGGAAAGCGATTCGCCATTATCCCAACATAATGTATTGCCCATATACCGCAGCCTAACACACAAGCTCCCGAGATCAACCACAGACGTCGGATTTTGCCAGTAGAACGCGAAACTTGCGAAATCAGATTTAGTGCAGAATAAGTAACTGTCGCCGCTAGCACAAATGATAGTAAAACAATCCAAACATTAAAGTGGATTCCCATTTTATCCATTAGTTAACCTCTTCACCGGTTTTGAATCCCGTAATCGCTCAGCGTATTTCTCAAGTAAAAAATCAGTACACGAATATCAGATATGGAAGAGTGCGTAAAGATTATAGGTTATCCATAAAAAGAAACTTTAGATGTATTCTACTCTGTATTCAGAAGATTGTCTAAGTAAATACTGGAATTTATACCCTTTTTTATTACGCGAAAAATGTCCATATTTGACACAATCACTCAACCCGGAAAACTTGAACCATGACCTGTTGATGATACATTTTTTGGAAAGGTAATTCGCCATATCCATAGATTAAAAACTACCAGAACCAACAGGTAGATATAAACTCCACCCATAAACAAAGTGAAGACATAATGAATACCTGCCATCCCCATCAGCAAAAATAGCAACCCAAAGGAGTTTGCGGTGTAATCCTTCTGTTTAGCTGCCTCATAACGTTCTGAGAAAGGTAGTACCGGAGGATAAGAACGGAAACAAATGACCGCATAGATCAGCATTGCAAACAGCACGACTACCAAGTCAGGCACAATCCGCAGCCCAAACAACCAAAGATACACTATCGCTTCTATAGCGAATAAAGGTAATAGCAGGCGAACTATCGCTGCCTTAAGCATTCCACGATAGATGGGTGCGGTGTTTGGCAGAGGAATCAGCTTATAAATCCAAGAGCCTTTATAACCCGCAGAGTACCTTAGCATTAGAACAACCGTCTGAAGTAACGTCGCACCGAAATAAATCATCAGGTATGTGTTCGAATCCTTGATTGACGATGCATTTCCATCCCAAAAGATCCCAAATATAAAAATGAACGGGAAGACAATGGAATAACCGATTGCCGGATATACCTTTAACTTGAAGTCACGCTCATTCTTCATCATTGACCAGCTAAAACGAAAGAACATGCCCTCTACCGGGTTCTTACAAGTTACTTTCGACAACCAGTCCACCATTCGGGCGTTACTTTTGCCAACGTTCCCTTGCTCTGAAAGCTTCTGTAAGCTCTTTTCGAATAAAGGCATCAGCTTAATATAAGCCACAATCAGCAGAACCGGAATTACTAAAGCTAGCACTGAAAGCACCACGAAGTGTGTATCTCTCGCCCCGCCAATCAACATCTCAAATGGAGCCGCAAACCAAATCGGAGAAATCAAATACTGCCACCATGCCGGCTTAAAAGAGAGGCTCAATTCAGCAATATCGAACAGTCTAACAACGAGCTGATACCCTACTGTAATCCCTATAGTCAAAATGATCTGTACATAATTAATAATATCCTTGAGCTTCTCCCCGTCGAAAAACTTCATGATCAGTAAATAAAGCAGCGCCGTAATGACGAGAATAAAGCAGTCCATCAGAATGATCTCAACAGCATATATTAGAAAAAATAGTACTCCCTGTTTGAACAGGCACAAAATCAGCGAAGGTCCGGTCAAGGTCAGCGTCACTGAAAATAAATAAATGAGAATGTGGATGCTCTTCGCCATGTTCAAGGTACGGCGGTTCACTGGCTTTGAAGCCAGTATGTTTTTGTCCCGAAGATCAAGCATCACGGAAGAGAAATCAGAGATCAGTGTGGTCGTAATCATAAACATCACTACACCAAACACTAGACTCATCTGCAGCATATAGTTCCCCGTTAACATCATAAGAGGAATTAACATGACGCCAAAAAGTAAATAAATCCATTGCACCCGCACCGGCGAGCCCTCTTTCTTCTCCTCCTTCTTCTGCATTCCAGCGAGCACTGTTGGTGTTCTTCTTCCGTCCATCGTCAGTTTGACCTGCAGAATACTCCGCATCACATCATAATCAACTCCGATTCGGCTAAACCCACCTCGCAGCTTATCCAGAAGCTTCAGTACATAGAAATCAGTCATGAGAATATCCCTCTTGCATGACCGCAACAAATTCCCCAGCAATATCACGGTATTTATCAAATCCAGTTAGTTGATTAAAAATATCCTCAAGCGACCCTTCGCGGCCTTTCTCTCTTAGCTCAGCAAAGCTCCCATCCGCCACGATATCTCCACCATCGATCAAAACAATCCGGCTACTGATCTTCTCAACTACATCCATGATGTGTGAAGAATAGAAAATGGTCTTGCCCTGTGCCGCCAAAGATGCAAAAATCTCCTTTACCACCATTACGCTATTGGCATCCAGACCGCTCAACGGTTCATCTAGGAACAGAATATCGGGATCATGAAGCATGCTGGAGATCAGCAGTACCTTTTGTTTCATCCCTTTGGAGAAGGTTGCGATCCGCGAATCATAAGCTTTCTCAAGACCTAGCAAGGCCATTAATTTTCCAGCCTTGTAATCTACATCACTACGTTTCATGCCATACAACTCACCTACAAAAGTTAGATACTCCCTAGCGGTGAGGCTATCATATAATTCGGCTACCTCCGGCACATAACCTATTCTTTTTTTGTAAGAAACATCTCCATCCGCAATATCCCTACCGAAAATCTCTACTTTGCCGTTATAGCCTTCTACCAGACCGAGCATAATCTTAACAGTTGTACTCTTTCCTGCCCCGTTAGGGCCGATATAGCCAATAATTTGTCCGCTGTATACCTTAAGGTCAATGCCCTTTAGCACCATTCGGTCCGTGTAGTTCATCCATAAACCAGAAATCGCAATGACTGGATCATCAGCAAGGCCCATATCCTAATCCCCTCTCTAGCGACTAATTGACGATGTTAAAAATTACTATTTCATAAAATTACAATAATTGTATCATTCAACTGAATCCCACTCCATAATTTAACTCACTAATCTTATATCTATGAATGCTAATGCCCTGTTCAGCACAAAAGGGAGAACCATTGGTTCCCCCTTAGAGTGTAGAGATCTATCCCACACAAATTATTCTGTTTGATCCACTTGATCATATGAAGCTCTGGCCTTTTCAACCCATACATAATTTTGACTCGTCCACCGATTTAACGCTCTCATAGGCTCAAGTAAAGATACCCCTAGGGGTGTTAGAGAATACTCTACGATGGGTGGAACGGAAGGTGTAATCTCACGCTTTACCAACCCATCTCGTTCCAGTTGCCGCAAAGTTTGAGTTAGCATTTTTTTAGAGATGCCTTCGATACGTCTTCTGATATCACTGTAACGAATGATTCCATCTTCCATGGCATAGATGACCAAAGCTGTCCATTTATTGGAGATAATGTCAAGGACCTTACTGTACCCACAAATCGATAGCGAGATATCAGGCTCTACGGTATTCGTCGAAAATGGATTGTTCATATAAAGTCCTCCCGTGCACTTTTTGGTTCCCTGGACACTATAAAGTGCCTCCTTACTTAAGTGTAATTTATGGATTATTGTATGTCTATGCACTTCAAGAAGGAGAGATTGCACATGAAAGTATACGAAATTCAAAGTGAATTTGGGCTCGATCAACTGAAGGTAGCCGAACGTCCAATTCCTAACCCTCGTTCTGGTGAAGTTCGTATAAAAATGCGGGCAGTTTCCCTTAACGCTAGAGATTTAGGTGTCATTGATGGTTTTTATAACCCAATTTTGAACTCTCCTTTAATTCCGGTATCGGACGGTGTTGGTGAAGTTGTCGCTTTAGGTGAGCATACGTCCAGATTCAAGATTGGTGACCGGGTAAGCGGTATTTTTACTCAAAGCTGGATTTCGGGAGAACCTACACAAGAAAATTGGGTGAGCTCACTTGGAAGTCCGCTTGATGGGTTGCTTGCAGAATATGTTGTGCTTCCCGAGGAGGGATTGGTTCGTGTTCCAGATCTATTAACTGATGAAGAAGCGGCAACACTTCCTTGTGCTGGTGTTACAGCTTGGCATGCTATTGTTGAAGAAGGAAAGGTGAAGGCTGGAGAGACTGTAGTGATACAAGGAACGGGTGGAGTTTCACTATTCGCGCTTCAATTTGCCAAGCTTCACGGTGCACAGGTGATCATCACATCAAGCAGCGATGAGAAGCTTAAGCGTGCAAAGGGATTGGGAGCGGATTTCGGTATCAATTATTTAAAGACCCCTGAATGGGAGAAGGCTGTTCTTGAGCTGACAGGGGGACGCGGGGCAGACCATATTGTTGATCTCGGTGGATCATCCACATTAAATAAGTCAATCGGGGCGCTGCGGGTGGGTGGAAGGATCAGCCTGGTAGGCGGTCTGTCGGGCTTCCAAGTCGAGGGCTTTGAAATCATCCCTGCAATTCTGAGAAAAGCACGCCTTCAAGCCATCAATGTCGGAAGCCGTGACATGTTTGAGACGATGAACCGTGCGGTCGAACAAAATGGACTTCGCCCTATCATTGACGCTGTATTTCCATTTGAACAATCTGTTGAAGCATTGCAATACTTGGCTAAGGGTACACACTTCGGAAAAATCTGCATTAAGTTTTAACAGTAGAACCCCCCTGTAAAAAAGCAGGGGGGTTCTACTGTTATATTCAGCTACCGCCAATCATTTCGATAATAAATTATAAATGACCTGTGCCGCTTGCGCTCTTGTAGTAACTTCTTTAGGACTCAGCTTGCTATTCGCTCCGGTCACTATACCTCTTTCCACCAGCGCCTGAAGGGCTTCCTGTGCATAGCCAGCAATCTCCCCTGCATCACCAAAATCAGAAAGAGCTACAGCCTTCTTCTCGGATGGCAGTTCACCTAGCGCTACAAGTGAGCGATACAGGAGTGTAAATAGCTCCTGTCTAGTGATCTGAACCTCTGGCTGGAATTGATTATCTCCCGAACCTGTGGCTACCCCAAGGCGCTTAGCAGTCGCGAGATAATTCGTGTAATACGTATTGCCCGCATCCGCAAAATTATCAGTTGCGGTAGCGTCGGGTGTGATGCCATAAGCATTCAAGAGCAAGACTATGAATTGCCCTCTAGTTATTGCAGCATTCGGACTGTAATGCTCTGCGTCCGTGCCGGATGTGATACTGCGTGCCGCAAGATAACCTACTGCACTGCTATACCACGAAGTCTCTGAAACATCCGCAAAGCTCACCTTGTTATATCCAATAATATATTGGGAGAAATGTGTGGTAACAAAATCTACGGTTCCCTTGGCAGCGTTATAATTCCCGCGTACATTCTCCAAGCTTCCGTTGGTATTGATATGGTATACGATGACCGCATCTTTCTGTTCTCCTGCTTGCAGTGTATACGGCACACTGATATGGATAATGCCCCCACCAAAGGTGGAAATGGTACTCTGACCTGCTTTTACCGACAAATCATAAACCGGTCTGTCCCCGAGAACGGCCTTACCTTCTGCCGTTAACGAAACCTTAGCAATGGTTATGACAATATCTCCTGCATCCGAGGCTGCGCTGATACTTGCCAAAGATTTGGCATCAAGCGTAATCGTACCTACATTCTCATAATGAATGGTAATCTCGGCCTTTGTACCAGAGACCAACTCGTTAATTATGCTCCTCGGTAGCGTAAGCTCGGCTGTTTGGGTTTCAGAAGTAGCTGCTACTTTAATTTCAAGTACGGCTTTCTTCCCATCCGCTTCTGCCTTTTTAGCAAGATTCACAAGCTCGGTAGCCGCTTCCTTCGTGATTGTTGCTGTGGTTACTCCTGTCGTTTTATCCGTTTTGGTTGCTGCTGTTGATGATAAATTCACAGTGTTACCGGTTGTTGTTGTATCAACCAGTTGAGGGCTTGCTGTTGGCGTTGGTGTGGTCGTGCTCGGCGCAGGATTGCTGCCGCCAGGCCCGCTTGTTCCTGGGTCTGAAATAGATACATAAGCAGGGACAATAATATTAGTTACTGGACTCGCCTTATAACCTTCTTTCGCTGCATATCGAACTTGATACGTACCTGGTATTAGACCTGTAATCTCTTTATCTGGTGCATACACATAATTAGTCACACTGGACAGCTTATATTCTAAGGCTGTTGTGGTTCCTGTAATTTTCCCATCATTGTTCGCTGTAGAGGTAGGTGCTACCCCCTGTAAACCAGATGGCGCTGCTTGCTCTGCAGTGAATACTGGAACAATCACTTCTGCTGCTCTGCCTGCATTAAACCCTTCTTTGGCTGCGTATCTTACCTGATACGTTCCCGGTACCAGTCCAACG
The DNA here is from genome assembly GCF_008370385.1 of Paenibacillus sp. B2(2019). NCBI lineage: Bacteria > Bacillati > Bacillota > Bacilli > Caryophanales > Paenibacillaceae > Paenibacillus > Paenibacillus sp. B2(2019). The sequence continues at coordinate 270,405 of NZ_VTZR01000013.1, forward strand.
ATCTCTACATCTGTTGCATAGACATAATCGGTAACTGTTGATAGCTTATACTCCAACGCTTTCGTAGTCCCTGTGATTTTGCCATCATTATTGGCTGCAGTAGTCGGTGCCACCCCCACTAGCCCTACAGGAGCTGCTTGCTCGCCATAGGCCGGAACTTCAACAGTAGCATCTTTACCTAAGCTGTATCCTTCTTTTGCCGCAAATCTTACATTATAAAAGCCCGGAGTAAGACCTGTGATGGCTACGCCTGTTACAGGCTTATAATCAGCTTCTCCAACACCCTTATACTCCTGCCCTTCAGCTGAGCCCGTAATTTGCCCATCATCGTTAGCTTCAGAAGTAGGAGCTACGCCTAATAGACCTGTTGGAGCTGCTTGTTGATGGATATAAGCAGGCACCTCCACACTTACGTCTTCTCCAGCATTATAAGGAATGATCGTTGGTCCCGCTGCGTTCGTTGGACCTTGATATCCTGATGTAGCCGCATATCTTACTTTATAAACACCAGGCGCAAGCCCTGTAATCGCTGATCCTGATACTGGCGTATATGCCGTATCTCCAGCCAGCTTATATTCCAAGGCCGAACTTGTGCCCAAGATTTGCCCATCCTTACTGTCTGCTGCGGTTGGTGCTACACCTGTAAGTCCAGCGGGCACAGCTTCCAGTTTAGAGAATAGCTTATCCAGAGCTGTTGTAGTGTTAGTGTATCTGGCTCCGACTGGGTAATTCGCCTGCACGTAATCCGGTTGGATGTTCGTCCAGCTGTACATAAGCTCAATATGCCCTAGAATAGGTGTATTAGTGCCGTCTGTATCTTTGTTATCCTTGTTGTACGTGAACAGATATGGAACCTGAAGTCTATCTCCAATCACGGTGTCTCCAAGCTCATTCACATAACTAATCACAGATGGTTTGGCTGCTGTATTGTTCTCGGTCTGGATATTAGTCAGATAAGTACGGACCAGATCAACATACAACTTCGCATATGGGTGATTGGTTGTTCTAATCTGAAGCTCATTATTATTGTGCGGATTGGCATTGCCCTTGGTGCCGCTGTTGTTGCTTGGTTCAGCAACCGTCACCCCAGAGTCGAGCTTCGTATCGAAGAAGTAGACCTTATCGATATTATGCTTTTTGGCATACTCATTAATATATTTGATAACCGCTTGCGTGTTGGGGCACCATGATCCACCTAACAAAATCGCATAGTTGCCATCACTCGCCAAAATTTGCTTCAGCTGATGGTAGGTCACATGTTCATACACGAGCGTACCGTCCGATTCGTTGAAGATCGTAGGTTTGCCCTCATTTTCGCCCTCGTAGTTCTTGTTAAATGCCGCCTTGATATAGGCAGATTCATCGATCGTGTTATACCCAGAAGCGGCACTAAGCACCTCTCTTACTGATGCTTTATACGCATTAACCTTCTCAGCATCAAGGGTTCCGTTCGTCAGGAACTCATTCCACGAGTAGCTTTTATCCAGATAGGATACAACAGGAGCGATATTTCCTTGTGCATCCTTGTGATCCTTGTTGTATACCAAGAGAAATGGAGATTCGATCTTATTAGCAGTTACGACATCCCCGTTTTTATTGGTATAGCTAACATTGCGTTCTGGAATATCCTTCGAGGACAGATTCAAATTCTTTAAATATTTGTTTACCAGGTCAACGTATTTGTAAGCAAATTTATTATTGCTGTCTGCAATCTGGAGCGTGTCACCGTCCAGCTTAGTATCAAAGTTATAAATCGTAGAAATACCATATTCTTTAGCTACTTCATTGATAAAGCCGATATCGGCCTGTGTATTCTCGCTCCAAGCGCCGCCAACCAGAACAGCGTAAGTGCCTTCACTCTCAAAAAGATGAACGATATCCTCATAGGTTGCCGTTTTAAATACATGGTTAGGATCATTCAGACGGTCATAGACATGACTGAAATAATCAAAGTGGCTTACACCACTACTTGAGCCAAAAGAAGTTAGCGCCTCTGCGTTATCCGGATTAGAATAAGCTCTTCCTGCCTGAGTAGGCAAAATTAGCAGGGAGGCTGCCAGCAGCAGCGTTAGAATTTTTTTAAAGGTTAATGGTCGTATCATTATGTGCACCTCGCCTTAAATAGGTTTATGTGATGTATGGGCTGAAAGGAATCCTGAATGAGCCTGCCGCTCATCAAGGACAAACCTCTTCCTCAGCGGCTGGTGCCGGTGCCTGAACCGTTTCCGCTGGAGCAGATGCTGGTGCGCTGACCGTGGATGATGCAGGTGCAGAAGACGATGTCTTCGGTTGGGCAGACTCAACTACCGGAGCGGCTGTCGCTTTAACCACCTCAGTTGTGGAGAAAGTAATGGATTTCGATTTCGAAGGTGCTTCCGTTGCCGTTACTACAGGAGCCGCAGTGGCCTTAGGCTGAGCAGATACGACAGGAGCAGATGTCGGTTGAGCTGCTTTGGCAGTTACGATTGCTTTGGGAGCTGTCGTAGGCGCAGCCGTTGGAACCGGTGTAGCTGTTTGAGTTTGAGTTTGCGTTTTGACAGTCGCAGCTACCGTGGTTGTAGTTATAGCTACCTTAGCGGTCTCCGCGGCTGGAGCTGCGGTCGCCTTAGGCTGAGTTTCACCCACCGCTGGAACTGCTGAGGCAACAGTCTTCTCCGCAGAATCAACGGTTGCGTCTGGGACAGCAGTCGCTTTTGCGGAGACAGTCTCCACTGCTGGAGCTGAAGATTCCGGCTGAACCGTTTCAGTAACAGGAGCCGAAGTGGCTTCTGCCTGAACAACGACTACGGCTGCAGAAGTAGCTACAGGTGCCGCTGCTGAAACCGATACTGCTGTATTACTGCTTGCTTCAATGGATGCTGCCTCTGCTGTCTTTTTATTAGCGGATACTGCGGCATACGTCAGTGCGGAAAAGACGACAGTTGCAGCAACCAAAGATATCGTAAGTTTTTTCATAATGTGTACCATCCTTTTCAAATAAAATAAGACTCAACACGGCACGTATTACGTACCTGTTGAATCTCTGGCTGTCCAGTAGATCCATGCCACTTCACTACATTTTTGCACTTTACCTCCATTACCTCTCCCTTCTCTAAAATAAAAAAAGAGACTCAACGAGACGCAAAACACGCGTCTTTCGTTGAATCTCCGGCTGTCCAGTCGATTCCAATTGGCTTGTGATTAAGTTCCATATTATTCATGACGATGCGCCTTGTCAATCAATTTTTATTTTTCACATGGTTTTTATCGGGATTAATTATTTTTAACATATTATTACATTGACTTTACTATAAATTGTATATAGATTGATCTCAATAGGATTAATCACATTAAAAAACTAGGTTTAAGGGGGTATTGGTAGTGAACATAGATAACAACTTGTTATCCGCCATCGAAACGAACTGGTATGGATTTGTAGCTTCCATATTTGTTTTTGCAATTTTGTTTCTACTGGCACGTAAACGCATTGGATTTGGTACTCGGGTACTCATCGGACTTGGCATCGGACTTATTGCCGGAATATTCTTTCAATACTTCGATTTAGAGACCAAAGCTATCAGTACATTCGGCAGCATTTATGTCAGCTTGATTCGCATGCTCGTCATCCCTTTAGTATTCATACTCGTATTAAACAGTATTTCTTCCTTAACTAATCTGGAGTATCTGCGCAAAATAGGGATCAAAACCTTCGCCTGGTTCCTCGGAACGACGGGTATCGCTTCTATTATCGGCCTATCGGTTGCGCTGCTGTTCAATCCTGGTCAAGGGATACAACAGGATGTACCAGCAGATTTCGCCGCCCGGGAAATTCCGACCTTCTCACAGGTTATTCTGGATCTTGTGCCATCTAACCCTGTGAATGAAGCAGCTACGGGTAAGGTTGTGCCTCTGCTCATTTTTGCTATCTTCCTAGCAGTAGCTATAATCAAAATTGGCTCCAAGAAACCGGAAGCCGTGAAACCTGTACGTGATCTTATTGAATCCCTGACACTGATACTGCATCAGGTCGTGAAATTCATTATTCGCTTGACGCCTTACGGTGTCTTCGCACTGATTGCAGGAATTACCGCACGTTATGGCTGGGAAACGTTGCAGGAACTGGGCAGCGTAATCATTACCTCATATGTCGCAATGATTATTCATTTTGTTCTTATCTTTGGCGGGTTGGTTCTATTAGTAGCGAAGGTGAATCCAATCCGTTTCTTCCGCAAAATCTATCCAACCATTACCGTTGCCTTCACGACTAGAAGCAGCTACGCAACACTTCCTGTCAATCTTGAAGTGATTACAAAGCGCCTTCATGTCTCCCCGCGGATCGCGAGCTTTATTGCGCCGTTAGGAGCATCGGTCAACTTTAATGCGTGCGGTGGCATTTGGCCGGCGATTGTGGCTGTGTTTACCGCCCAAGTATTCGGTATTGATCTGAACTGGACTGACTACATTACGCTGGTCTTAGTAAGTATTATCTCTTCGATTGGTGTAGCTGGCGTACCTGGACCAGCCGTAATCTCCACTACGGTAGTCTTAACCGCTCTTGGCCTGCCGCTTGAAGGAATCGCTATCGTTGCAGGTGTAGAAGCGCTCATCGATATGGGTCGTACCGCTGTAAATGCAACAGGAACAGCTGTAACCGCGTTGTTGGTCGCGAATTCAGAAGGTGAATTTGACCGCGAAGCCTTTAATAGCAATGATGACGAAGATGATATTCTCTTGAGCACAGTTTAAAATCCGAACATGCAAGCAAAAAAACCTCCGGCAGCTGCTTATAGCAGCAAGCCGGAGGTTTTTTTGTGAATTCATATTAGATTCGCTGTTACACCATGCTAATTCTTTGCCGTTGTTTAGCTGAAGCAAGGCAGGTTTCAACCAGCCTCATACTTAGCACCGGATCCTCCGGTGCAATGAGTCTCTTACCTGTGAACACAGCGGCTGCAAAATCATCCACCTGCCGAATGTATGGATTAGCCCCTGTGGCATCGACCCGTCTCACCTCATCACCAGTATACACAAAGAATTCCGCATCCTCGTCTCTAGCGTTGAAAGGCATAGGCACCTCAATTCGTCCCTCGGTCCCAAGAATCTCTAAGAGCTGGCGGTTATATGCCCACATTCCGCAATCAAAGATCAAGCTTAAACCATTTGGAAACTCCACCAGCCCTGAAGCCATCATATCTACATTATCATGCTCAGGGGAGAACATCGCATGCACGTTCACAGCTTCCGGCTCCGTCCCAAACAACAGTCGTGCCGCACTTAAAGGATAACAGCCAACATCATAAAGCGAGCCGCCACCCCAAGCCGATTTAAAACGAATATTTGAAGTGTCTGTAGCATCATTGTAAGTAAATGTACCTCGAATCGAGCGTAATTCTCCGATTTCACCGCTAGCGATAATGTCCTGGAGTTCAGCAATCCGTGGATGATGCCGATACATGTATGCTTCTGCTAAGTGGACGCCTGCATCGTTGCATGCTTTCACCATCTCTGCAGCCTCTGCACTGTTCAGTGCGATCGGTTTCTCACATAACACATGCTTACCTGCTTCTGCCGCACGGATCACCCATTCTCGATGAAGATGATTAGGGAGCGGAACATACACCGCATCGATTTCTTTATCCGCAAGTAACTCTTCATAACTGCCATATGCTTTCTCTATTCCGAACTCTGCGGCTACAGCGTTGCTTTTTTCCAAGCCACGACTCGCTACCGCTGTAATCACTCCCGAATCTGAATTCATGATAGCTGGCATCACTGAGCCAGTCGCAATCTGCGCACAGCCTATGATTCCCCACCGAAGTTTTTGTACCATAATGGCTACACCTCTTCCCTTGGATTAGTTACTATACTTTAAGACACCTTATCATAGAATGAAACTCATCACTAATAGAAAAGTACAGTCAGAGCGCAAAAAGCAGCACCCAAAGGAGATTCGACTCCGATAGATACTGCTTTTTAATCCAGTGGAAAAATTACATTATCATATTTAACAGCACAGCCGCACCAAGTACAGCAATTCGCGCCGCGTTCATCAACACGAAATTTTTGACAGCCAGAATAAAGGTACTCGCCTTCTCCTGCTTCTGTTTGAACAAATCGATATTTCGGTGCAATGGGATCAGTGTAAGTAGAATCGCCAAGACAAGAATAGGGTTAATCCCCAAGATCAGCAGCACTACAAGATCCAGATAAGAGACATAGTATAGATATTTAAACAGCACAAGCGCATTACGTCGGCCAATGTAGACCGGAAGCGTGTACCTGCGGTTCTCCACATCTTCATCAATATCACAAATATTATTAGCGAGCATAATCCCTGCAATCCCCAAAATGGCAGGAACAGAGAACCAGAACAGGTACAGCACTTCCATAATATTGATATTCAAGCTGACCCAACCGTTCTGAAGCAACAGCGATACCACATGCTCGTCCGTATGAATATAGGCAGAAATAAAAATAATGACAAAGCCCATAAACAAACCCGAGAACAGCTCACCTAACGGCATCCTTGAGATCGGAATCGGCCCGAATGAATAAAGGATACCTATTAAGAAAGATAGCCCACCCAGCAAAAAGACCAGCAAACCCGTCTGCGTAACAAGCGCAATCCCGCCCCCTGCAGCCAGAGCCAGCAAAATAACAATCGTCGCCACGACAGTGCTCTCTTTTAGCTTAAAATGCACAATCGCATTATGCGTCTCATAGCCATAGCCGTGAGTTTTGGAAGCTTTTTTGAAATCGTAATAGTTGTTAATCGCCGTCGTTGCCATATCAAAACTAAGCAGGGAAACGAACATCAGACCAAAACGCAACACATAAAAATCCTCAAACCGATACAGGGCATACAGCGTTCCCATCAGAAAGGGGATCATACTGGCTACTTTTGTCGGCAGCTCCACAAATCTTAGAAAGCTTTTAATATTCACACCATACACCCTTATTTATCAATTGAGCCTGCAAGGTATTACTGTTCAGTCGTTGTAATCTTCACTGGGGACCATTCTGCAATAACTGTTTGTCCATGCACAGACACACTGCCTTCAGGACTCAGATCCTTCTCTGTCATAATTCCAAGCGCGACTGTAAAGTTGTTGAATTTGATCGGAATATTTTTCTCACGGCGCACTTCTTTGCCATTCAAATAGAATACAGCCTCATTGTTGCCACGGTGGTACGTTATGCGGTAGGTATTAAATTCACGTGGTTTGAAATCCGTATCTTCTTTAAAGATGCAGAAATATTTCGTTCCTTTGCTCTCTGGTACTTGTACCCCCGGGAACGGCAAAATACCATATACACTAGCATATTTATCATTTCCCGCAAAAAAGTCTAGCGCCGCACCTGTCGTAAAATCAAGCAAGTTCAGCGATACATAACCATCGTACAAATCTCCAGGTGCTGTTCCTTGTGTACGGCTACGAATTTGCAGCTCAAAGCTAATCTCTCCAGCCTCAGGAATTACCACTGGCTCCGCGGAGTAATACATATGCTTAGCATTGTCTAGAATTTGTACTTGATGGTTCTCGCGGGACAATTTCGCACGCACATACAGCGTATCATTACGAACAATAACTACTGCTTCCGGTTCACGATAAGCCCAAAAGGACCCATCAGGCAGTGTAAATCCACCTGTCTTCCAGACCTTTCCTTCTTCTAAAATGGAGTGGAAATCTCCAAGCACCATTTGATTGCCTTTAACATTTTGTTCTTCCTTCAACAGTTCCTTGTCCTTCTTTTCCATGAAAGCTCACTCCTTCTTTATGGTAATTATTAGTACAAGCAAAAACGCCTTCAGAGTCCCTAATGGACGGTAAGCGTTTATGCGAGAAATATAAGGATAATGTATAGCGTGAAACCTATATATTCTTATATCTTCAGAATAATCCTTGAATTAGTAAGGTTGCTGCCATCACTACTCCGCAACGAACGGAGGCTTTTTGTGAAGCACCCATGAGCGGGATATAGGCTAGTGAAGCATTATGCGGCTTCAGTCCACGATAAATACGAATTGGCCAGAAGGCCGTAACCAAAGCCAATAGTGCATAAACTGGAAGTACGCCCATCAGCACACAGATCACCACAGAAGCATAACCGGTGAAGAGAAGCACACGCGAGAAGACAAGTGCCTTCTGTTCACCCCACACTACAACAAGCGTAAGTTTTCCAGCCTGCTCGTCCGCTTTCCAATGTAAGAAATGATGATTAAACAATAGCAATGTAGTCAAGAATCCAACCGGCAATGAAAGGATGACAGGCTTCATGCTAAAATGACCGGTTTGTACGAAAAAGGAACCTAACACAGGCATGATCCCAAAAGCTATAAAGATAGCCATCTCACTGTAACCTTTGCCGCGATAGCCATACCGCAGGGGTGGGGCTACATAGAAATAAGCGATTAAAGCACCTGCAAGTACAAACCAGAGGATATTCCAACCGCTATATATACTTAGGATTCCACCACAGATGAGGGCAATCGCCAACATACTCCAGGTCATCTTTGCATAAAAAGACTCCGAGAGGATTCCACCTGTCAGTAGCCCGGAGTTTGTGCTGATTTCACCAGCGGAATTCTTCGCCTCTGTATCTGTTCCGTTGCGATAATCCCACAGATCATTCACCATATTGGAAAACAGATGCGCTGAAATCGCTCCTATTAAGGTTAGAATAAATAAGACCGGATGGAATGCCCTTTCCCATACATATGCCCCAACTGTACCTAAAACAATCGGGATAAGCATAACTGAAAAACTCCAAAACCGGGTCGCCTTCGTAAATAATGTCCATTTGCTCACTTCAAGCTTACCGCCTTTTCATTATGACTTGATAATAATTATCACTGACTATTATACATCAATTTTCAACAGATTGTGAAGATTATCACTGCATATAATGTCTAATCTTGACATAATACCTCGGTTTGTTTGGCTAAAAGGTTTCTTCGTTGAAGCTAAAAATGTAAATAACCTCTTATTGGACATAAGGCCACCCTTTTACAACAAAAAATGAGCGCTGTTTTATAGGCAAGCACATACCAATATGATATGATAGGCAAGCCTATGAACAGCGCTCCTTGAGTGCTGTTTTTAAGAGCGTAAAACTATATATAATAATGGAGGCTTTTACTGTCATGTCAGCGCAATCCCCTAACACCCAATCTGTCAAAATCGTCACCGCAGACCCTAGCGCCATCGGGCTATTCGGACTGGCTATTGTCACATTGGTTGCTTCTTCACAGAAGCTTGAGTTTACAACAGGACTTAGCTACGTCATTCCTTGGGCTATCTTCCTCGGAGCATTTGCTCAACTATTCGCCGCAATTCAAGATGCTAAGCACAACAACACCTTTGGTATGACCGCCTTTGGCGCCTACGCTTTCTTTTGGTTCGGCATGGCTAGCAGCTGGCTGATCAAGCTCGGCGTATTCGGCCCAACGCTTGCAGAGGCTGTAGATCCTAAGCAGCTCGGATTTGTATTTCTGGGTTACTTGATCTTTACAATCTTTATGACCATTGGCGCGGTTGAGGCTAATAGAGTTTTGCTTATCATTTTTGTATTGATAGATTTCCTTTTTATTGGACTAACCTTCGATTCCTTTGGTATCGCTCCAGAATTCTTCCATAAGCTTGCTGCTTGTGCCGAACTTGGAATTGGTATCGTATCCTTATACGGATGTGGCGCTTCTGTGCTAAACGCTCATTTCGGACGCACTTTCTTACCGATCGGAGCTCCGCTAGGTATTTTCAAGAAATAGTAACTCACCTTTTTTGAATCCTAACTTTTGCAAGCCGAAAGGATGCCTGAGACCATGCATGTCCTATCCTCTTCTGAATTAGCCGTAACCGCTATATTTGCGCTTATTCTCGCAGTTATTGCCTATTGGATCATTCGGAATATCCCAAAGATGTCTGGAGATATTGCGGCTTTTCGCAAAAGAACACTGGTCTGGACCCAGGTTTCGCTTGTACTAACGGTACTTCAGCTGAACTTCAAAGCAGGCGACTGGCGATTTTCTATCGTTCTTGGACTCATCGTATTATTTACCGGAAGCATTTGGCTTTCCGCCCGTTACCATGACATCCGCAGCACCTTAGATCCAGAATCCAAAGATTCTGAAGTACATTAGTAGAAGCTAGGTAACAAAATAAAGGTGATGAAGCTCCCGTAAGGGGGCTTTTTTTGTGAATTCGGAAGGTCCCTTCGCATACTTCTCCCCTCCATAACCATACTAATGACATTCCAAGCTAACACGTCTTCGGCGTCCTCTTAAGGACGCTAAACGTTTATGCGAGAATTATAAGGATAACGTATATCGTGAAACTTATACTTTCTTATAATTCAATATAAGTAACGGGAGGACTATCCAGGTGAGTAAAAAAATAAATCTTCTGATGTTCAGCGGAGAATACGACAAAGCCATGGCGGGATTGATCCTAGCGAATGCCGCGAGAGATATTGATGTAGAGGTTACGATGTTTTTCTCTTTCTGGGGTTTGTTTCTGGTGCGTGATCCGGAGAAGATGACGCTAGAGGATAAAAGTATTTATGAGAAGCTGATGGATGTCATTACGCCAAAGGGCCCTGGGCAGCTGCCACTCTCCCATTTGAATTTCAGCGGGCTGGGCCGGATGATGCTAGAGGAGATGATGGAGGAGCAAGGCGCGCCGAAGCTGATTCATTTTCTAAAAGGGGCTCGTAAAAAAAACATCAAGTTCTATGCCTGTAAGCTCTCCGTCGAAATCATGGGCTTTAAAACAGAAGAACTGCTGCCAGAGGTCGAGATTATCGATGCTGCGGCGTATTTAAGAGATGCTTTGGAGAGTGATGTTCAGCTGTTCATTTAGCGGTTGAAATTAATTAATATAAGAAAACATAAAGCGACATGGGGAATTTCCCATGCCGCTTCGGATTTCAATTGTAAGGATATAAATTATACCGTGATGATTGTCTTGCCCATTGGAATCTTGAAGTGCTTCTCCATTACTTTGATATGAATCAGCTCTTGTGCATCCACGATTAATTGCGTCTTCAAATGATTCACTTCCACGGTAATCGTCGCTTGACGGTAACGCATCGTGAAGGTGTATCCCTTCCATTGCTTCGGCAATGTCGGGTTCAAAGCCAAATGATCATCCTTGATCCTTACACCCGAGAAGCCATAGACGATCGACATCCATGTACCACCCATGTTCGCCATATGCAATCCGTCTTTCGTGTTGCCATGAGTGTTATCCAAATCCATTCGTGCCGTTTCAATGAAATAATCGTACGCCTTGTCCGAGTAACCTAACTTCGAAGCCATGATGCTATAGATCGCGCAGGATAAGGACGAATCATGAGTTGTCAGCTTCTCGTAATAATCGTAGGAGTTCCGCAAGACATCGGTTGAAATGCCATCCTCGAGCAAGAAATGCGCCAGCACCGTATCGGCCTGCTTCAACACCTGATGACGATAGATGTGTAGCGGGTGATAGTGAAGCAGCAGTGGGTGTTTTTCTTCCGGAGTGTTCTCGAAATCCCACACCTTCTTCGCTAAGAATGAATCATCTTGTGCATGAATGTTCAACTTCTCATCGAAAGGCAGATACATCTTCGCAGCCGCTTCTTCAAATGCTGTAATCTCATCTGTTGTTAAGCCAATGCGACTACACAAAGCTTCCCATGCTCCAGGATGAGTTTCTGCCAGCTGTTTATACCACGATGCAGCCCACTCTAGATTATATTTTGCAAGTACATTCGTGTAATAGTTATTGTTTACGATGGCCGTATACTCATCCGGACCTGTTACATCATCAATCTTGAATAGACCTTCATGATAATGACCTAGCTCCATCCAAGTTCTTGCAGTTTCAAATACGACTTCCGCACCGAATTCCGCAATGAAATCTTTATCACCTGTCGCGAGATAATATTGAATATACGTATAAGCAATATCACCATTAATATGATACTGTGCCGTACCGGCTGGGAAGTACCCCGAGCACTCTTCCCCTGTAATGGTACGCCATGCGTAAGCGGCCCCCTTCTTGTGGCCTAGCTCTAGCGCACGCTTCTTCGCTTCGCCTAGAATCGTATAACGGTAACGAAGCAACTGCTTCGCCAGCTCTGGCTGACAGAGGATGAAGAACGGCAGGATATAGATTTCGGTATCCCAGAAATAATGTCCCTCGTAGCCCTCACCGCTTAAGCCTTTGGCTGCGATGTTACTGTATTTATCTTTACCCACAGATTGCAGCAACTGATATACGTTATATCGAAGACCTTGCTCAAGTACCTCATCACCTTGGATCTCGATATTTGCAATTTCCCAAAAATGTTGTAAATATACTTCTTGTGCCATGTAAGCCGCTTGAATCCCTTGCGTTAATACCAAAGCCATCAACTCACGTCCGTGAGCAGCTGGATCTTCGTGTCGACGTGTATCTGTAAATACGTTGAATTTTGTGAATTGAACAATATCCTTACCGGCTGGGAACGCATACCGCACCATTACACTTTTCTCACCCTTGATCAGTTCACTGTTAACCGCAGGCGTTGTCTGATGAACTGTTGTTGCCGCCACTTGTAGCTTCGATGTATTTGTCTCAAGTACGATTTGTAAGGAGGTCTCGTCGAACACCTCGATATTCTTCATATCCAATAGCTTGGCATGACCCGATGCAACACGAGGGTCATTCGCATTCGTATAGTTACTCACATCGCCATTCACGCCAGAGGTAATCGTCACTTCATCCTGACAATTGATACGAGTTACCTCAATATCTATCGTGAACAATTCGAGTGTTGTCAATGACGCCATGCGTGTGAATGAAATTTCGACCTCTTTACCTTGTGGTGATATCCAGTGCACGAGCCGTACGTACTTACCTTCGCGCATATCGAGATAACGCCGCCCAGATACGACCGTTCCTGTGAAAAGACTGAACTTCTCCTCCCCGATATGAATGGTCACATCCTGTACATCCATCACATTCACAAGTTTCTGTTGTGTATCGGGAAAGCCATACGCACTCTCCCCATATAGCATCGGTGTAATATCATAAAATGCATTTATATATGTTCCACGAACCGTTGGCTCGTCACCTTCGTAACCTTCTTCAAAATTACCTCGAACACCTACATAACCATTAGCCACATTAAAAATACTCTCACTAACGCCGAGGTCTTGCATATCCCTATGATTCTCAATAATCCAGCCCGACTTCATATGAAGGCCCCCTCATCCAATTTTATTTCACAGCACCTGCCATAACGCCTTTAATAATGTATTTCTGTGCGAACAGATAAAAGATAATAACCGGAATAATCGATACGACAAGTCCTGCCATTGCAAGGTTCCACTGAATTGTAAATTCTCCAAAGAAAAAGAAGGTTGACAATGGAATGGTACGAAGCGCTGGGCTTGTTAAGGTCAAGGATGGAAGTAAATAGTCATTCCAAATCCACAATAGATTCAAGATTCCTACAGTCATCGTAATTGGCGTAAGCATTGGGAATACAACCTTCCAGAATGTCTGCCACGTATTACAGCCCTCTATCATCGCCGCTTCTTCAAGAGCAATCGGTACCCCTTTAATAAAACCATGATAAAGGAAGACCGACATACTTAGCCCAAATCCGATATACATGAAAATTAGGCCATAATGTGTATTAATCATAGAGAAATTAAGTGATGGGATATCCCATTTGTTTAAATATTGCATTAGCGGAATCATCACCGATTGAAACGGGATGAGCATCGTACCTACGAATAAGAGGAGAATGCCATTGGACAATTTATTCTTCATGCGAACAAGCATCCAAGATGTCATCGCTGAGAAGATAATAATAAGCCCAATACTAATGACACTCACTAAGAGCGAGTTTTTAAATGCTGTCAAAAAGTTCATTTTATCCATTGCCGCAGCATAGTACTCGAAGGAAAAGGATTTCGGCAGGCCGAACGTATCGGTGAATATCTCGGCACGTCCTTTGAACGAATTCACAAACATAATATACATAGGCAACAGCATAAGAAGTCCACTAACCCAAGCTATAACTTCAAGCAATATTGAAGTTGATTTATTGCGACGTTTCATTATTGTTCAACCTCCCTTTTCTTCGAGATAACGACCTGCGTAACCGTCACAACTAAGATGACGAGGAAGAAAATAATCGCCTTGGATTGCGCGAGCGCATATTGATTCATACTAAACGCGGTTTTAAAGATATTCATTGCAACAAGCTCGGTTGTACCGTAAGGACCACCGTTCGTTAGTGAGATATTGGTATCATATTGTTTGAATGCGTTCGACAGCGTCAAGAACAAGCTGATCGTGAAGGCTGGCATAATGAGTGGGAACATAATTTTGCGGAATCGCATCCATCCGCCTGCGCCATCCATATCAGCTGCCTCCAGCACCTCATCCGAAACACCTTGAATAGCTGCGATGTAGATGATCATGACGTAGCCGGCCATTTGCCATGTTCCTACGAAGACCAGCGCCCAGAAGGAAGCCGTCGGATCATCCAACCAATTGAAGAAGATCGAGCTATTCCCCATTACTTCTCCAACCTGTACGAAGAATTTCGTGAATACGAACTTCCAGATGAAACCTAGGATCAGACCACCGATCAAGTTCGGCAGGAAGTATATTGAGCGTAAAAGATTACGCGACTTAATTTTGGAAGTCACCAGCATCGCGAGTGAAAGTCCGATAACGTTAACGAGAATAATCATGCATACGGCATATTTAAATGTCAGGCCGAAGGATGTAAGAAAATCTGAATCTTGAAACACCCGTACATAATTATCGAAGCCTACAAAGTTAGAACCTGCAAATTTAAACCCATCCCAATCTGTAAAAGAGTACACAATCCCCATAACGAATGGAATGATGACTACATTTATAAAGATGAATAATGATGGAACAATAAAAGCTGCGGCTATTAAATTTCTCTTTACACTTTTCTTCAATGGTTTCACCTCTTATCCATTTCTACAAAACAGGAAGAGGCCGCTTAACGAATATTCGAGAAGCAGCCTCCATAGCCATACGATTATTTTTTAACCGCAGTCATCCAAACATTCTGAAGTGCTTCTAACAAGCCCTCGCCCGTTAATTTTCCTGCATAGTATTTTTCCATTTGGTTCGCAAACTCTTGATCTGCTCCCGCTGGGAATTGATCGAATACCCATTTCACTGTCTTGCCTTCACTTGCATAACGGTTCACTTCTTGGGATAACGGATCCATTTTGCTAGTATCAAAACCGGAGTACACAGGGATAAAGTTAAACTCATCCGTTACATAGTGCTGACCCGCTGGATCTGTTAGCAACCAATCCAAGAACGCCTTCGCACCCGCTTGTTGATCTTCCGATGCATGCTTGTTCACGCGGAAGAAGTTACTGTTACCTACCGCAATACCTTGATTACCTTCGAAAGGTACTGGCAAGAAACCGTATTCAAATTTCACATCATAATCGTTCAAGAGACCTTGTGCCCAGTTTCCTTGGTGAATCATCGCATATTGTCCTGCCGCGAAGCCTGCAACTTGTTCATCATACGTATCTTTACTCAAGTTCGTATGGTCTTTGATCTTGTCCAGATCAGCAACGTACTCTTTCAATTCAGGAATATCTTGAAGCTTCAATTCGCCAGCATTAATCTTAGCAATCGTACCCGATGTATCTTTCATTAATGCAAATGGCCAGTTAAATGGATGCATGAAACGGAAGTAAGACTCTTGTGCATACGCTATGGCCTTCTTCACGCCTTTCACTTGCTCTAGCTTCGTGCTTGCTGCAACAAGGTCATCCCATGTCTTAATATCATCCGCATTCACGCCTGCTTCCTTGAACATATCCTTATTATAGATAAGTCCGAAGCCTTCAAGCGCAACTGGCAAGCCATATAATTTACCATCATTACGCGCTGCTGTATCTTGTCCTTCAACAATTTTGCTAGCCGCTTTCATATCATCCAAGGGTGCCATATATGGAAGATATTTTTGAAACTCTGAGCCAGATGCTGTTGTGAAAATGGTTGGTGCTTTTTCAGGTGCGGAGCTGAATTGTGTCTGGAGCACCGTCATCAGGTTGTCACCTGCTGCTCCTAATGCTTGTACTTCATATTTATCTTGAGTTTTATTGAATTCTTTCACTGCATCCTCTAGTGCACTTTGGATTTCTACTTTATTCTGAATGATTGTAATAACCGCTTTTTTACCAGTTCCTTTAGACGTTGTGTCTGCGCTATTTGCCTTGTTTGCCCCATCATCACTTTTTGCTCCACAAGCGACTAACGTGGATAACATAGCTACAGATAATAATGCTGCCCCTACTTTTTTCTTCATCTGCAATACCCCTCTTCTGAAGATTTCATAATTTTTATTTGTATTTCTAAAATTGAAAGCCTTTACAAAACTGATATTACACGATAATATAACACTTAATTATAAATTCTTAACATTAGTTTCGATTTATAAATACGGATTATATTGTAAAATCCTCCCTTAAACAGGTAGCCTAAAGGAGATTATCCATGCTAGACATTACTGCCGTCCTCGAACGCAATATGGCGAAGAATCGCTATCAGAACTATATGCACCCTTCCTATGAGCACGAAAAGAAGCTCGTCTATGCAATCCAACGCATTGATCGTGAAGGTGCCGTTAAAATATTGAATGAAATCAACCTGCTGGAACGAGCCAACCTGTCACCGAAGCCTTTGCAGTCGTTGAAATATTCTCTAGTCGCTAGCTGCACCATTTTTACGCGTGCGATCATTGAGGCGGGAGTCGATTCCGAGTCCGCGTTCATTCTCAGTGACCATTACATCAACTTAATTGATGAGAGCGACTCGATCGTGAAGACCGTTGAGATTGAATACCTCATGCTAAATAGCTTTATTAGTGTCATCTCAACCCATCGTTCGTATTCGTATGGACCTATCATTAATAAGACGATCGCCTATATTAAAAAGCACATTGAAGAGAAGCCTACGCTAGAGCGAGTTGCGGAAATCGTGCAGTTGCATCCGAATTATCTCGCAACGCTTTTCAAACAAGAAACAGGGAGCACTGTCCTCAACTTCATCCATAAAGAAAGAATAGATGCGATCAAGAACTTCCTGATCCATACAAATATGGCGCTTCAGGATATTAGTGATATCTTCGGCTTCGCTTCCTCTGCCTACTTCTCTACCTACTGCAAGACGCATCTAGGCATGACCGCAAGGGAGTATCGAAAAGATCACATGAAATGACAAGCAAAAACGCCTTCGGCGTCCTTAAAGGACGGAAAGCGTTTTTGCGAGAAATATAAGGATAAAGTATAGCGTGAAACTTATACTTCCGTATATTTTTTAAAAAAGGCGAATTCTCATTCATAGCTGAATGGAATCTCGCCTTTTGGTCCCCTAATGATTACTTTGCATAACTATCTCTTCGGTGGTTGCGGTGTAATCAGGAAGTTAACCGGCAAATTACTACCAGACGCTGCAGTGAACAATATCTCAACAGAGCCCCCTTCATCACCTGTACGATAAACCACACTATTCAAGTTTGCATTTGTAATACTGCCGGTACTTGGCATTTGAACAATTTGACCATTCACCATAACAGGTCCCATATAATTACCACCACGCGGGTTAAAGGTAATTAATGAATTTGGAGCAACATGTTCAAATTTGATTTTGTATAGTACTCCGAAGTTGCCTGCATTGGATGCACCAGTTCCTGACATAGGGTCGGTGCCCGTCAAATTCAAATCACTTGAATTATCACCGATGAGAAGTCTCGCAGGTGTTCTCCCTACTTCATCCGTAACAGTCATGATACGTGTAGAATCAGCATAAGTCCCTCGGTTATGCACGCCATCACGATCCAGTATTGGAAGCATAGGAAGTGTGGTTAACGGATCTTTATTCGCATCAATCATCATAACATTGTATTCAATAGGATAATCACTATAAAAGTCCGCTTGGAGTGAAACGATTTCGCTCGGTTTTATTGCAATATTATTCAGATCAGACAGGATAGAGACGCTTTCACCAGGTTGCAGGACCGTTGTCTTGTAATCTTTTTTCGTTTGCATGGATTCCCAGTAACGTTGCACTGAGAGTTTACCCGTAGCTTCTGGAAAGGGGTGTGGGCCTCCAACGCCTAAATATTCTGTTGTGATCGTCGTAGGGGATAGATTGTTGTTCTTAGCTATCACATATACCTTCATTTTAGTATTCATATTATTCTTGTGGTGAATCAAAAAGCGGGTTCCACCGAACGATGTTTCACGATAAGTAATCCCTTCCATATTTACGGTTTCTGGACTGTTAGCGCGAATAAGATTATAAGGCTCAGAAGTGAGCGTATAAGCTACCTTCTGCCAGTTTGGAACATTGGATCCGTCAATATCAAATACACTACCCGGAGAAGCGAACAATCTATAGAAATCTTCCTTACTGTACAAGACTTCACCCGTAATATTAATGACTTTTTCAAAAGTGCTGATTGCGCCATGTGAATCTTCTACTTGAATAGAAACTGTTGCAGGACCAGGCGTGAAGAAAGCTTCCGCTTTATTCGTCCAGGTCGTTGTTTTAAGTGCATCTCCGTCTGGGTCGGTGCTCATATCCGTATAAGTGATCATCTCACCCATTTTGTAGGAATTCTTATCGGTCGTAAAATTTGCAACCGGCGGTGTATTCGGTTTTAGAATCGTGATCGTCGTGGAGTAGGGATCACTCCATTGTCCATTAGCATCCCTAACAGAGTAGGATACTACATATTGCCCAGGTGTATCATAGATATCCTGCTTCCCTTCCCACTTCTCTTCAACTATGGCTGAACCAATCGGTGAAGAGCTAGAAGTCAAGAAATTCACTGGATCACCAGCATAAATTATAGCCGGTACTGTAAAAGAAGCTTTAGGCTTCAAATTTAGCGAAAGAATGACTCGTTTTTGCACATTATCCACGGTATACGGAATGCCCAGCGCCCCAGTAATGGACGTCAATGGAATCATAAAGGTTCCTTTGAATTGATAAGCTGGACCTTTCATTGTCACATTCTTACCATTTACGGAATAAATCTTACTGTCTGTCTTGAACCGCATAACGTCGCTGCCTTTAGTAACAATAGTCTCTTTCGTCTTATAATCGTAAATGTATTTCACACCTACACGTTCAACCATAGCTCTAATCGAAACGTAGGAAACGCCATTCTTCACTGCCATTGGCTGATTAGCCAAATATTCAATGCCATTCTGATACATTTTGTTACTATTCATCATAAGTACAAGCTGATTGCTAGCCCCTGCATTAACTATATCTGTTGTAATCGGTGGTGTGGTGGTCGCAGGTATAAGTGTAAGACTTGGACTCGGTGTGGGGGATGGTAACGTTGTTAAAGTAGAATCGGTTGTTACCCCTGTAATTGGCGTTACTGTCGCTGTTGGCGTTGGCGTTGGCGTTGGTGTTGCTGTTGCTGTTGCTGTTGCTGTTGCCCCTTCTGCTACCGGACGTGTCAATGATGGCAATGGATCAGTAGCTTCTGGAATTACTTCCGCAACAGATGTAGTAGCCACTCTTACTCCACTGGTGTTACTGGAGGTAACATTTCCAGCTTCAGCAAAAACGGGCACTGCCGCAGCAGTCTGAGATACGGCCAATAGTACAACTAATGATAGTTTTTTTAAATGCATGATTTGACTCCTCTGCTCCATTTGTAAATATAAGTGGCCCTATCTTTACCGTCCTCTTATATTCCTTGTAAAAACACTTTCACCCCTACCGAGACAATGCTTTTACTTCATGGTACATTCATTATTTCAAATCGTATTATTTGACGCAGTAGATCTCAAAAAGTTTCATTATAAGTAAATAAAAAACAATGTTGTATATTAATTACACCATTCACCTCTATCTCCTTTATTTGTTATTCCTATAAACTCCACCTAGGCTTTAACCCAATTCTCCAAGCAAGCATATACTGATGCCATAGAAACTACTGGCACGCCGAAAATAAACTATGACCTTACCACTATCGGCGTACGGGCTGGAGGGAAATCCGTGCTAAACATCATCCACGCCTCTTCTGCAGAGACGCCCGCTTCACTACAAAACCATTTCGAGATTTTTCGTGAGCACACCATTGGAATTCGGCATCAGATCACCACACCCTATGGTAGACAGCCCCTGCTGTATGCCGATTGGACCGCAAGCGGACGCTTATATGAACCGATTGAACGGAAGCTGCAGGAAGCCTTCGGTCCATATGTTAGTAATCCACATACAGACTCCAACACGACCGGATTAACCATGACACTGGCTTATAATGAAGCGCGACAAATTATTAAAAAGCATGTAAATGCTGGCCCTCAGGACATCCTGCTCTTCTGCGGAAATGGAACAACGGGAGCCGTAAACAAGCTGCAGCGTATCATGGGCTTAAGACTCCCTGAGTGGATTCAGGACTATAGCTCCCATTCGATGGAGGAACGTCCTGTGATCTTCACCAGCCATATGGAGCATCATTCCAATATCCTTCCCTGGCAGGAGGGGATTGGTGATGTTGTGACTGTTCCTCCCGGAGAAAACGGAAATATAGATCTTCAGCAGCTTGAAGCCCAGTTGAAATTGTATCAGCATCGCCGCTGGAAAATCGGTTCATTTACGGCTTGCTCCAATGTGACCGGAATTCAGACTCCCTACCAGAAGCTTGCCGCGATTATGCACCGCCACGGAGGCCTATGTTTTGTAGATTTTGCCGCCAGTGCACCCTATGAGCCTATCGATATGCATCCTGTCTCACCGCTGGAGAAGCTGGATGCAGTCTTTT
The DNA here is from genome assembly GCF_008370385.1 of Paenibacillus sp. B2(2019). Classification (NCBI taxonomy): domain Bacteria; kingdom Bacillati; phylum Bacillota; class Bacilli; order Caryophanales; family Paenibacillaceae; genus Paenibacillus; species Paenibacillus sp. B2(2019). Next base: position 291,216 of record NZ_VTZR01000013.1, read on the forward strand.
TTTCTCCGCATAAATTTCTGGGTGGACCGGGCACGAATGGCGTTCTAATTTTTGATGAGGCTCTAAGTAATGGACGTATTCCTGACGAACCGGGTGGAGGTACAGTGGCTTGGGTTAATCCTTGGGGAGGACGGCGCTACACCAACGAAATAGAGATGCGGGAAGACGGGGGAACACCGGGGTTTCTGCAAGCTTTTCGGACGGCACTTTGCGTGAAGCTGAAGGAACAGATGAATGGAAACGGTCAATATATGGTGATTAGAGAGCACGAGCTATGCCAGCAATTTATGAACGGGCTCCGAAGCATACCCGAATGCTCGCTGCTAGCTGGACATTATACAGAACGTCATGGCATTGTCTCTTTTACACTACGTGATATTCATTATAATCTTGCAGTTCAACTACTGAATGATCGCTTTGGTATACAAGCCCGGGGTGGTTGCTCTTGTGCAGGTCCTTATGGGCATTACTTACTTGAATTAGGGTGGGCGCAATCTGCTCAGATCGCTGAGGCAATTACTGTAGGAGACCAGTCGCTTAGACCGGGTTGGATCCGCATCTCTCTACACCCCATTATGACGAATCAGGAGGTAGAGAGAATTGTATCCGCTGTACGAAATATCGTGATCCATTTCCAACAATGGAAACAGGACTATTTTTATGATGCTTCTACGAACAGTTGGACCCATATCTACAATGAGGATCCCGCTGAGGCGAAGGTCAAAGCACTTTTTTCGGTGTAGTTTCCAGCTTATTGTGTAGTGTCCTTCACCATGTCCAGATCGGCAGCACTAGCGTTGGAGATAACTTGTTCTACATTTTTACAACCTGGAATTACACTGGTTACTGCGGGATGCTGAAGGCACCACGCCAAAGCCCACTGCGCCATATCGAGTCCAGAAGGGACTTCATTGGCAGCAATTTCAGCTACAGCGCGCAGCTGTTTTTGCCTTACATCCTCTTTATGGTTAGCACGCACATCACCCTGACCAAATACCGCATCCGGCTTGTACTTGCCGCTTAAATAACCACTCGCTAACGGAACACGCGCCAACACACCTAATTTATGCTCGATGCAGAGCGGAAGAATCTCTTCCTCAGGTTGACGATCCAGGCGATTATATACTACTTGTATGGCCTCTGCTTGCACATCCGCTGCTGCAGAGGTCTGATGTACACCCGAGACTGATGCACTTATCGAGACGCCTAAATGACGGATTTTCCCTGCCTGCTTCTGTCTGTCGAGCATGCTCCACAGCTTGTCATTATCGAATTGCTCATCCGTTCCGGAATGGAATTGATAGAGGTCGATGTACTCAGTCTGAAGTGCACGCAGGGAATCGTCCAGTTGCTTCAGCACATCCTCAGCACGCCATAACTGTTCCCGCTGCAAATGTCCCTGAAAATGATGACCAAATTTCGTAGCTACAATCCAGTCCTCACGTTTCCGGCGAGCCAGATAACCCCCGATGAACTTCTCTGACAAGTGATCTCCATAACATTCTGCCGTATCAATCAGGTTAATACCGAGCTCTCCAGCCTTATCTAGCATGGCATCGACTTCTGCTTGAGTGAAATCCTTGCCCCACTCTCCACCGAACTGCCAAGTACCCAATCCGATCACCGATACATTCATCCCTGTACTGCCAAGTTTACGATATTTCATCATCATTTCCTCCTTTGTTTTATTAAAATAGTCCATTCACAGTACTAAGCGGCCTTGTTTCCATCTTCCACCGTTCTAGCGAACCGCGCCTCGATGGCTTTAACTCCCCATAGTGACAATCCAATAAACACCAAGACATAGATGATCTCCCACGGCTGGCGGATAAATCGTTCCAGATCATTTCCAATATATGAAACTGCGAATACCATGATCGCTTTGCCCACAGTGAGCGCAAGGAGGTATGAACGAAACCTCATACCAGCAAGACCAGCAGCCATATTAATTACAACGAAGGGGCCAACCGGGAATATACTAAGCAGAAATACATAACTGAATCCGCTTTGCCGCACCCATGTCATACTTTTGGCTACCTTTGGCCGTTCTGCCCATTTTCGCAGATACCGATGCGAAGCTACTTTGCGAATAATCCAAAATGTTGTCACACAGCCCGCAACCAAGCCGATCCAAGAATACAAAAAACCTAACCATAAACCATATACAGCCCCGTTTAATCCGACGATCGCAATAGTTGGTAGTGGTGGTATAAATGATTTCAAAAACGTTAACGCAATGCCCGGAAAGGGCCCAAACGAACGATATTGTTCAAGCAGATGCCGCAGATTATCCTCTGTCAGCCAAGACATAATATCAAGAAAGTACATAACCAGCTGATCTCCTCATCCGATTGGAATTCTTAACACCTGGTCTCAATTATACACGAAGTTGCGAGCATTCCTACAGCTCTTCCAATATAAAGAAAACAAGCTAGAACTACATGAATGACAGTGGGTAAGTTCTTCGTTACGATAGACAAAATAAGATTAAGTTACTTCATTACAAAGGGACTTCAGGACACTTATCTTGACAGCACAACGATTAATAGTAAGATGAGAGTTGATGGAAATAAAATGAATTTATGGGGGCGTTATTTGTTGAAGAGATTGTCGGTTCTAGCAATGATATGCGTTTTGATATTTTCTGTAGGTCTTATTCCTGCTCCAGCGTCAGCAGCTTCTAAGGGATCCCACATTTTTGTGGATGGGGTGCCACTAAATTCGAGATCTGTGAGCAAAAACGGAGTTTCGTTCGTCCCTTTCCGAGAATTATTCGAGAAACTTAAGATGAGTATAGACTATAACGCAAAACTGAAACAAGTTACGGGCACCAAAGGCGACTTGAAGATAACTTTTACTATTGGTAGCAAAACAGCATACGTGAATGGCCAGAAAAAAATGCTGCAGGCGGCGCCGTTTGCTCAGAATGGCACTACGTTAATTCCGGTTCGTATCGTTGGTGAAGCAACCGGGAACGCCGTTTATTATTCAGCAGCAGCAGATGTGATTCAAATTAATAGCCCATCTTTTAAAGGTGCCTCTTACACCATTGACGGCATCCCGATCTTATTCAACGCCAATGGAACTGTCTTGTTTGGTCCCAACGCATTAAAAGACATGAATTTACAAAAGGAAATAGCTGAGATCGATGCCATTAAAGATTTCGCAGCTAACGCTCCCAAAATTCGTATTGTCGGAGTACCGCCAACACAAGAACAATCCAAAGATCCCGGCTATAAAGGATACCCTGATTATTTTGACGCCAATTATGTAACCGCAGCCGGAAACAAGGAAACCTTGCCTCCGCTTATGAGCGAAGGTTGGATTTCCTTATCTATGCTCTCCGAAATTGAAAAAATCATTAATCTTGGAAATAGTGATTCCAACACCCTTAGCATAGGTAAATATGCTGAGATGGGCCTAGTAAGATACGATATCGTTGTGACAGATGAATACAAAAAAGCAAAAACAGGCCAATTCACGTTAAGCGACATACGTGTAAAGAAATATAAGGGCACTATGTATCTTAACATTGAGGATTTACAAACCGTTGGCCTCATTGAGCCTAATTAAACTAGCTTGTTAGTTAGTTCAATAATTCAGAGAAAAGGCCATCCTTTTGCAGGGTGGCCTTTAAATTTTCATCATCACAACAAAAAGCCGAGCTCCAAGCTCCCGGTTCAGGAGCTCACTACTCAGCTTCAAATCCCCTCACTTCAAACCTCTGCACTGTAACAACCCGCCTGCGCACCTTCCGCCCTCAGCTCCGCAACCACAAGGGTTGTCACGTACTTACGAGCATCCGCTGTCAGTAGTAGCAGCTCTACCGAGCTTTTAGCCGGCTCCCCTCTGACAAACTTTATTCGGGCACCGTCCAAATCCTCTTGGATACTAGCAATCGTATATCCTTTAAAGAGCAGCCCGTCGATCTCCTGCTGTTCTTTGGCATATTCCGTAAAAGCAGACATTAGACTACACCTCCGCTGATTTCCGCCTTGGAAGGAAGAGGAGCCTTCGCTGCAAAACGCTTGCGCTTTAAATATTTTCCCGACCCGGGTTTACCAACAAATTGCTTGTCTCGAATCACAAATTCGCCTCGACTGAGGACGGAAACAGGCTCTCCCTTTACTTCAAAGCCCTCAAACGCATTATAATCGACGTTCATATGATGTGTTTCTGCGGAGAGTATTCTTTCTACAGCCGGATCAAAAATAACCAAGTCAGCGTCACTGCCTACCGAGACCGTACCTTTTTGCGGATACAAGCCAAACAGCTTGGCGCTAGAGGTAGCAATAATGTCTACGAATTTGTTCAATGAGATCCGGCCTTTCTGCACACCTTCTGAATAGAGAATCGTAAACCGATCCTCGATGGTCGGCCCACCGTTCGGGATTTTGGAGAAATCGCCTAGCCCCAGATCCTTTTGTCCTTTGAAATCAAACGAGCACTGGTCAGAGCCAATCGTCTGCAAGCTGCCGCTCCATAGCGCATCCCATAAAACATCCTGATTCCACTGCTCACGCAGGGGCGGAGACCACACGTATTTGGCACCTTCGAAATTAGGCTTTTCCAGCGCCGTCTGATCCAGCACTAAATACTGTGGACAAGTCTCGCCGTAGACGCGCAGTCCCTTTTTACGCGCTTCAGCAATCTTCCAAGCGGCTTCCGCACAGGTCACGTGTACAACATACAGCTGAGAATCTGTCAGTTCGGTTAGATAAGCTGCGCGTCCCGTAGCTTCACCCTCCAGCTCCGGCGGGCGGGTCAGCGCATGAAAGATCGGGTCGGTATTGCCTGCGGCCAAAGCCTGCTCTACAAGATATTCAATGACATCTCCATTCTCCGCATGCACCATCACGAGTGCACCTTCTTTTTTCGCAGCTTGAAGGGTCTTAAAAAGTGTGCCGTCATCCGCCTGAAAAGTATTCTTATATGCCATAAATACTTTGAGCGAGGTAATGCCTTCATTCTCAATTATCTCCGGAAGCTCACCGAGTACCTTATCGTTTAATTCCGAGACCATAAGGTGGAAGCTGTAATCAATCACCGCTTTATCCTGTGACTTATGATGCCATGTATCTACGGCTTGCTGTAGCGGTTGTCCTTTGGTGGTTAAGCAAAAATCAATGACTGTGGTCGTTCCGCCATATGCAGCCGCAATGGTTCCCGTCTCGAAATCATCGGCTGTAACCGTGCCGCCAAAAGGCATATCCAGATGCGTATGAGGATCAATGCCTCCAGGAAAAACATAACACCCCGAGGCATCTATAATTTCCGCACCAGGGACATCCAAATGAAGGCCAATCTCCGTAATAACCCCGTTTTCAATTGCCACATCGCCTGTATAAGTATCTGCTGCGGTAACGATGATGCCATTTTTAATAATCTTTTTCATCCTTACACCACCTCCACTTCCGAATAGGAGCCATTCAAGCTACTGATCACCTTCTGCCTTTCATTCCAGGTCAGAGGGGCTACCCCGGTATCCACTGGAACCATATCGATCGCGCCGTCCGCTGGACAGACAATTGAACAAAGATTACAACCTACACAATCTTCCTCGCGGACCTGTAGAATAGCTTTCCCATCTGCATTAGTTAACATATCAATACATTGATGTGAAGCATCTTCGCAGGCAATATGGCATTTATTACAGTTGATGCAGTTGTTCTCATTAATACGGGCAACGACCTTATAGTTGAGATCCAGATCACCCCAGTTGGAGTATCTGGATACCGATTTGCCGATTAGCTCTGTTACAGAAGCTAACCCTTTATCATCCAAATAGTTGTTCAGCCCATCGATCATTTCCTCCACAATCCGGAAACCATGATGCATAACCGCTGTACATACCTGAATACCTGTAGCACCCATTAGCATAAACTCCACAACATCCTGCCAGGTCGAAATCCCTCCAATACCGGAGATAGGAATGCCTACTCCCCGGTCACGGGCACACTCGGCCACCATGCTAAGCGCAATAGGCTTCACAGCTGGACCACAATAACCTCCATGCGCACCTTGACCTCCAACGTTCGGAATCGTATTCCAGCTATGAATATCTACACCAGCAAGACTGTTGATCGTATTGATCATACTAATCGCGTCCGCTCCCCCCTTAACCGCATGGCGGGCAACGACGGTGATATCCGTAATATTAGGCGTCAGCTTCACAATCACCGGGGTCGTCGCAACTTCTTTTACCCAGGTGGTCTGTGCCTGCACCAGATCAGGCTGCTGCCCCGAAGCAGCGCCCATTCCACGCTCAGCCATCCCGTGCGGACAGCCAAAGTTAAGCTCCAGACCGTCTACACCCACATCCTCTACCCGCTTAACAATCTCATGCCATTTATGCTGCGTTGGTTCTACCATCAGGGAGGCTATAATCGCATGATTCGGGAACCTTTTTTTCGTTTCATAGATTTCCTTCAGATTGACTTCAAGCGGACGGTCGGTGATCAGTTCAATATTGTTAAAGCCCGCAACCCGTTGCCCATTAAAATTTACTGCCGCAAAACGCGATGAGGTATTAATGATCGGATCGCCGAGCGTCTTCCACACCGCCCCGCCCCAACCTGCTTCAAAGGCCCGCTGCACTTGATAACCTGTATTCGTAGGCGGCGCAGAGGCCAGCCAGAACGGATTCGGTGATTTGATTCCTGCGAGATTAATACTTAAATCTGCCATTGATATTCCCTCCCTGTCATGTTAAATCCAATTTGATCTCTACGCTCAACCCGCAGATCTAATAACGGCATCCTGCTGGCCTGAGAATTGTTTAACAATCGCATGGGCCGCATCTTTTCCCTGCTGTGCCGCCGATACAACCATGGCCTCGCCTTTGCCTGAACCAAATATGATATCGCCAGCGGCATAAATTTGCGGATCGGAGGTTTGACAGGTGGCTTCATCCACCTTTACAACCCCACGGTCATGCACAAGGCCTAAGGAATCTATTAGATCTAGGCGACGCTTTTGACCAATAGCTATTACAACCGCATCTACAGGAATCAAGAACTCAGAACCCTCGATCGGCATAGGTACTGGACGTCCATCTTTGCCCAGCTCCTCTGTCAGCTTCATCTGCACACACTCCAGTGCTGTTACATTCCCAAACTCATCACCCACGATACGTTTCGGTAAGGTAAGCCAGTTGAACTCCACACCTTCCTGCTTCGCGAATTCATATTCAAAGTCATATGCCGTCATCTCTTCGCGGGTCCGGCGGTAGACTATTTTCACATTGGTGGCTCCCAGCCGCACTGAGCAAGTCGCTGCATCAATAGCCGTATTCCCTGCACCAATGACAGCGACCCGCTGACCCATCAGCTCTAGTAGAGGAATGCCAGTCTTAGTGGATTCTACGAGCGCAATGGCATCATATACGCCAACCAATTTTTCACCTTCAATCCCTATTGGAGGCACATAACCCATACCTGCTGCCAAAACGATGGCATCATAATTCGACTTCAGCTCATCTACAGAAACATCTACTCCGACTTTTACACCTGTACGTATTTCCACACCCAGCTTCTCTATCTGCTCCACTTCCCAAAGAGATACAGACTGCGGAAGCCGAAACGACACAATCCCATGCGTATCCAGCCCACCCGCTAACGCCTTCGCTTCGTAGATCACGACAGCAAAACCTTCACGGGCGAGCTCCCTAGCCGCTGACAATCCCGCAGGACCACCACCGATTACAGCTACCTTTTTCCCGTTAGGAATGCCTGCCTTAAATAATTGAACTCCGCTGTTCATCGCCCAATCTGTCGCATAACGCTGCAGCAGTCCGATCTGGATCGGTGCCGAGGCATCGTTTAACACACAGGCGCCTTCACACAGCTCATCTGTAGGACAAACACGAGCACAGCTGGCACCCACAGGATTGGAATCCATAATCGTCTGTGCCGAGCCTTTCAGATTGTCAGTGGCGATCCGTTTGATAAAGGAGGGAATATTAATGCTGGTCGGACATGCTTTAATACATGGGGCATCGTAGCAATATAGACAGCGATTGGACTCATCCATCGCACCCTTATGGGTCAAAGGCGGCTCAGCCTCGGCGAAGTTACGCATGAACATATCAGGTGTAAATGCTGTTAACGGAGAAGAATGCTCCATCACTAGTCCCTCCTTATGGGTAATTTTTCATATTTGTGTTATATAATATTACATTATTTCAAGTTTTGTCTGAATATTTTGCTTACATCTTTAATTTATTGTAGTAATATAAGCACTAACAGAAATTATTTCTCAATATTCTTCCTGATTAAGTTATATATACTAACATCCGTTAATCAAACTATAGTCATTTCGAATTTTCGTTGCATTAGACACTTTGTCTAATTTCAAAACCGTATTTTTTACGTGTGAGAATAGGCTGAGAATAACAGGACGTTAACAGTGGGCATAGCACAGAAGAGCGAGGGGGAGTAACTATGGACTGGGAGCTTGTATTAACCATTCGTGACGCTTTAAAAAGACCACTATTCGCAGAAGCCGAGGTGTTCGGCGGGAAAAGCGGCCTAAGCCGTGCCATTCGCTGGGTGCATGTGCTGGAAAGTGCCAACTTCGAGACTCTGATTCATGGCGAAGAAATGATTTTGACTACGGGGATTGGTGCAAGTGTCGATCTCCCATCCTCCTTGGAGTTTATGCAGAACCTAATCGACAAAAATGCAGCTTGCCTATGTATTGAGTTAGGTACGTATTTCAGCACCATCCCGCAAGAGATGATCGACTTAGCCAACAGGCATGACTTTCCGCTAATCATCTTCACCCGCACGGTTCGCTTCGTAGATATCACGCTGGATCTTCATTCGATCATCATCAATCGGCATCACCGGATGCTGCAAGAACTAGAAAGCATCTCTCGTGAATTCCACCGTCTGACGTTAACCTCACAAGGAACAGTGAAGGTGCTGCAATTATTATGTAAAAGCACCCGCACACAAATTGTCTATATGCAGCTGCAAGGTAAACCCTTATTTTTCCCGGCACTTCCGCCCGATGAGCAAACTCCCCTGCTGAATTTCTTCACCACCTTCGGTGACGAGATGGAAGGCATTCAACCAGACATCGCCCCTTACACCCGAGAATATGGACAAAAGACAATTGCAATCAAGCCTGTAGGCGCGCTGGATCAGACCTGGGCTTATATCCTGATGGTCTGTAATCATAAGCCACAGGAATTTGATTGCCTGCTGCTGGATTCCGCCTCGTTGTCCATTGCTCAAGAGCTGCTGCGTACCCGATATATGGAGGAGCGTAAGCTTTTTTCAGAAAATCTATGGGTCGACGAGCTGATCAATGGTCGTATAGAGGATGACAATCGCTTAAAAGGCTTGATCGGTTCCAATTTCAACATGGTCAACGAACTCCCTTACCGTGTATGCCTTATCGAAATCAAGAACCCTAGAGACGTAAAATGGAACAGCTCAGAGAACGAATGGGAATCAATTACCTTCCACCTTTCGCTCATCCTGCGTTCCATCTTCGAGAAATATTCTTTGCGTCCGCTGATCACCCTTAAGAACAATCGCCTCACCGTCATCGCACTCGACATTCAATCGAAAATGCCTGGAAAAATGCGGCTTCAGCAAGCACTTGAAGCCCTTCAACATATCCGCTCCGACGAGAAGCTCAAGGATTTGCAACTGGTCATCGGAGTCAGTAAATCGCATAAGCGCCTAATACAGGCCTATTCCGGTTATCAAGAAGCTTTGCAAGCTTTGTCTCTATACTCTTGTTATCAGAAGTCACTGCTCTTTTACGATGAGCTTGGCGTATTCCAATTACTACTTAGCCTAAATGATGGGAAAACGTTGCAGAACTTCATTTCCAGTTATCTCGGCCCGCTAATCGACCACGACCAAACCAAAGGCAGCGAGCTGCTGCTTACCCTTCGTGTTTACCTTGATCATGATGGCTCCAAACAGATTGCCGCTCGGAATTTATTCATCGTTAGACAGTCACTGTATTATCGCCTGGACAAAATAACAGAGCTACTGGGTGAAGACTTCATGCAGCCAGAGAATCGCATCTCCATTCAAGTCGCCCTGCGCGCCTACCAATTTCTATATCCAGACAAAATCACTTTACCTAGCCCCCGTTCAGCACAGATTTAAAGGTGTCGATAATAAATTCTATATCTTCATCCGTGGAGGATAACGGCGGGGCGAAGGTAAGCACATTGTTGAACCCAGCTACGGTATCGCCATTTTTGCCGATGATAAGTCCTTTTGATTTGCATTCAGCAATAATGCCTTTCACAATACTCAGATCAACTGGCTTTTTGCTAACCTTATCTTCAACCAACTCGATGCCTGTCACTAAACCAAAGCTGCGAACATCACCCACAAGCTTGTGATCCAGTAACTCGGTGAATGCAGTGTTCAGTCTTTTGCCCAAAAGCTCTGCACGCTCCACCAGCTTCTCCTGCTCGATAATTTCCAGATTGCGTAACGCTAGTGCACACGAAGCCGGATTGCCACCAAAAGTATTCACATGGCGAAAATGACCATAATCATCACTATTATCCTTGAACGCTTCATAGATATCCTTACGAACAGCAGTGGCAGATAAGGGAAGATAAGCACTAGTCAACCCCTTAGCCATTGTCACGATGTCAGGCTTCACATTAAAGTTGTGATGACCAAACTTACGTCCAGAGCGTCCGAATCCACAAATCACCTCATCCATAATGAGCAACACACCGTGCTTACGGCAGATTTCCTGCACCCGATCCAAATAAACCTGATGCGGTACAATGACGCCACCACCCGTAATTACAGGCTCCATAATCACCGCAGCTACCGTCTCCACGCCTTCCCAGATGATCATATCCTCTATGGACTGTGCACACTGGAGGTTGAATTCTTCCACAGTCATCCCGGCCGGGCGGCGATAGCTGTCCGGGGGAGCTACATGCAGAAACCCGCCTGTCAGCGGTTCATATTTATATTTGCGTTGGGCCTGGCCCGTTGCAGATAATGCCCCAAGCGAACTACCGTGGTACCCACGATAACGGGCAATGAATTTATGGCGATAATGCTGGCCGATTTGCTGCTGGTACTGGCGGGCCATTTTGAAAGCAGCCTCATTGGCTTCCGATCCACTATTGGAAAAAAAGATCACATAATCGTCTCCGAGCCATTCATTCAGCTTCTCCGCCAGCGCAATCGCCGGGAGATGACTTTGTGTCAGAGGAAAATAAGGCAGCGTTAGCAATTGATTGTAAGCAGCTTCCGCCAGCTCCTTGCGCCCGTATCCCACATTTACACACCACAGGCCAGACATCCCATCCAAAAATCGATTGCCTTGTATATCCGTGATCCACGACCCACTTGCCGAGGCGGCAATCATAGGCGGATTTTTTTCACTATAAGGTGTAATGTTGTGCCATAAATATTTCCGATCCTTGCTCACCGCAAGCTCACTATCATTCCCCAGACTCTGCATAACATCTTCTCCTCTCAGCAGCTCATTTTCTCTAATAACGGGCAGTGATCATCTTTTTACGCGTATAGAATTCCACCCCATCACGGCCATTGGCATGCAGGTCTCCATAGAATGATTTCTTATAACCCGAGAAGGGGAAAAAGGCCATGGGCGCAGGCACACCCAGATTCACACCCAGCATTCCTGCATCAATTTCTTCCCGGAACTCGCGGATCGCTTTAGCGCTATCTGTGTAAATGCACGCCCCATTCGCGAATGGAGACTGATTCGTCACCGCAATAGCTTCACTTAAACTCTTCACACGGATCACAGACAACACCGGTGCAAAAATCTCATCCTTCCAGAGGGTCATTCCCGGCTGTACATGATCAAATATCGTCGGTCCGATAAAATAACCCACACCGCCCACAGCAGCATCTTTCCGCCCATCTCTCACTAACTCGGCTTGTTCAGCTTCACCAGTCTCAATGTAATAAAGAGTACGATCCTTATTCGACTGGCGAATTACTGGACCCAAAAACACCCCGTCATCGGCACCATTACCAATCTTAAGCTCATCTGCAGCCGCAGCCAGACGACTCACTAGCTCGTCAGCAATATCCTCATGAACCACTACAACCGAGCAAGCCATACACCGCTCACCCGCTGAGCCAAACGCAGCGGCAATTATATTCTTCACCGCATTATCCAGCTCCGCATCAGGTAACACAATTGAATGATTTTTAGCTCCAGCTAGCGCCTGCACCCGTTTCCCCTGCGCCGTCCCTGTCTTATATACGTATTCCGCAACCGGCTGCGAACCGACGAACGAAATTGCCTTCACTTCATCATGCTCCAACAGCCCGTTCACCACCTCATGCGCTCCATGAACCACATTCAGCACACCTGGTGGAAAGCCCACTTCAGCAAATAATTCAGCTAACCGATTGACCAGCAGCGGCGTACGCTCAGAAGGCTTCAGCACAAAAGTGTTTCCACAAGCGATGGCAAGCGGAAACATCCAGCAAGGGACCATCATCGGAAAATTGAACGGAGCAATCCCACCGATGACCCCCAGCGGATAGCGGTACATCCCGGATTCAATTCCGGTAGCAATATCCGGAAGCTGGCTGCCCATCATCAAAGTGGGGATGCCTGCGGCAAATTCCACACACTCAATGCCACGCTGCACCTCACCTTGCGCCTCTTCCAGACTTTTGCCATTCTCCAGCGTAATCAGCTCGGCCAGCTCATTCCAATGCTTTACCAGCAGCTGTTGATATTGAAAAAAGTAGCGGGCACGACGCGGCACAGCGACCCTTTTCCACGCTTGAAATGCCACCGCAGCCGCTTCTACTGCCGCACCCAGCTCTTCCTTACTGGAAATGGGCACATAAGCAATCACTTCACCCGTCGCCGGATTATATACCTCTTCATCTCGCCCGGACGACGATTCTACCCAAGCTCCATTCACATAATTTTTAACTCTTTCAGCCTGCGTTACTAGGAGAGACATAGCTCACACCTCTTTCTCTGTTTCAGATGCACTGATGGACTGCTGATTATAATAGATGACCGCCAGAACGGGCGGCCATCTATTATAACTATAAGTTCGGCTAGTTATTTTGCCGCCATTTCTACGATTTCGTTCGTGTACGCCTCATCTACCTTAACAGGCTCTTTAATAACACCGAACTTTTGCGAAATATCAGCCGTTTGCTGGAACGCCGCTGCATCGGTATATCCCATCTTCGCACTGTCAAAGCCCTCAGGCAGAATCAGCTTGGCAACCTCGGTCATCATCGTCAATTGATGCTCCTTAGTAGTACTGCCGTCTTCTGCTTGCTTCATTACACTATCCACCGCAGCCGCAGGATCGGCAATTGCATCTTTCCAGCCCTTCAGGGAGGCACGCACAAACTTTGCCGCAGTCTCCTTGTTCTCCGCAAGCCATTCCTTATTAGCGAACAGATTATCCTCTAGCATCGCTACGCCTTCTGTATTCATATCGATGACATTCAGATCCTCAGCCTTAACGCCTGACTCCAGCACTACTTGGTACTCGTTGTAAGTCATCGCTGAGGCCGCATCGATCTGATCGCCCAAGAACTGATCCATCGTGAACCCTTGCTTCGTAAAGCTTAGATCCTTATTCGGATCGAACTTATATTTATCGAATAACGCTAATAGTTCAAATTCGTTGCCGCCCATCCAGTTGCCGACTTTTTTACCCTTAAGATCAGCGGCTGAGTTGATGCCCGCCGATTTTTTGGAGACCAGGACCAATCCGCTCTTTTGATAGATTTGCGCGATCTGCACCAGTGGCATTCCCTCTTCAAGACTCGGCAGCAAGCTGGCTACCCAACCCACACCGATATCTGCGGAGCCGCCTGCCACTTGCTGTTCCGGAACGATATCAGGACCCCCCGGCAGAATCTCTACACTTAGCCCTTCTTCCTTGTAATAACCTTTATCCTGCGCCACAAAATACCCAGCGAATTGTGCCTGCGGCACCCATTTCAACTGCAGCTTCACTGTAACTGGATCAGCCGCTGGTTCAGCCGTAGCACTTGCCTCAGGAGCTGTAGAAGCTTCAGGGGCAGTCGTAGCTTCGGCTGCCGAGTTATTATTGTTGCCCCCGCAACCCGCCATTAAAGAAACACTTAACATCATCACGATTGCCAACAAACCACCACGAAATTTGTGTTTTTTCCCGTTCATCAATCGAACTCCCCCTATCGTAATTTAAGTTTGTAACAAGCGTAAACGCCTTCGTCGTCCTTATAAGGACGATAAGCGTTTAAGCGAGAAATATAAGGATGATGTATAGTGTGAAACTTATAAATCCTTATATTTCAAGTAGCACAGTATGGACAATCATCGTGGTGCGTTGTATGCATACAGCCGTGGGTGGTTTCTCTTTCTCCATTAGGACTGGATGTACTGATGGTAAGGTTATCTTTGCGAAGGATGCCACTTAATGAATACTTTCTCCAGCCGCTCAACCACTAAGTAGAAGAGCACGCCGGCAATTGCGGCCAGCACAATACAGGACCAGCCCAGCGGCATTTTGGCAACTTTAATGGAATTGGAGAGCAGATACCCAAGCCCTTTTGAGGAGAAAAAGAATTCCCCAACAATGGCGCCAATCATACTCGCCGTCGCGTTGATCTTCAGTGCTGTAAATACATAGGGCAGGCTATTGCGAATCCGCAGATAACGAAACACTGCCGGCTTACCTGCCGCGTAGGAATGCATCAGATCCAGCGCCAATGGATCAATCGCCGCCATGCCTTTATAGGCGTTGATCGCCATCGCTGCCATTGTAGTTGCTGTTACTATGGCAATTCGTGAGCCTATCCCATCTCCAAACCACAGATTCATAATGGGCGCGAGAGCGACGATGGGCACAGCATTTAGAGCAGCAACCAAAGTTAAACTTCCACTTCCCCAACGCGGCCACGCCGTAGCAGCTAAAGCGATCAGAAATCCGATAGCAGAACCAACCAACATTCCCAGCACAGCCTCAGTAAGGGTGTATCCGGTATAGGATAGCAACATGCTGAAATTATCCCTCATGGTCGTGGCAATTGCTGTGGGCAACGGCAGCTGATATTTCTTCAGATCAAAGATCTTATGAAAGAATTCGAACTCCCAAAGCCCAAGAAACAACACCCCCGCCAATACAGGCAGCAGCACCCCTGCGCTAAATATCCTCTTCAGCATTCGTGAGCCGCCTCGACTCGCGGTAGCTTCCGCAGGTTTTGGAACGGCTACAGCATTCTTTTGTGTAGCCGTTAGCGCCGGCTGAGCCATTTCTTTACCACTAGAGCCTATAAATGAAGCCTCCCGAACGGAGTTGGTTTCCATTAACGGCTGCCTCCTTTCGGTCGAAATTCAGGCTGCCACGGCGCCACCAAACGTTCTATCAGACTGATCAACCAGTAACTTACAATCCCCAACAAAGCGCCGACAATCACCGTAGACCAGAACATATAGGTATGGGAGCTGCCATAGTAGAGATTACGCAGCATGATTACGCCAATCCCGTGCTGCGCACCCATGAGCTCTACCAGGATAGCACCAGTCACTGCGAGCGGAGCAGCAATCTTAAGCCCTCCGAACAAACCCGGCAGGGCAGCCGGAAATCTGAGTTTCCAATAGACTGCCCACGGCTTCGCAGCGTAAGAATGCATTAATTCCAGCGCGGAAGGATCTACACTTCGCAAGCCACGCAGCATATTGAGAGCCACTGGGAAGAATGTAATATAACCCGAAATAATAATCCGTGAAGTCTGCTCATCTCTCACAATCCCATAAATGATCGGCGCCAGCCCCAGGATCGGAATCATCTGCGAGGCGATAGCGTAAGGAAAAGTTAACTGCTCTATCGTCTTCGACAAGCTCATTAACACCGCCAGTGAAGCACCAGCCACCGCACCAATCAGGAAGCCAACACCAGCATTGCCAAAGGTGGCAGCCCCCTCCTTCAGAAGCGTGCCACTATACTTCCACAGCGTGGATAGCACCTCATGAACGTAGGGCAACTTGGACTGAGCTAACGGTGTCTCCACTACATGGAGCAGCATCCAGGAGGTTCCTTCCCAAACTAGCAGCAAACCAAATATCCAGACAAACAACGGCAGCAGGCGACCCCGTACAAAGATACTGCCCCCTTTCATCCCTACACCCCTTCAAAGCTGTCGCGAATACTTGCGATCAGTTCGAAAAACTCTGGGCTGTTTCTCATTTCCGCCGTTCGCGGACGTGGCAGAGGAATTTCAACCACAGCGGATAAGCGACCTGGATGCGGGGAAAGAACAAACACCCGGTCAGAGAGGAATATCGACTCAGGAATACTATGTGTTACGAAGACAATCGTGTTCTGCACCTTGCTCCAGACAGATAACAGTTCTTCGTTCAGACGCTCACGTGTAAACTCATCCAGCGCAGAGAACGGTTCATCCATCAGTAGAATTTCCGGTTCCATCGATAGCGCTCTGGCAATCGCAACTCTTTGCTGCATCCCCCCACTAAGCTGCCAAGGGTATTTATCCGCGAAACTCTGCAAGCCCACTAGATCAAGAAGCTCTAGGGCTTTCTCCTCACGGATCGACTTTTTAACTCCCATCAATTCTAGCGGCAATGTGATGTTATGCTTCACCTTCCGCCAGTCATACAGCACAGGACTTTGAAAAACAATGCCATATTTCTGCGCCAGCCTTGCCTCTTTAGCACTTTTTCCAGCGACTACAATGTTCCCGCCCGTTGGCGCGATGAGATCGGCCATCAGTCTCAAAAGCGTTGTTTTGCCACATCCTGAAGGTCCGAGCAGTGAGACGAACTCCCCCTTTGCAATATCAAGACTCACCTGATGCAGTGCAAGCACTTCCGCAGCTTCTGCCCTATAGCGCATTTCAACATTTTCCAGCTGAATTTCAGGAATATTTGTCGCGAGTAATGACATCCTCAGCCCCCCCTTATCAAAATAAGCTATGCAATTAATGTTAATTAATCTGACTCATTAGAGAGTGTGTCGAGTTAAAATCTTCTGTTGTGTAGTATTAACTAACATGTTACACGCTGCTCACTGGACTCTCATTAGACAATTAGTAAAATAGCTCCCGCTAAATCACGTCATTTTGTCTAGGGGGACATTTATTCGAGTTTCAAATGAAGTGATTTTTAAATATTTGTAGATTTGTGGTAATATTTATCCATATCTTTCCTCAGTAGGAGACAATAGACCCATGGGATCTGTAATTTCGAATTATATTGTTATTGTGGCTATATCTGGTGTCCTGAGCGTTTTACTAGCCCTTTTCGCCTATTATAAAAAAACGGATTTCTTAGGAATTAGAGCCTTTGTTATAAGCTCCTTCACTTCCGCGATTTATACCTTCGGCTTCGCACTAGAACTGTCGGGCAAAACACTGGAGGAAATGGGTTTTTGGATTAAAGTAGAGTACCTGGGGATGCCTTTTATAGCGCCCGCCAGCCTTATTATGGTGATGCATTTCGTAGGGCTGGAGAGTCTAATTAAAAAGGGCATGCGAGCAGCGCTGTATATAATACCGTTCATCACAACACTGATGGTGTGGACCAATGATTACCACCACCTCTTCTATAAATCCATTTATTTGCGAGACAATACGCCCTCCCCACTCGTTGATGTAGTGATGGGACCTTGGTATATCGTTCACGGCAGCTTTACTTTTGGCTGTCTACTGGCAGCTATCTGCCTTATGTTATGGCAGTGGAACCGGATGAAACGGGTATACCGGAGACAAATCGTTACCATTCTAATTGGACTAAGCCTTCCAACGTTAGGCTCTTTTTTATATTTAATGGGCCTGACTCCCTACGGGATGGATCCCGTTCCCATCATTATGAGTATCACTTCCACCCTATATATCTGGGCTATCCTATCAAGAGGTATGCTAACAGCTGCACCTATCGCCCGTGAGAATCTGTTTGAAAGCATGCGAGATGGGGTGCTTGTCACCGATCGTTCGGACATGCTCGTCGATTACAATCGCGCAGCCGCGGATATGATAGAAGGACTTAATTCCTCGGCGATTGGTAAACCGCTGGCTCAACTGTTTCTTAATGCCGGCAAAGATGCCTTGTCCTATGTTATGGATACAGAGCCACTGCTACGTGAAGAACGGGAAGTTGCTTGGATCAAAGGAGACGAGATTTGTTACTACCAAATCCGGTCCTCTCCCGTACAGAAACAAGGGGGATACATAGCAGGACAAATGATCATGCTGATTGACGTAACTGAACGAATACTGCTTCAAGATAAGCTGCGTCAATTGGCTACGATGGATAGTCTGACGGGGATTTATAACCGTACCTATTTTTTGGAGCTGAGCCGAGGGCTTCTTGTTCAGGCCGCGAGCAATCGGAGTTCACTATCGATTATTTTGCTGGATGTAGATTTCTTCAAAAGCATTAATGATCGATTCGGACATCAATATGGAGATCAAGCCCTTCAGCACATTGTCGAGGTATGCAACAGACATATCCGGGAGGGTGACATCTTCGGACGTTATGGCGGTGAGGAATTTGTGATCTGTTTGCCAGATACGTCGCTGAAGCAAGCCGCACAACTCTGCGAAACTATCCGCGCAGATATTGAACAAAGTGTCTTGTATACGCTCATCGGGTCCATTAACGTGACTGCCAGCTTCGGAGTAGTAGAAGCCCTAAGTCCTAAAGCCACTCTAGAAGAGCTACTGTCAGAAGCTGACCATGCTCTGTACAGTTCCAAACGAAACGGACGCAATGCTGTCCACCTCTCCCAGAGGTCAGAAATTACACTTTTCAAGCCTATATAAATCGCATCTTTGTCCCTCCCAGCGCATTCATCAGCCTGCCTTATTTTTCATAGTCTGTTTTTACGTTTAATAAGAGTTATCTGAAAATCTAATCAGAGTGTAGAAAAAATTCGCTTTATGGATATGGAGGCGCAAGAAATAATGAGGAACCATACAATGATGCAATTTTTTGAATGGCATGTTGCTGCGGATGGGAAACACTGGGATCGCCTGAAAGAAACAGCTTCCGCACTAAAAGCCGTAGGCATTGATTCTGTTTGGGTACCTCCTGTGACAAAGGCCGTCTCCGCCGACGATACAGGCTATGGCGTGTATGATCTATACGATCTGGGCGAATATGACCAAAAAGGTACGGTACGCACCAAATATGGCACCAAACAAGCACTGATTGAAGCCATTTCGGAATGTCAAAAAAACGGCATTGCCGTGTACGTTGATTTGGTCATGAATCACAAGGCAGGAGCGGATGAAAAGGAAGTCTTCCAGGTGATCGAGGTCGACCCTAATGACCGGATGAAAGAAATCTCCAAGCCTTTCGAGATTGAGGGCTGGACTAAATTCACCTTCCCCGGCCGCGGTGATGAACACTCTTCCTTTAAATGGAATCACAATCATTTTAACGGCACTGATTTTGACGCCAAGTCGGGGCGAACAGGTGTATTCCGTATCGCAGGCGAGAATAAAACATGGAACCAGAATGTTGATGACGAGTTCGGCAACTACGATTATCTAATGTTCGCAAATATTGATTACAGTCATCCAGAAGTCAAAAAAGAAATGATCCAATGGGGAAAATGGCTGGTGGACACGCTCCACTGCAGCGGCTTTCGCTTAGATGCCATCAAGCATATCAACCATGAGTTTGTGAAACAATTCGCGGTAGAAATGTTTAATAAATGTGAGAAGGATTTCTATATCGTGGGTGAGTTCTGGAATTCGGATTTAGAATCCTGCCGACAATTTCTAAATACCGTCGATTATAAGATCGACCTCTTCGATGTCTCCCTTCACTACAAGCTGCATTCAGCTTCCTTGGGGGGTAGAAACTTTGATTTAACCAAAATCCTCGACGACACACTGGTGCAGACCCATCCTACCAATGCTGTAACGTTCGTTGATAATCATGATTCTCAACCCCATGAAGCTCTGGAATCTTGGGTAGATGATTGGTTTAAGCAAAGTGCCTATGCACTTATCCTACTGCGACGCGATGGATATCCTGTGGTCTTTTATGGAGATTATTATGGGATCGAGGGACCTACACCTGTCGCAGGCAAAAAAGAGGCGATAGACCCGCTGCTATATACCCGCTATCACAAAGCCTATGGTGAGCAGAAGGATTATTTCGATCATCCCAACACGATTGGCTGGACACGACTCGGCGTGAAAGACATCGAACGCTCCGGCTGTGCGGTTGTGATTAGTAACGGTGAGAACGGTCAGAAAAGAATGTTCGTAGGGGAACAACGCGCGGGTGAAGCATGGGTAGATTTCACTCATAATCACAAGGCGACTATAACGATTGAAAAAGATGGCTGGGCGACTTTCCCGGTCAACGGTGGCAGCGTATCTGTCTGGGCTCTGCCTGATGAAAAAGTCGACAAAAAATAAAGGTTGTGTTACTCAAAATAGATGAGGCTGCTCTCGAAAGTAGTGAATGCTGCTTACGGGGCAGCTTCATCTATTTTATGGAATAGTCCAAGTAAAGATCTCACTTAACCATTAAACCTTTTCAGATTGGGTGATGATGGCAGACGATGATGAGGATATGCAGCGGGGATGTGCGGTGGGCGGAGTGGGTTTAACACTAATTAGGGAAAAGCTCCCTAAAAATATTCGATATTCGCTTATAATCAACTAAATTAGGGAATTCCTCCCTAAAAATTAGGGTAATGCCTTGATTTCCCACCAAATCAGATGAATTTTAGGGATATTTTCCCTAATTATAAATCTAATGACCTGTAATCTTAGAATTTCAGGGAGAAATTCCCTAATTGTTGTATTGGTGTTTTACTCAAACCATCATTTGAAACTTCAATTAACCTTCAACGCAAAAAAAGGGTCGTACCCAAGTAGCTAAAACTACTTTGAGACGGCACCCTCTTCTTTAGTTAGGCCAATGTACATAGAGACTTCACGCTTGTCTCCCTTTATTCCTCCGCCTTTGGATGACGGGATACTAACCTCACCAGATCCAGCGTCAGGATCGGCAACGCTATGGAAGCCGGATAAGCCAAGTAACGCGGTTCCCACTCGGGGCTGAACTTTTCTTTATATCGGCGAAGTCCGACAAAGCCGTACCAATGCCCCCCTCTTTTAAATACGAGATGAGCCAATTTCTCCTCTTTCAAAGCCCCAACATTCTCACCTACACTGGACAGTGGAGCATTACCTAGATTAAATCGATGATATCCCCTAGATTTCGCCCATTCCAGCAAACGGACAAATAAATAATCCATCGTCCCGTTCGGCACATTCTTACGATGGCGCATCAAATCAATCGATAGGGTCATGCCCTGATCATACCCATGTGCAATAGAAGCAAATGCCAGTATCATCCCTTTGGAATTCCGCAGCAGTACGACGGGAGCCAGCTGTAGATAGGCCTCGTTAAACCAGCCCAGTGAATATCCCTTTTCAGTGCGTCCATTCAACCATTCGTCTGACACGGATCGCAGCTCTCGTAACAAATCTTCAGCGTGCGGTGCTTCTACAACTTCGAAGGCATAGCCTTCCCGTTCAAAACGGTTGCATACGCTTCGCAAATCACTGTTCTTTTTGCCACTGAGCGTAAAGGTATCGAGCGTTACTAATGCCTCTTCCCCCAGCTTAAAAAAGCGATATCCTTGCTCATGATAGATCGATAAGAAATCAGGTGTGGCCTGATAAAAAACTACGACCAGACCGTACTTATCTGCAGCTTGTCTAAATTCACTGATTGCCTCATTCATGAGACTTCTCTCTCCCAATGGATCACCAAGGACTACAAGCTTATCCCTAACCCTAGCGAAAGCGAGCAACACCTTGCCTTCTTGCGCCCAGAAGAAGCTTTTATCACCCAAAAACAACATATGAGTTAAGGTATTGCCTTGAACTTCACCTAGGAAGTTTTTCAGCCTTGCCATATCAAAATTTCCGAATAACTCCTCCGGTTTACGATGGGGTCTAAGGGTGATCAGCAAAGTAAGAATGATCCAAGAGAAAGCTAGTCCCCCTACGGCTGTAAAAGCAACATGACTATGCCGCTGTAGCCACTCTGGCTCTACACCGGGCGGGAGATGCTTTAGAAATCCACGATGGACATGGCTGCCCAATAGATAATAGCTTAGGGCAATTACTGAAGTAAGCGCAAGCCACCAAATCGTACTCTGTCTGCTTACGGGAGCACTGATCCGGTAGAACCGAGATCTGGAGATCCACAGAATGAGTGCAACGAGGAGCAGAAACAGCGCCTCTTCATAATCAAAGCCTTTAGCCACCGCAAACACAGACCCGGAAAATAATAAAATGCTGGTCCAGATGTACGCGCTACGAACCCGTAATGTAATGCCTCTCGACAACAAAATGAGCATAAAGCCAATAAGTACAGATAAATGATGTGAGAGCTGCATGATCGAGAATGACAATATTTCCTCTGTAATCTTCAGTCTGTACAACAATCCGGGCGTAGCTGTTGATAGTAAGAGAATAAGCCCGCTAGCTAATACAAGCTTGCCTAGAGCCCACACACCAAGATCGCTCAGAAAGGTATACTGACCCGGCCAACCCCAAATCCTCTGCCAAATGTTAAGAGCGGGTTCGAACCCTGGAGCTGAACGATCTTGACCCTTTTTTCCCTGCAGACCAAATTCCAGTGCCGCCAGCACCAATCCGATCAGCCATGGAATGAGATAATAGAACAATCTAAAAATAACAAGCACTGCCATGGCCTGATCACTTTTAAATCCAAGCTGCGTAAGACCCAGCAATGCAATAAGGTCAAAAGCACCGATACCACCAGGCGCCATACTCAAGATGCCTGCGATAGCAGCAATCGTAAAGATGCCGAATATAACTGGAAAGTGTACCTCGTGCAAAAGATGACTACTGATTGTCCAAAACGTTACACCAGCAAAACTCCATTCCAGAAAGGAGGCACCCACAGAGGCAACTACTGTAAGCCAGGGTGTTCTACCTTGTCCCCGGTTAATCCACTTTGCATAAAGAGCAGAGCGCTGTACAAACACAAAAAACGGCAAATAAAGCGCCATCCCCCATACCGCAAATACTAACCAATGATGCTCTTCCAGCAATGCCGTTGCCGGGAGTAAACCAAAAATATTTGCCCAAGAAAGTAAAGATAACCCGGTAATCATGAGTGGTGATAAAAATACGATTGCCGGCGTTAGGACGGAAGTTGACACTCCGCTTTTTTTGTACATCAACGTCCTTAAACCCACTCCAGCCAGACCTGCAAAACCAATTAAATTATTAAATGTATTAGCTATCCAAGCATAACGGAAGGTGTCCCACAGCCCTACTTTTAAACGAAAATGTGCTCGTATCAAATAATCATAAGCACTCATTACAGCTACTGCGAGAAGTGCAAATCCGATCATTTGCAAAACGGCAGATGTAGGCACTCTTCTTAGCTCACGCATAATAAGTCCTAAATGAACCTGCTTCAGCTCATGTTGCCCCTCCCAATACACCAGCGCTATGATAGCTACTGGAAAGAGAGCTCTCACCGCCCGAATCCGATAGATGGTTAAGAACAGCCTTACAATTTTGAATCTTTCTAATGTTTGTTGTTTTGATTGCATTAGGCCACCTACCCTTACCGCCGACACACGTTGTGCTAGACAATTTTTACAACCATTTCATTATAACAATTATTGGAATAAAAAACCCATGATAATCAACACCTACTACATTAGACTGCCAGCACAGCCATAATCCCTGCAATAGTTAAAAAATGTTAGTGAAATTCTATTTAGCTAAAGAACATTGAGACTGTAGTTTACACATAAAATTGCACAACAAAAAGGACATCCCTCACGGCAAAGGATGTCCTCTCTGTTATGTAGCACGGGTTTAACTAGCGTTTATACTCGAATATCAAATCTGCCTTTACTATCCGTTGTTGCGGTAGCTATCTCTTGCGGACTTGCTGCAGCAAGCGTATTGTTCGCAGGTTTGGCAGGTGCCTCTACAACACTGCTAGCAGAGGAAGTACTGCTCTGAGACTTCTGCGAGATTTGTGCCTCGATGGTCTTAATCTGTTGCTCAATTTGCTTCGTTTTCGTTTCCTTGGTCTTGTCATCGTCTGAGCTGGCATTAATCTTGTCCAGTTCTGCTTCCAGTTTCGCCTTTTGTTTCTCAAGCGTACTGGTATCTGTAGTGCTAGATGTCGAGGTAGTATACGATGTGGAACCTGAGACTGCTGATATACTCATGGTTATCCCTCCCTTCCTTACCACCAATATAATCCTTTTGCAAGTAAGGAACGTTAAGACCCGCTGAAAGTTTGCTGAAAGTACTACTTGCCAGGTTACAATGCTAGACTGCTAGGAGCTTGCTTTTCCTCGTCTAACAAGCAGCACATAAGATAGAATCGAGAGAATTCCCGTACATGCCATCACAATCGCCATCGGAAGAGCGGACTCAACGCCCCCAAGACCCACAAGTGGCGCTACACAGCTACCTAGCAACAGGGGGATTAATCCGATTAATGCCGAGGCACTGCCTGCAGTTTCACCTTGATCTTGCATCGCCAGTGAGAAGCTGGTCGCTCCGACAATCCCTACACTGGAGACAACCGCAAATAGACAGATCAGAATAGGGATCAGTCCTCCTCCTACTAGAACCGTCAGCAGTAGCAAGATGCCCCCCATCGTACAGAGCAATAGTCCACTGAGTAACAGCTTAGTCTCACTTACTTTTCCAGCAAGTCTACCGGCAATTTGGCCAGTAATAATAATCCCGATTCCATTCACTGCAAAGATCAGACTATATACCTGCGGGGTAACCGCAAAAATATTTTGCAATACAAAAGAAGAACCTGAGATATACGCGAACATAGATGCCGTAACGAAACCTTGAGACAAGGCATAACCCATAAACTTACGGTTGCCCAGTAATACCCGGAAGGTAAGCAGTGTACCCTTCAGTCCACTCTTAGAGCGTCGCTCCTTCGGCAGCGTCTCCGGCAAGCGCAATAAAATAGTTAAACAAAAAATAATTCCGGCAGCAAATAATACGAGGAATATCCCTTGCCATGTAGTCACCCTTAACAGCTGGCCCCCAATAACTGGAGCTAATATCGGTCCGAGACCATTCACAATCATCAATAGTGAGAAGAACTTCGTGAGTTCAGAGCCACTATATAAATCACGAACAGCCGCTCTAGAGACAACCACCCCCACTGAACCAGCAAGACCTTGAATAAACCGCAAAACGATCAGCAGGCCAATCGAAGGACTAAAAGCACATAGCACTGAGGAAACGGCGTAGATGAACATACCTATAAGCAGCGGACGACGGCGGCCATATACATCACTCAGCGGTCCAGCGACCAACTGACCTGAAGCAAGCCCCAGCAAAAAGAAGGTCAGACTAAGCTGCACTAAAGCAGCCGTCGTACCGAAATCCGCGACAAGCGTAGGCAGTGCCGGCAAATACATATCAATCGACAACGGGCCGATTGTTGTAATGGAGCCGAGGATCACAGCCAGCTGTAATCTCTGCTTCCGTGAGGGTCCATCTGCGGCAAGCTTATTAGCATTTTGAATTCCAATCATAATCCTTACTTCAACCTTTCTAAAGCAACCCTTGGGCCTTTTTTTGTATTCTTCATACTAACGTAAAGGAAGTGAATTGATCAATCCTTTTATGGAGGGTTATAGGTGCCTGTATAACAAGAATAACCGCCATTCGGCGGTTATTCTGATTGTTTTATGCATTTGTAGATGTGCTGCGCATTTGCAACCAATCTCTAGCGGCTTCAGCCTCAGCAACACTCAGGCGATGACCTTGGTTGCCCCAGTGTGTTGTAACCTCTGCGCCTGCCTTCTGTAAAATAATCTCCAAATCCTCAGTCTCCGAAGAAGCGATAAGTGGATCATTTGTGCCTGCACCAATGAAGATAGATACTCCTTCCAGCGAAGGAAGCGTAATATTCCGAAGTGGTACCATCGGATGCAGTAGAATTGCAGTGCGGAAAACATCCTTATAATGGAACAGCAGGCTACCCGCAATGTTCGCACCGTTAGAGTAACCCACGGCTACCAGATTGTTGGCATCGAATCCATATTGCGCTGCGGCTTCATCCAGAAACTGCTTGATCTCGTGAGTACGGAAGATTAGATCTGCTTCATCGAATACCCCTTCGGCTAACCGTCGGAAGAACCGCGGCATACCATTCTCCAGCACATTCCCTCTGATGCCTAGCACCGATGAATCAGGAGATAACAACCCGGCAAGCGGCAGCAAGTCCTGCTCATTGCCTCCAGTACCGTGAAATAATACAAGCGTGGGTTTCGTTACATCTTTACCTTTATGGAATACATGAATCATCCCTGCTTCACCTCAATTTCTCTTATTTGAAAAGGACTTAAATTTTCTTCGATAGCCGCACGATGCGGTTCATACCAAGATGGCAGCATCAGCTTCTCACCTAGGGCATCCACCGCTTCATCACGGGCAAAGCCCGGAGGATCCGTAGCAATCTCGAAGAGGATTCCACCTCTTTCGCGGAAATAGATCGCATTAAAGTATTGGCGGTCTTGAACCGGTGTCGGATGGTGTCCATGACTCTGCACATGAAGCCCCCATTCCTGCTGCTCAGCGTCATCTTGTGCTCGCCAAGCGATATGGTGAACCGTACCTGTACCTCCTGCACCTAGCGGAATTGGTGTTGTCTTCAGATCAATAATATTACCCAAATCTCCAGTAGTTCTATATCGACTATACCCGTCTCCATCTGCGATATGCTCCATTCCCATCGTATGGACAAGCGTCTCTGCCGTTTGCAGCGGATTGTTACTGTAGAGCACAGCGCCACCGAACCCTTTGATCGCATGCCCCGTTGGAACCCCTCCGAAAGACCACTTACTAAGCGGTCCTTCCTCACGTTCCACGAGTTCAATGCGCAAACCGTCATAATCAGCGAAGGATAGATAGGTTTCCGAGATTCTATTGCTAAGGGTGACCGAAATTTGATATGCAGCAAGACGTTGTTGCCAGAAAGCCAGAGAACCGACAGGTATTGCATAAGTGGTTACACCAACCTGACCAGCGCCGATTCTGCCTTTACGCCCAACGGGAGATGGGAAGAATGTAATGATCGTTCCTGGTGCACCCTGTTCGTTCCCAAAATATAAATGATAAACTTCCGGAGCGTCAAAGTTAATCGTCTTCTTCACAAGCCGTAGTCCTAGAATACCGGCGTAAAAATCAACGTTGCGTTGAGCATCTCCAACAAAAGCGGTAATATGATGGATTCCTGCAGTTTGAAGTGTCATAATGATAAACCCCCTTCTTAGTTAAAAATCAATGCATCCAGAGAAATCGAACCTGGCCCTGTAAGTGCTATACCTGCAGCAACTACCAGTACCGTAAGCGGAAACTCAATTCCATTCGAAGTGGACCAGAAGCCATTCGCCGCATGCACCTTAACGATGGCACCCAGCATGGTGGCTACAATCAACACCGCTGCAACAGGCGTCAGAAGGCCTGCCGCAAACATAAATCCACCTATCAGTTCCATAAGTCCTGCCAATACCGCCATCGTAACGCCCGGTTTAATACCGATGGACTCCATCCAGCCGCCTGTGCCCTTCGGGCCATACCCGCCAAACCATCCAAATAGCTTTTGTGCACCATGTCCTATGAACGCAATCCCGATCACTAATCTCATCAATAATATTCCTACACTTATCATTGTTAATCCACTCCAATTTTCTTTGATTTAATTATCTTAACGTTAAGATATATGATAAAAATTTTTGTCTTTCAGTGGTTAGAAGCAGCGAACTGCTTCCGACCATATAAAAATGTCCTTGATGCGATATTTCAGCGCTCCTACACACCTTTGCCTAGCTTCTTCAGTAATTCAATCGCCTGACCCTTCTCATCCTTATCCAGTCCACGCATCAAATCATGAATCGAAGCCACATGACGCGGGAAAATCTTATCGAACAGCTCACGCCCTGCATCCGTAATCTCCGCATAGGTCACGCGTCTGTCCTCACTACACGGCACACGTTTCAGCAGACCTTTCTTCTCCAGCTTGTCGATATTATAGGTGATGCTTCCACTCGTAACGAGAATCTTCTCCCCGATCTGTTGTAGTGGAATACGGGTCCGGTGATACAGCACCTCAAGCACCATGAACTCGGCGGATGCCAGCCCATAACTCTTCATATCCTTCACAGCTTGATCCATCAAGCTTCTGTAAGCCTTAGATAATACAACAAATAACTTTAAAGAAGACGCCTGATCCATCTCCGTAGTATTCTCTGTATTACGAACATTCTCTTCGGTATTACTCATCATTCCCACCTCCAGTTTGACAGCGATGTTGTTCAATATAAAGTAAATGTCTTTACATTAAATATCTTTAAGTTAAGATAACTATACTTCCTCACACTACCTTTGTCAACCTCGCTACTCCAAAAAGATAACATAAGGTGCTTAACGAGCTGTTAATGTTCTTTCTACGACTTTTTAAGAGCGTGATGAAAATCACTCTAAGTTTGACCTGACCCTTAAAACGGCGTATTCTTGTCTTTACGAATGACTATTTAGTAAGCGATTTCACTTCTCTCAAAGGAGGCAACCTGATGGTGGAGGAACAAGCTGGTGCGCGACGCGTGTTGATCGTAACAGCTGTAGCCGCAGAGCGAGACGCGGTCCTGCGCGGCCTACAAGGCAGCGACAGGTTCCATGTGATTGCTGCCGGCGCAGGTACGGCAGCGGCGGCGGCGGGAACCGCCGCAGCACTCGCAGCCGGATCTTACGGCTGCGTAATCAGCGCCGGGATCGGCGGCGGATTCCCGGGGGTGGCACCTTTAGGCTCGCTGGTCGTTGCCAGCGAGATGATTGCCGCCGACCTCGGGGCCGAGACGCCGGAGGGCTTCCGCAGCGCTGCCGAGCTCGGCTTCGGCAGCGTGTCCGTGCCGGCTGACCGCGGCACGGTACAGGCTGTTTCGGCCGCGCTGGCAGCGGCCGGACTGACCGTAAGCACGGGGACCGTGCTTACGGTCTCGACGGCGACCGGCACCGCGGAGACGGCCGCCGCCCTCATCGCGCGGCATCCCGGTGCCGTCGCGGAAGCGATGGAAGGCCACGGAGTTGCCGTGGCCGCTGAGGCGCTAGGGCTCCCAGTACTGGAGCTCCGCGCCATTTCGAACCCGGTCGGTCCCCGCGACCGGGCCGCCTGGAAGATCGGCGATGCAATGGAAGCATTAACGGCGGCAGCCGCTATACTATTGGAGGTGCTGTAATGACAACTGAGCTTAATATCGCTTTTTCCCCTTGCCCTAACGATACCTTTGTATTCCATGCCTGGGCACACGGGCTTGTCCCGAATGCACCACAACTTAATGTAACCTATGCCGACATTGATATTACCAACACGCTTTCTGCTAATGGAGAGGGACCTGAAGTCCTTAAAATCTCCTATGCCGCTCTACCTTGGGTTCTTGAGCGCTACAAATTGCTGCCATGCGGCGGCGCACTGGGTCGTGGCTGCGGGCCGTTGCTTCTTACAGCAAGTGGCCCAACCGCGATTAAACGTCCCGAGAAGCTCGCTGGACGAAGAATTGCCGTACCTAGCGAACGTTCTACAGCTTATCTGCTCTTCAGATTATGGGCAGCACAGCATATAACGGGAGGGATTGGCGAAATCGTCGTCATGCCTTTCGATGAGATCATGCCTGCCGTACGCGATGGACATATCGACGCTGGACTGGTAATTCACGAAGCCCGTTTTACTTACGCATCTTATGGTCTTAATATGCTGACTGACCTGGGCAGCTGGTGGGAAAGCGATACCGGACTGCCGATTCCACTCGGCGCGATCATTGCTCGCCGCGATCTGGATGCCGATGCCATCACTGGCTGGATTCGCAGCTCTCTACAATATGCGTGGGATCATCCTACTGATTCTAGAGACTATGTGCTTAGCCACGCTCAAGAGCTCGCTCCAGAAGTGGCTAAATCTCACATTGATCTCTATGTGAACGACTTCTCGATGAATCTAGGCGATGACGGCTACGCTGCAATCACCTCCTTACTAAATCGTGCTGCAGCAGAAGGACTTGTACCTGCCATCGATCCTGCATTACTTCGGTAGCATTTGCTAGACGTTCTTAGCGCACTTTAAAACTAGACATCACCCACAATCCCCGGTACACCATAAGGTGTCCTCCGGGGATTTTTGTTTAAAATATAAGAAAGTATAAGTTTCACACAATCTTTATGTCTTATATTTCTCGCTTAAACGCTTGCCGTCCTTATAAGGACGGCGAAGGCATTTATGCTTGTTCTGAGACATTCCCCGCGATTGCTTTGATCCATTATTTGGCATGGCGAAGCGATGGCTATACAATAGACCTATAAATAGGTTCTATGAAGGAGGATCACATGATACCTGAAAACAATAGCAAACAAAACATCGATCGATTTCTCGGCTTTCAAGAGGACTATGACCGCTACCGTCCTGAAGCTCCTGCCATGATCATCAAGCTGCTGACCGACTACTTAGGCAGCACACCTTCAGTCGTCGCAGATATAGGCTGCGGCACGGGCTTGTCTACTTTTCTGTGGAAGGATGCCGCGGACAACGTAATTGGCATTGAACCGAATCCAGATATGCTGGGAAAAGCAATCGATAAATTAAGCCGGATAGAAGATCCTCAATCCATCACTTTTGTACAAGGTTATTCTAACCAGCTTCCACTTGCAGTGGACAGCGTAGACATAGTGACCTGCTCACAGTCATTCCACTGGATGGATCCTGAAAGCACACTTCGAGAAATCTCCCGGGTCTTGAGAACAGGTGGTGTCTTCGCTGCCTACGATTGCGACTGGCCTCTCCCCCTTCAACAGAAGGTAGAAGAACGTTACAACCAACTGATCTCCAAATCCGAGGAACTGCTCGCCTCACTCTTACCTGATGCTGAGAGAGCACATAAATGGGACAAAGAAGGGCATTTGTCACGGATTCAGACTAGTGGAGCTTTCTCTTTTGCAAGAGAGATCGTATTTCATAATCTTGAATCCTGCGATGCGCAGCGCTATGTAGGACTCGCTCTGAGTCAAGGCGGAATACGAACCGTGTTGAAACAGGACGCTACCTTGCTCGATCAGGACATTGCAGACTTCACAGCTGCGGTTGAACAACATTTTCAAGGACGCACCCTAGAGGTTCTGGTCAGCTATCGGATGAGAATCGGCATCAAATAATCTCCGCCCTTAAGCGCAAAGAACGCCCCGATTTTCCTTATAGGAGGAAAGCCGGAGCGTTTTCTTATTTTTATTTAATTTCTCCCATGAATATCCTTAGGTTCTCAGCGATTTCTTTGGATCTGGAATGGTGTAAATAATGTCCACCCTCAAATGTCATCACTTTTCCATGCACAGAGTCTTTAACTTGATCTTCATGTAAAGGAATCCAATCTTTCACACCTGTATTATTCGCTTGTATAAAGAATATAATGGGAAGATTCTTGTCGAATTTTAATCCTCTGGCTGCGACAAAGTTAGGATATATATGTTCCATTTCATTTAAGGTAGTGGAATTATTCATATTTTTGAGTGAGATCAATTTCATTTGTTTTTTGGTTTTATCATCAAATGGCAGTCCATCATAAGGGTCACCACTTAATTGCAGTCCCAATCTAAGCATACCTGAATCTTTGAGCAGCTTTAATTTTTTTATTGGGAATTTAACATCCATACCACCTTGCTCAGGAACACTACTATCAACCCCCACAAATGCACTCACTTCGTTTGGATATTTCTTCGCATATTCTAGTCCGTAAATACCGGCAATCGAGTGACCCATTAGAATGTATTGGTCAATGTTAAGATTCTGTACGGCTTCATGAACTTCACTTACGATATTCTCTGTGGTTCGTTCTTTTTTAGTTTCATCACTGAGTCCATACCCAAACGGTTCAACTGCCACTACTTTGTAATAAGGTGATAATTCATCGATCAACGGTTTAAAATCAAGCGCTGGCGCACCTGTTCCAAAGCCCGGTAAAAGCACAATAGTCTGTTCACCTTCACCTTGGATCAAAACATTCATACTTTTTCCGTCAACAGGAACTAACTGACCATATTGATGTATTTTTTTCTGATCAGATTTGCTGCTTATCACATTAACCGTATAAACAACGGCTAGAA
Organism: Paenibacillus sp. B2(2019); assembly: GCF_008370385.1. Classification (NCBI taxonomy): domain Bacteria; kingdom Bacillati; phylum Bacillota; class Bacilli; order Caryophanales; family Paenibacillaceae; genus Paenibacillus; species Paenibacillus sp. B2(2019). Next base: position 323,393 of record NZ_VTZR01000013.1, read on the forward strand.
AAAGCACGATCAAAATTACTATAGCTCCTAATATTTTAAGCAACAGGTTACGTACTTTATGCTTTTTCTTTTCATTCCCCGTTTTTATCACCTCTGTTTGTGTCACCCTCATCTTCTCCTGTCCTAATCTATTTATTAAGTCGCCTTAACGTTTCGCTAATGAGATCTTAACCAACGATGATGTACTCCTCATGACCACAATATGAACTAAATATGAATAGGCAAAAAAATACTACGGCAGCGCAAGCAAGAAATCTTACCTGTGCTACCGTAGTATGAACAATGAGGCGCGCGTTCAACCTCTCGCAAGAATACCCTTGAACGCTAATTACGCTGTGGGCGCTATAATTGGCAAGGTAATGATGATAGTCGTTCCTTGGCCAGGTTCGCTTTCCACTCGGATATCCCCTTTATGAAGCGATACGATCTGTTTAACAATGGCTAGTCCCATCCCGCTACCGCCATACTTGCGACTGTGGGAACGATCAGCCTTAAAGAAGCGTTCAAATATACGCTCTTGGTCCTCGGGAGAAATACCAATGCCAGTGTCGGATATTCGGACGGTTACATTGTTCAAATCTTGTTTGATGCTGACATTAATCACACTGTCATCCTTGGAGAATTTGATACTATTTCCAAGGAGATTCGTCCACACCTGACTTAACAAATCATGGTCAGCCCATACGACTACTAGTTTCAAATCAAGCTCAAAACTGATGTTGCGCGCCGACCATTGGGGCTGTATCGCCACAATTACTCGTCTGATCTGTTCGTCAAGACTGAACGTGATAAGTCGCAGTTGTTGGGATTGTGATTCAAGCACACTCAGCTTTAACAGACTATCGCTCATCTTGGACATCCGCTCCGCTTCAGCAATAATAATATCGAGATAACGATTCCGTTCATCCTCTGTGAGGGCAACTTTCTTGAGCGCAATAGCATAACCAGATATGGAGGTGAGCGGAGACTGAACCTCATGCGATACATTCGTTACGAACTCCCTGCGCATTTGCTCAAGCTGCTGCAGATCATGCATCATTTCCTCGAAGCTATTAGCCAAGGTACCTAGCTCACCCGTCTGCTTAATATTCAATTCGACGTTGAAGTCCCCAGTTGCTATACGCCTAGTCGCCTTTGTCAGCCTTTTGATCGGTCTCACTAGAAACATGGAAGCGACCAGTATCAACACGCTTCCCGTTATTAACGAATACGCCAAAAAAGTAAATAGCAAATTCCTCGTAGAAGACATAGTAGGAGGCACAAGCGGCTCCACAAACATCGCCTTCGTTCCCATTTCAGTTTTTAAAGGCAGCCCTAAGAGGTTGGAAGAAGCCATATTCGGTTTAACTTGAACAGCTTGCCCCTCCAATACTTTCTTTAATTGCTCCTTAGTCACGGTAGCAGGGCTCTCTCCATTAAGCACTCCGTAAGACTGGTACTCGCCGTTCTCATCGTAAATTCGAATATGATAGGAATCAAGCTGCTTCATTCCACTTACGAGTGCATCCGCCTCACGTAATGGTAAGGCTTCGTATATGCTGGCAATGTCTGAACCGAAGCGAAGTAATGGAATGCGCAGGTTTTCGTTTAATTTATCTTGAAATACCCAGGTCGTCACAAATAAAGCAATCAATGTGCCTCCGATCACGGAGATCAGAAAGGTTAGAACAACACGCGTGTATAAGGATTTGATCATTCGTAAACCTCAAGCCGATAGCCAAGCCCCCGCACCGTTTCGATTCGAAAATCAAGTGTAGTCGCAAACCGTTCGCGTAGACGTTTAATATGCACGTCTATCGTTCGATCATCTCCAGCGTAATCAATCCCCCAAATCTGATCGATTAGCTGCTCGCGCGTATAGACTTGTCCGGGTGTTCCAGCGAGCTTATATAGCAATTCGAACTCCTTGAGTGGCAACGTGAATGACTCCGTCCCTCTCATCACCTTATAGGTCTGGCGATCAAGGATGACGTCACCGAAATGGATCGTCTGAGTAGAGCCAATCTTGTATCGCTTCAATAAGGATCTAACACGAACCGTCAATTCCAGCGGATCGAATGGCTTCGTCAAATAATCGTCTGTCCCCAGTTCGAAGCCTTTCACCTTCTCCCATGTTTCACCTCTCGCAGTTAGCATAAGCAAGGGAAGATCCGGATTGGCTTTTCGGAGCTCTTTACATAACGTCCACCCATCCATAACCGGCATCATGATATCGAGTACAACAAGATCAACCTGCTTTGAGGCATAAACGGCTAACGCTTCTTTGCCGTCTGCAGCTTCGGCTGTGTCAAATCCGTCGTTACGTAGAAATAAACAGACGAGTTCGCGAATGTTCGCATCGTCGTCAGCAACTAGTATAGTAGGCATTCGTACCCTCTTTTCCTGTTATCCATCCTAGCCATTATACTACAATATACTTCCAGCCAAGAAGGAACGCCTTCGGCATCATTTAAAGGGTGATGATCGTTTCACGAAAACGCAAAACTTATACTTTCTTATATTTCAAAAAAGAGCGTCTAACACGGTAATCCGCATGTAGACGCTCTTGAAGTCGTTTGACTTTACCTCCAAACGACTTACTTTTTATTCATCTTAAACTTCAGGAAGAGCTCATTGTAATGAGCAAGCATCCGTTTACCAAGATTATCATACACCTCAAGCCGATCCGTAATCTCAGCAGGTGGATAGAAACGGGTATCCTCGGAAGTTTCCTTCGGAAGTAGCTCCAGCGCAGGGATGTTAGGTGTGGAATAACCTACGTATTCTGCATTCTTAGCCGCTACATCTGGGCGAAGCATGAAGTTAATGAACTTATGCGCTCCATCCACATTATCCGCAGTTCGTGGAATGACCATGTTATCGAACCACTTGTTCGAGCCTTCCTCAGGCACTACATAATCCAATTTATCATTCTCATCCATGATCTCAGAAGCATCACCGGACCACACAATCCCGACCGCAGCTTCTTCATTGGCAAGCAGCATCTTGATCTCATCTCCGACAATCGCCTTAACGTTAGGAGACAGCCTATTCAGCTTGGTCAGCGCTTCTTGCAGGTGAGCCTCATCCCGGTCATTAACGGAATAGTGCAGGCTGTTCAAAGCCATACCCATTACTTCGCGTGCTCCATCCACCAAGAAAATGTTGTTCTTCAGCCTGCTGTCCCAGAGGGAATCCCAGCTGGTGAAGTCCATCCCTTTGGTCATCTCCGGGTTGAAGATAATCCCGACGGTTCCCCAGAAGTAAGGCACGGAATACTTGTTGCCAGGATCGAAGGAAAGGTCCATAAACCGCGGATCAATATTCTTTAGATTCGGAACCTTGCTATGATCCAGCGGTATGAGCAAATTTTCTTCTTTCATCTTAGCAATGGCGTAATCCGAAGGAATTACGACATCAAAAGTAGTTCCACCCTGCTCCACTTTGGTAAGCATAGCTTCATTAGAGTCAAAAGTTTGGTAAATGACCGTTAATCCGGTCTCTTTTTCAAATTCCTTCAACAGATCAGGATCGACATAGTCGCCCCAGTTATAGATAGTCAGTGTATTCCCTCCGGAATAGCCCTCTCTCGAGTTCATCCAGGAGCCCAAGTACATTAGAGCGAATGCCGTGATCATGATCGCCAAAAAAGCATTTACCAGCTGTTTCATCTAGGCACCCCCGCTTCCGCCACAGCTTCCGAGGTATTCTGACGGTTCTTCTTAAGGGTCAGGAAGTAATAACCGACAACGAGCAGTATCGTGAACAGGAAGATCAGTGTCGATAGCGCATTAATGGATAACGACACCCCTTGCCGAGCTCTGGAATAAATCTCAACCGATAGCGTCGAATAACCATTACCCGTTACGAAGAACGTAACTGCAAAGTCATCCAGTGAATACGTAAGTGCCATGAAGAATCCACTAAAGATCCCCGGTTTGATAATCGGCAGAATAACCTTAGTCAGAACATCCTTGCGGCTTGCGCCGAGGTCACGTGCGGCATCCGTCAGTGAAGGACTCATATCCTGTAAATGCGGCAGAATCATCAACACGGCAATCGGTACACTGAACGCGACATGCGAAAGCAGGACGGACACGAAGCCAAGCTTGATGCCTGCAATGGTGAACAGGATCAGGAACGATGCACCGATAATGACATCCGGACTAACGATCAACACGTTGTTCAGAGATAACAAGGTGTTTTTAGCACGGCGGTTCTGTACACTCTTAATGGCCAATGCACCAATAATAGCGATAAGCGTGGCGATAGCCGAGGACAGAAGCGCGATTACAAGCGTGTTGATCATGATGATAATCAGACGGGTATCCTGAAGGACCTCACGGTAGTAATCCAGCGTAAAGCCCTCGAACTTGTGCATCGTCCCCCCGCTGTTGAACGAATAGTACATCAGATAGAAGATTGGCGCATACAGAACAGCGAACACTAGCACTAGGTACAGATTGGAGAACCCGTTTTTATTTCTCATTCCGCACCCCTTTCCGCGATCCGCCGGTAATAATCATGAACAGCGCCATAATAGCAATCAGAAACACTGCAACCGTGGAGCCCATGCCCCAGTCCTGTGTGACCAGAAAATGCTGCTCAATCGCAGTACCGAGTGTAATGACCCTGTTGCCTGCAATCAGACGAGTAATCATAAACAGGGACAGCGCTGGTATGAATACCGCCATACATCCGGAACGTACACCCGAAATGGTCAATGGAAAAATAACGCGCCGGAACGTCGTCCAGCCTGAAGCACCCAGATCACGTGCCGCATCCAGCAAGGATAAATTAAGATCCTCCAAAGCGCTGTAAATCGGCAAGATCATGAATGGGATAAAGATATACACAGATACAAATACAAAGCTGAAGCCCGTAAACAAAATTTGCTGTTCTCCGATTCCAAGCAGATCAAAGAAATTGTTGATTGGTCCGAACGTACCAAATATGCCGATAAAAGCGTAAGTTTTCAGCAGCAAATTAATCCATGTCGGTAAAATAATCAGCAATAACCATAGCTGCTTATGCTTCGTTCTCGTCAACAGATATGCCGCCGGATAGGCGACCAGCAAAGAGAATGCTGTAATCAAAAACGCATACCAGAATGAGGTCAGCGTCATTTTTAAGTACACAGGTGTAAAGAAGTTCACGTAGTTATCTAGCGTAAGATGCCCATCCAGATCAAATAGAGAATAATAGATGACAAGCAGTACTGGTGCGATTACAAACAAGGCGATCCACAGGTAATAAGGGATGAGATAATACGATCTGCCCTTATTCTTCATGACTCTCCACCTCGCCGTAAGCTTCCAGACGTTTGTCGAACTCTTCCTCCGTTTCACCAAAACGCATAACATGAATCGCTTCCGGATCAAAATAAAGGCCAATTTCACTACCTACCGTCGCCTTACGTGTAGAATGCACAAGCCATTCATGTCCGGATTCATCATAACAACTGATTTCATAGTGGACACCCCGGAACAACTGGGAATCCACTCGCACACGTAGCTTACCCTGTTCCAGCGTTGAAATTTCCAAATCCTCGGGGCGTATAACAATCTCCACAGATTCGTTAGATTTAAGACCAGCATCGAAACATTCAAAGCGGCGCCCGTTAAACTCCACCAGATAGTCTTCAATCATAACACCTGGAACAATGTTGGACTCGCCAATAAAATCAGCTACGAAACGGTTAATTGGCTCATCATAAATATCATTAGGTGTTCCGCTTTGTTCGATTTTTCCTTTGTTCATGACAAAAATCCAGTCGGACATCGCGAGTGCCTCTTCCTGGTCATGTGTAACAAAAATAAAGGTAATGCCAAGTCGTTGCTGCATTTCACGCAGTATGTACTGCATCTCTGTTCGCAGCTTCAGATCGAGCGCAGATAGCGGCTCGTCCAGCAAAAGAACCTGCGGCTCATTCACAATCGCACGAGCAATGGCCACGCGCTGACGTTGACCACCGGACATTTCGTTAATGGCACGCTGCTCGTAGCCCACAAGGTTAACGAAACTTAGCGCTTCCTGCACCTTCTTCGTGATGACGTCTTTCTTAAGCTTCTTAATGCGCAGTCCGAAAGCCACATTCTCGAATACGTTCAGGTGTGGAAACAATGCGTAATCCTGAAATACCGTATTGACCTGCCGCTCATTGGCTGGAATGTGGTTGATCACTTTACCGTTTAAATAGATAGAACCGCTTGTTGGCTCTGCGAACCCAGCGATCAATCGTAGAATAGTCGTTTTACCACAGCCTGATGGACCAAGTAGTGTATAGAATTTGCCGCGCTCTATCTCAAAGCTGACTCCTTTTAACACCGGATCTTCGTCGTCATATTGCTTGGTAACCTCTTCAAATGAAATAATGGTGCCTTCCTGAATAGCTATAGCTAACAACCTCCCTGCCTAAAGTATCACAATACTATTTTACCCGCATCTCGCGGAGAACAATCGAATGGGCATGCTCAGCGCTAATAAGCGACAATTCCTCCTCTCATTCGACACTCCAATAGATATAGCATATTAGATTGTACCATTATATGCGATAGCTTACATGGAGAAGGAATGCGTAAACTTAACAACTTTGTAAAATATCCAGTCCTCCAAGCCTTTTTTAAGGTGTTATAATGAAAACGAACTGAAAGACCAGACAGTTTTTTCATTTTTTTCCGAAAGAAGATGAATGATAATGAACGAGGGGTTACAAGACCGCCTTGAAAAATATGGTTTCTCACTTTACATGATACGAATTACGCTGGCCGCTTCACTTTCATGGGTCGCCGTACACAGCATATATGGTAGCCAATATTTATACTTTGCACCCCTTGCGGCTATCCTCATCACCCAAGCCAGTGTTAAAGCATCGCTAGAAAAAGGAATCTACCGCCTGATCGGCATTATTCTTGGCGGGATCGTTAGCCTAATTGTTGGCCAGTTTTTTGATGTAGGTGGGCTTTCTATCCTGCTCATTCTACTCATCGGGATTGGCATCGCTACGGCCTGTAAGATGAACATTCAAGCTGTCTCACAGGTGGGTGTTACTTCCGTTCTAGCTCTTACTTTTTACCAGAATGACTACGTGCTTTGGAGAATAGGGGAAACATTTATTGGTGTGCTGATCGCCCTTGTCATCAATATGATTATCGTGCCGCCGAACAGGTTCGTCAAGGTAAAAGCATTGGCATTCGAAGGAAGTCTTCTACTTGCGGATGCATTAAAAGATCTCGTAGGCGTAAGACGTGATTCTCCGAAAGATAATTTGCTGGAGGAAGCAGGTAAACTCCTGTCGAATAGCAGCCGGGAACAGAAAGAAATGTTCTATACCCTCACACATTATCAGTGCCGGGGTGAACTGAAGGGACTCATACAGGCTACCTCACATCTAAAAAGCATTCATTCCTACGTCAAAGAAATCGCCGACGATATTCGTCTTCTGCCAGCGCATCACGCCTCTTCGGACTGGATGAAGGATGTGCTGGAATCAACCGCAGATTGCATTGCTCTTTATGGAACCAGAACCTTATCAGACGCCGAATGCCAACGTTCTCTTGCCGATTGTATAGAGCGTGCTCGTGACCTGCAATTGGCCAGTTTCTCTGAACTACAAGGGAATTGTTCGCTATCAAGCATTCGTGATCTTGGTGCGGTCTTCAGTCACTTAAACCGGGTGCTGGAGGAAGTAGAGCGTGCTAAATCTGCTACTTATGTTGTAGCCACTCGGCCCTCAACGGCTGAAGTCGCACGCGCTTTACGTTTTATTAAAAAGGGACTCTCCCAGAAGCTATAAGCTTCGGGAGTGTCCCTTTTGTTCAAATATAAGGATGCCGAAGGCGTTTATGCTTGCCTATTCATCAATATGCCCTCATACGCCCCTGATTACTACAATCACCACATAAATTAACTAAACCGACTGCTTCGCGGCACGTCCTATCCTCACATTCACCAGAACAATGCTGCTAACAATAAGCAATAGACCAATCACAAGATTCAAAGTAATCTGCTCATTTAAAAAGACTACGCTAGTACCTATCGAGATCAGTGGAATCAAAAAAGTGAATGATCCGACCTTCCCTGCCTCTCCCTCGTTAATCAGCTTGAAATAGATCAACCAGCCTAAAGCGATCACAAAGACTGCAATAAACAGTGTATCGGCTATAAACGTTCCACTCCAGGTGATATCCGACCACTTCTCTGTAGCAGATCCCGAAAGTAGCAAAATGATACCACCGATCGTTATTTGCATAGCGGTCATCCATAGCATATCCACGCGCACAGCATTTCGTTTCATATATACCGTTCCTAATGCCCAGCTCAAAGCACTGGCTAAAGCAAGCACAATTCCCCATACAGAGATGCTTCCGTTAAGTCCTCCAATACTGAGGGAGCCTACTCCGATGAACCCTAGCAACAGACCTGCCATTTTGAGCCCGTACATACTCTCTCCTAACCACAGCCATGAAAAAATGCCCAGCAATACCGGCTGCAGAAATACAATGGACGAGAATAATCCTGCGGGTACATACTGCAAGCCAATTGTCTGAAATCCATAATAAAACACGATACTTAATATAGCCGAGGTCAGATAGATCGGCCATAGCTGCTTGAAGCGAAGCTCCTTCATCTTAGGAAGTGCAATTAGAATCAGAATGAATCCGCCGATGACGGTTCGGATACCTGCAAATAATAAGGGTGGAGCGTAGTCTAAGGCGATTTTCGATATAGGCCAATTTATGCCCCATACAATCACCAAAAATATAAGAAGGATGATGCTTTGCTTCTGCTGATTCATGTATTCACTCCTTGGTGTAGATTCATCACAAATGATACAATAATTAAGAATATAAATGAAATGAATAATACTCATAAGGGGCATATCATATTTGTTATGAACAATAATCAAATTCGTTTGTTCGTCAAAATCGCGGAAAGCGGTAGTTTTACCAAAGCTGGTGTAGAACTGAATATGACCCAACCTGCTGTCAGTCGAGCAATTTCCTCTTTAGAAGCCGAACTGGATGTAAAGCTATTACTTCGAGATCGAAGGAACGGTCTAATGCTTACTGACATCGGCAAGCGTATCCTTGTTATTTTTCGTGAAATTCTAATGGGCTTTGATAAGGTCAATCAGGAGATTTCCGCCGAGAGGGGGCTTGAGAAGGGAAGCATTCGAATTGGGGCTTTTCCAGTGGCTTCTGCCTATTTTTTACCGAAGATTATTAGCTCTATCACTGAAAGATATCCGAATATTACGATTAGCCTGCAGGAGGGCTCTATCGCCGAAGTCAGAGAATGGCTGGAATCCAAAGAAATTGATGTTGGCTTATTGCTCGCTCCTTGCGAGGCGTTCGAAACCATCCCACTATATAGAGAAAAGCTGTACGCTGTAATCAGAGATGACCATCCTTTGCACGAGCGTTCTGTCATAGGTGTGAGAGAATTAGCGGGTGAGCCTATGCTGATCTGTAAAGCAGGTTATGAACCACCGGTGGTAGATTTATTCCGCAGAAGCAGCAGCTATCTGAATGTAAAATATGTGGTTAATAACTATGCAACAGCTCTTAATATGGTTCAAGAGGGGCTGGCTGTAGGTGTGATGTCTGAGCTATCTTTGTTATCTTTACCTCCAAATGTAGTAACCCGTGAACTGCAGCCCGACGCCTACAGAGATATACATATCGCAGTCAGCTCGCTTACCGATACTTCCATAGCTGTAAAGATGTTCATGGAGACAGCTCTGGATCTTTTTACTAAGCCTAAAGAAATGGATGATGAGGAGTGCTGAAGTTGAACTTTAAAAGACTTGGAAATAGCGGACTACAAGTATCCGCATTGGGACTGGGGACAAACGCTTTTGGTAAAAGGGCAGATCAAGAGACCTCCATTCAGATCGTACATACTGCGCTGGATCATGGCATTAACTTTATCGATACCGCTAATATTTACGCCGGCTCCGAATCTGAGCGAATCATCGGTTTGGCCTTGGAAAGTAGAAGACATGAGGCTGTTCTCGCCACTAAAGCAGGCTTAGTTAAGAATGACGGACCTAACGGAAGCGGCTCCTCGAGGCGCCATTTGATGCAGGAATTAGAAGATAGTCTTCGCCGCCTAAAAACGGACTATGTCGATCTATACCAGATTCACACCTTCGATCCCAATACGCCACTCGAAGAGACGTTACGGACCTTGGACGATATGGTATCTTCAGGAAAAGTACGCTATATCGGGGCTTCCAACTATACAGCATGGCAATTAATGAAGGCGATTGGAATTAGTGAGGCACGGAGCTTCGCTAAATATATTTCAATTCAGTGTAGCTATTCCTTAGCGGATCGGACCCCGGAGAATGAGCTTCTCTCCCTTTGTCTTGATCAAGGTGTAGGGATTATTCCTTATTTTCCACTGGCGGGCGGAATTCTCACAGGCAAATATAATTCAAACGGTTCCGCACCTTCAGGATCCAGAGCAGATACCGATCCTAATTTCAAAAGATTCCTGAATCATGAACGGATCGAACTGGGGAACAAAGTGGGGCAGATAGCTGAAGAACTGGGAACCTCTCCTACAGCACTTTCCTTAGCTTGGCTCATGAATCGTCCTGCCGTCTCGACAGTTATTGTTGGGGCTACACGCGTGGAGCAGCTGGAACAGAATTTGCATAGTACCTCCATTCAGCTTAACGAAGAAACAGTGAGCAAGCTGGATGAGGCAAGTGATTCCTTCCGCTTTGGAAAGCCTTTCGCCTTTTATCGGCTCCCATAGTCTGAACTACTATAATGAAGGAGGGGAGTATTATGACAACACATACAACGGCTAGTATTCAAGTGATGCTTGAAGAGCATAAGGACTTTTTTAATCGTGGCGCAACTAAAGAGGTTGCCTTTCGGCTTAGTCAGCTTCAGAAACTTAAAGACAGTATTAAACGATACGAGGTTCGCATTATCACTGCCTTACAACAGGATTTAGGAAAAAGTGAGTTCGAGGCTTATGCCACAGAGATTGGCTTCACCTTGGACAGCCTAGGTTACATGATGAAGCATATCAAACGTTGGGCGAAGCCCGTAAAGGTTAGATCACCACTGCATTTATTTCCTGCGAAGAGTTATATCTTAAGTGAACCTTACGGTACCGCGCTCATTATAGGTCCTTTTAATTATCCATTTCAGTTGCTGATCGAACCGCTTATAGGCGCCATTGCCGCTGGAAACTGCGCTGTCCTCAAGCCATCAGAGAGCACACCATCCATCACGGCTGTTATTGAGCAGCTCATTCAGGAGACCTTCGAACCCCAGTATATTCGCGTAGTTCAGGGGGAAAAAGAGACCACCAATCTGCTGATCCATGCCAAGTTTGATTATATTTTCTTCACGGGCAGTGTTCCGGTCGGCAAAATCGTGATGGAAGCCGCTGCGAAGAATCTAGTGCCTGTAACCTTGGAGCTTGGCGGGAAAAGTCCGGTCATTGTCGACACATCAGCCAATCTTGATGTTGCAGCGAAGCGAATCGTATGGGGAAAATTATTAAATGCCGGTCAAACCTGTATCGCCCCCGATTATTTGCTCGTTCATAAGGACATTGCTAATGAATTGATCACCAAAATCAAACATCAGATTACTGAATTCTACGGTCCAAATGCGCAGCCGAATACAGATTATGGCCGGATCGTAAATGAGCGCCAGCTGCAAAGAATCGCCAGTCTCATTGAACGGGATCGGGAAAAGGTGGTTATGGGCGGAACCGTCATTTCAGAAGAACGTTATATTGAACCTACACTAATCTATCCTGCGGCTTGGACTGACGCTTCTATGGAAGATGAGATCTTCGGTCCGATCCTACCCATATTGGAATATCATCAATTGGATGAAGCTATCCGGAGTATTAACGAGCACCCAAAACCACTTGCGCTTTACCTGTTCACAGAGGATAAAAATGTTGAACAAGAGGTGCTTTCCCGAGTCTCTTTCGGAGGAGGCTGCATCAATGATACGATCTCGCATGTGGCGAACGCTAGCTTGCCGTTTGGTGGGGTAGGCAACTCTGGAATCGGCGGTTATCACGGGAAGCACAGCTTTGAAGTCTTTTCCCACCGCAAAAGCATCGTTAAGAGAGGCACACGAATCGACCTCGGGATTGTGTACCCACCCTATGGGAATAAGATCAAGCTGGTACGAAAAGTATTAAAATAGACAAAGCAGCAAGCCTCCAAGTGGTTTGGATGGTATTATCCCCTCATGGTTGACAGTGAAAAAAGAGCACATGGTATCATGTGTTTAACACAGTCGACCGGAGGGGATTTTTCATGGCTAAAAAAGGGCAGACGTTTACGAAGTATTCAGAAGAGTTGAAGAACGAGGCGGTTCGACTTCACTTAGAGGAGCATATGAGCTATTCACAAATTCTAGAAAAACTCGACATCAAGAGCGATGCTCAGTTGGTGAGGTGGATACGTAAATTTAAAAGTGGGGAGACCTTTGAGGACCGACGCGGAAAAGGTGGAAGAAAACATTTTGACAGTAAAGACGAAGAAATCGCGTATTTGAAGGCACAGGTCGAATACTTAAAAAAGCTCAATCCCAATCTACATGGGGAGGGAAGTTGGATACAAATACCCGGTGCCAATCCATTCAAGAAATGAGCGAGCGATACCCGATTGTTTGGCTGTGCAAACTGGCTGAATTGTCCCGGGCTGCATACTACAAATGGAAAAAGACCTCTGACCTGCGGGAAGCACGCCAAGAGAAGGATGCGAACCTCAAGGAACATATCTTAGCCATTCATCGGCTACGTCCTGCCTATGGCTATAAGAGAATGCGTACAGCGCTTCGCAAAGAGGGATTTCCCGTAAACCATAAGAAAGTTCGCAGGTTGATGAGAGAGCTAGGCATCCAATCAGTGATTCGCAAGAAACGCCCGTTTGCCGGGCGTAAGCCTTCTGTCTTATTTCCAAACGTACTCAACCAGAAATTCACAGCCCACGCTCTTCAGCAAAAATTAGTCACGGATATTACCTATATCCGTACAGGCCACGAGTTTGTCTACTTATCTGTAGTGATGGATCTGTACAACAACGAGGTTGTGGCTTGGAGAATCTCTGTCCGGAATGACTTGAAGCTAGTGGTAGATACTGTGAAATCTCTCCAAGACTCAAAGGCTCTCCTGCACTCAGACCAGGGCTTTCAGTACACTACTCGGACGTATGCCCAGGTTTTAGAGGACAAGGGTTTGGTCGGTAGCGACTCCCGCCGGGGGAATTGCTACGACAATGCTTGTATAGAGTCATTCTTCTCTCACCTTAAGACCGAAAAATTGTATTTGGAGAAACCCAAGAATCTTGAAGATGCTGAACATTTGGTTAAGGAGTACATCCTTTACTACAACAAGGAACGCTTCCAGAAAAAACTCGGCGACCTGTCTCCGGAAGAGTACCGGAACCAGATCGCCGCTTAAAAGGCTTCTTTTTTACTGTCTACTTGACGGGGCTATGACCAGGGAGGCTTGCTGCTTTTCAGGGGAACGGCTTTTCATTATTTGAACAGCTGTACCAATTCCTCCACATGTAACTCCGCGGTAGAAGGAAACCATAGCTCAGCACTCTCTTTCAAGGATGGACTTCCGGCTCCAACGGACCTCATACCAGCGGCTTTGATGGCAGCTATCCCCTCCGCTGTATCTTCGATAGCTACGCAGCAGTCAGGTGATATGCCCAGCATCTCGGTAACCTGTAAATAAATTTCCGGATCTGGCTTGCCCATACGGATGTTTTTAGGGTCAGCAATCGCCTGAAACAAGCGCCCGATCTTCAATCGTTCAAGAATCAGCATCGCATTCTCATTAACGGAAGCCAGTCCGACAGGGATTCGCTTTTTCTTCAAATCGGTCAGAAGACTATGGATACCCGGGTGCAAATCATCCGGTGTCATTTGTTGAATCAGCTGTTTATACTTTTCGTTCTTTTTATTGCAGAGCATTCCTTTTACCGGTTGGGGTAAATTCAGACCGCTTCCTTCCAGTAGAATCTCTAAACATTCCATTCGACTATGGCCCTTCAGACGTACATGCTTCTCTCTATCAAAAGAAATCGCCAGCTCATCGGCTAAGGCTTTCCAGGCCAGATAATGATACTCACTAGAATCGGTAATAATCCCGTCCAGCTCGAAAATAACAGCTTCAAGCTGCTTCACATTTGAAAGGGACACCGGCTTCTTTACAGTTAACTGCACAAGGCTCCCTTTATGTAGAATTTCAACCACTTCACCTGTCAGTAGTGTATAGATCACTACCTTACTATCAACATAAATATCCAATAAATGCCCACCGCTTGTTATTTTAAACCGATAGCTATCCCATTGTGCTGGCAAGGCAGGATTAAAGGATAGCATACCGCCACATAAGCGCATCCCACCAAACCCATTCACAATCGACAGCCAAGATCCTGCCATAGCAGCAGTATGCAGCCCGTCCTTCACATTGCGATTAATATCATCTAAATCCATCCGTACCGTGCGGTCAAAATAGGCGTACGCCCCCGTTAAATCACCAATCTCAGCAGAAATAATACTGTGAATGCACGGTGACAAAGAAGAATCATGTGTCGTTAGCGGCTCATAGTAATTGTAATTGCGGATCTTGTCCGCCAAGCTGAACTGATCACCTAACAGAAACATGGCCATCACCAGATCTGCCTGTTTGAGCACCTGATGGCGGTAAATCACCAACGGATGGTAATGAAGCAGAAGTGGATATTTATCCGCTGGCGTATGTTCAAAGTCCCACTTTTTCTTAGTCAGAAACGTATCATCCTGAGCATAGATGCCAAGCTTCTCATCAAAAGGGACATACATTTTTTCTGCGGCGACCAGCCAATCATCAGGCTCTTCCTCAGTCAGACCAATCTTGCCCTTCAGACGTTCAAAATGCTCCGGATACTGCTTTCCTAACAGTCTGGCTATCTCATATGCATAATAGAGTTGATCCCGCACCATAAGATTAGTGTATGCATTATTGTTAACGATAGCTGTATACTCATCGGGACCCGTTACTGCGTCAATACAGAACGCACCCTCCCTGGCCGGATTAAAATGACCCAGATCCACCCAAAAGCGGGAGGTCTCGAATATCATTTCCGCCCCCTCCAGGACCAGAAACTCATAATCGCCAGTTGCCCGCACATACTGTTTAATGGCATAGGCAATATCCGCGTTAATATGCATTTGTGCTGTTCCTGCCGGAAAATAGGAAGAGTTCTCAGCCCCGTCTATGGTGCGCCAAGGATACAGTGCTCCCTTCTGAGACATCACTGCTGCCCGTTCCCGTGCCTTATCTAACGTAGCATAACGAAACTCGAGTAGCTTCCGGCTAATCTCCGGTTGTGTAAATGTAAAGAAGGGTATCATATACATCTCAGTATCCCAGAAATAGTGACCTTCGTATCCTTCACCCGTCAGGCCCTTGGCCCCGATGTTCGTAACCCCGTCGCGTCCTACGGATTGCAGCAATTGAAAAGCATTAAAACGGATACCCTGTTGAAGCGCAAGATCGCCCTGAATCTCCACATCGGTATGTGCCCAGAAATGATCCAGAAAAGCCCGTTGTTCATGAACTAGCGCTTCAAACCCACAGTTCTCCGCCAAGTGTTGCACTTCTAAGCACCTGCCTAACAGCTCGTCTTCTGCATAATCCTTAGAAGTGTGATACGAAATGTACTTGGTCAGGGAGATCCTTTCCCCCATTACCACTGGAACAACCCATTGCATGGATAATCGCTGATCTCCTTGCTGCACGAGCCTTTCATATCCAGCGCTACAATTCAGACTGTGGCTTATCCCTGTTAAAAGAGCAAACCCGGTATGCCGCGTCCTCTGCTTCATCCACAAAAAGGACTGCTCGAGCTCATGCCCGGTTTCGACTAGCAGCAAATTGGGTTCCTTACTCCCTGATCCCAGCCGGGGGTCATCCGTGACCTCCGGCCTTTGGATCTCACCATCGATCGATGAAGTAAACGTTAGGGTTCCCTCAAAATTCAATGCCTTGACCTCGTAATCTATGGCCGCTAAATGTTTATGCTGCATGGCCACCATCCGACGAATGTTCAGCTGTACCCTGTGTCCGGCAGGAGATTCCCATTCTACCTGCCGATGCAAGATCCCATTTCGCATATCCAGCTTCCGTTCATAACGGTGCACTTGCCCACTGTTCAAATGAAAGGTATGACCCTCAATGCTGAGTTCAATAATCTTGGCGTCCGTCACGTTCAGCATAGCTTGGTTGCGGGAAGGATACCCATAAGCTCCCTCTGGATACACAATAGGCTCGGAATCAAAAAATCCATTCAAGTAGTTCCCTATTACAGATGAGCCCGAGTGGCCATGGTAACCTTCCTCGAAATTACCGCGCATGCCAATGTATCCATTACCCAGAGCAAATACACTTTCGCTTCTTTGATTGTTCTCTTCATCATAAGTCTCCTCATCAAGACTCCACTCCCGGTAAGGATACACCGCAGCCGGATGTACGTATGGTTTCATCTTCATCTCTCTATGCTCCTCCTGACACAGTTTTGTTCAATTAGCTATACTTCATCCTTATAATTCCTGCAATGTTCAAATCAACCTTTTATTGATCCACCCATAAGCCCTCTGACGAAATACTTTTGCAGCAGGAAAAAAATCGCGAGCGGCATCAGCATGGAGATAAATGCAGCCGAGGTGAGTAAATGCCAGTCGTTGCCTCGTGAGCCTACTAAGTCGGCGATCTTCATCGACATGACCTGCACTGACGGTTGATTGCCGATAAAAATCAGCGAGACTAAATAGTCATTCCACACCCATAGGAATTGAAAGATTCCGATAGAAGCCAGTGCGGGCACAGATAACGGTAGAATCAGCCTACTGAAAATAGTGAAATGGCTCGCCCCATCCATAAAAGCTGACTCAAACAAATCCTTAGGAAGCTGACTGATAAAGTTATACATAAAGTAGGTAACCAGCGGTAATCCAAAGGCCGTATGCGCCAGCCAAATGCCCAAGTAACTTCCGTTCAGTCCAAGAGCTGTATAATCTTTGAGCACTGGAATAAGTGCCACTTGTATTGGAATAACGAGCATAGCGATAATGATGACAAAAAGTGTGCGGCGCCCAGGAAAACGTAGCCAAGCAAAAGCATAGGCGGCAAAAGAAGCAATTAACACCGGAATGACCGTCGCTGGAACAGCAATCGTCAGTGTATTCCAGAAGGCTTGCGACAATCCGGTGCCTTTTTGCACCGTTTCACTGCCATCGGCTTGCTTGAGCTTGTATTCCTTGCCCGAGAGCACGTTATTGTAGTTATCCAATGTGAGATCCGGTGTCATTTTCCAGCCTTGTTCCTGTTGATTTATGGTACGCGCTCTGCGGTTCTCCCACATCAAACGACTGCCATCGGCCTTCACGCCTGCCTTCAGCTGATCATCTGTATAGGTTTTGCCATTCACCTCGATCGGCTCCCGCAGATCCATATCTTTCGATAGCTGAAGGGTCTCTCCAGCCTTCCACTCCTGATGGGGAAAAGCTTTCCACCATCCAGTCTGCAGAATATCGGCAGCCGGACGGAAGGAGGAAATGAACAGCCCAAGGGTCGGAAGCAACCAAATGAAACAAATCACACCCAGCACGATATTAACAATCGTCTTGCTGCCTTTTCTCTTCTTTTTCCCGGCCATTAGAATCCCCCTTGCTTACGGAACTGACGTAGATTGATTATGATCACAGGCAACACCGCGATCAGCAGAACAATAGCCAGCGTGGAGCCGTAACCGAAATTCCGGTACATAAAGAATTGGCGGTAAAACTGTGTAGCCACTACCTCTGTATCGTATTGACCTCCTGTCATCACCATGACGACGTCAAATATTTTCAATGTAAAGACGATAATGGTCGTTGTCACAGTCAGAATGGTTGCTGAAATGTAGGGGATCATGATTCCAAAGAAGATCTTCACCTCATTAGCACCATCCACTCGTGCAGCTTCCAATATGTCGTCAGGAACTCCCTTAATAGCTGCCGAGAATATCACCATCGCAAATCCGGTCTGCATCCAGATCAGAATGATGATGAGGAAAAAGTTATTCCACGGCTGAAGCATACTCGTCCATGCCTGTGGTTCTCCCCCAAAATAAGTAACGATGGCGTTCAAAAGTCCAATTTGTTCATCGCCGGGTTGATAGTAATATACAAACTTCCAAATAACGCCTGCGGCTACAAATGAAATAGCCATCGGCATAAAAATGATCGATTTAGCTAGCTTCTCATAGCTGCTTCTGTCGGCAAGAATTGCAATCAAGAGCCCAAAAGCTACACATGCCAGTGTACCAACGAATACCCAAAGCAAGTTGTTACGCAGTGCCGTCGCCATTAGATGGTCGCTAAAGATCGCTGCATAGTTGCTGAGACCCACAAATTTCTCTGAAGAAGCATTGAAAAAGCTTAAATACAGCGTCCGCAGCGCAGGCAGCACCAATAGCCACCCCAATATAATCACTGCCGGACCAATAAAAATATAAGGCAATACCTTTCGGCGTACGTAATCAGGATATTGCTCGACTGCCCAGGTAAGTGTGTAATAGATCAGATAAACACCCAGAACCCCCCATAGAACAGCCAGAACCGCCGTTAGTAGCGGATTTAGCGTTGAATCCCGAAAGAATAAAAAGATCGAGCCATTAACAACAACATTGGCTATTAATACTAAAAGAGACAGCAATACCGCCCTAAGGCTTACCGTCTGCTTGGCTTTTAATTGTGGCTTCATTTGTGGTTGTGGTTGTAGTTGTGATTGTCCACCCATATTAGCTCCAGCTCCTCCTATACTCGTGCTTTGGAAAACAAAAAGAGGGGCAGAGAACCTTCAAATCTCGCTGCCCCTCTTTTAACTGTGTGCTTTCAATATTAGGTTAGTTGTTCCAGCCAGACTGGATTTGTTCCAACGCCTGATCCAGCGTCGCAGTACCGCTTACGTAGTCGGTCATGCCCTTCCAGAAGGTACCTGCGCCCACTTTGCCCGGCATCAGGTCAGAGCCATCAAAGCGCAGCGTGGAAGCATCCTGAACCAGCTTCGCCATCCGGCGATCGGATTCTGAGGTATACCAATCCAGGGAAGCATCATTCATTGGAGCAATTACGCCGCCCGATTGCACCCAGCTCTTAATGGATTCTCCTGTAGTAAAGAATTCCATAACTGCACGAACTTCAGGACGATCGTTGAACATCGCGTAAATATCGCCAGCAACTAGTACTGGTTTACCATATTGAGGGTCAATAGGCGGCAGGTAGAACCAATCATAATCTACATCAACCTTTGCGGTTTCAGGGAAGAAGCTTGTAATAAAGTTGCCGAGCATATTAAACCATGCTTTAGGAGGATTATTGAACATTGGTGCTGGGGCATCCCCAAACGATGTCGTCACGATGGATTTTGCACCACCATAGACATAATCCTTGTTGAGCCAAATTTTGGACATGGTTTCAACTGCATTCTTCACTTCTGGAGAGGTAAATGGCAGCTCACCTTTTACCCATTTATCGTAGTTCTCAGGTGTAGTTGTGCGCAGCATTATATTTTCTACCCAGTCTGTTGCCGGCCAGCCTGTTGCAGCACCACTCTCGATTCCAATAGCCCAAGCAGGATCACCATCTTTCGCAATTTGTTCCGTCAGAGCCATCATCTCATCCCATGTCTCAGGAACCTTGTAGCCTGCTTCATCAAATTGCTTTTTTGGATACCAGACCAAGCTCTTTACGTTACTGCGGTTCCAGATCCCCGCCATGATCTTGCCGTCTTTCCCGTCCATATTAGACATATCAAGCCAGCTCTTGTTGTAATTAGCCGTCAATTTGGCTTGATCCAGCACGTTAGTTAAATCGATAACCTTGCCAGTCTTAGCAATCGAGGCTAGCAGTCCCGGCTGCGGGAAATCAGCGATATCCGGAGCATTTCCACCGTCTACTCGAATGTTTATCGTAGCTTCGAACTCTTTTGAGCCCTCGTATTGAATATCAATTCCTGTCTTCTCTTCAAACTCTTTAATACTATTCTCAAATTTCACTTGGTCAGCATCTACGAAGGGGCCGAACATCGTTACTTTAGTTCCTTTATAGTCGCCCTTCATGGCTAGCTCTAGCGGAGATCCCGATGGCTCGGTGCTAGGAGCAGTTGTAGCTTTCTCAGTGTTATCTGCTGTTGGGCTGGTAGTCGCCGTAGGTGGATCTGTAGGCGCTGCATTGTTGTTATTGCCTCCGCCGCATGCGCTCAGCATCATAGTGAAGGATAAACACAGTACTAAAGCCAATGACTTTTTACGTCCTGAGGTTTTCTTCATCTTTTGTACATCCCCTTTAATGGTTTTAGAGATTGCTTCTGACTCAATCATCCGGTACCCTGGCATGTATAAGCAGCTTGTAGCAGATCACCTCCTTGCAAAGCTTTTCAGAATCTAAGGATCTATACTAAAAAAGAATCCAATAACAAATTCCAATTAATTGTAGCGCTTACATTTGTTATAGTATCACATGAAGTAAGCGTTTCCAATCTGTATTTGAAATGTTTTGGTAAAAATTATTTTTATTGTCTAAGCAAATATTCAAATGTTGCTTAAGACGAGCGCTGAATTCTGAAAAGCTTTTCAGAGGGTGGTACAGAAGTGAACTACCCCTATTTTTCTCGTGTAGATTCCCGCACAATCAGCTTATGCTCCATCTTCTCATTCAATACCTGCACTTCACCTGTTGTAAGCAATTCATGCAGCTTCTCGGCCGCACGATACCCTAACTCGTAAATTGGCTGTGCAATCGTAGTTAGCTTCGGGATGAACATACCCGACATCCTTAGATTATCAAACCCAATCACGGATACCTGACCTGGAACAAGAATATTACGATCCTTCAGATAAGAAATCGTCCCCATCGCGAATTCATCAGCAACACAGAAAACAGCAGTTAGCTCAGGGTAATCCGTAAATAGTTCGTGCGCAGCTTGATAAGCATGTTCAAACCGGTGACTGGCATATTTGCTCTTCACAATATTCTGCTGTAGCCCTGACTCTGTTAGTGCTCTTACAAATCCCTCATAGCGTGGTGGTCCTGATACGGAATTATCATGGTTAAAACCAATCATACCAATGTCTTTATGACCTAAATCAATCAGGAACTTTACCGCATCATAGGCAGCCGCTTCATCATCCACCTCCACACTTGGAATGTCGAACTCATCGGAATGCGAGGACACTAGCACAAATGGAATTCTACAACCGACCAATTTGTCATGATACTCAGGGTAAAGAAAATCACTGGCGAATACAATTCCATCCACCTGCTTCTCATGGAAGTTATCAATATAGGACAGTAGTCGTTCTTTGTCGCGGTCCGTATTGCAGATCATTAGACTATACCCAAGCTTGATACAAGCATCCTGCATCCCCCGAATCACCCCTGCGAAATACAGGTTCTCAATATCCGGAATAAGCAGGCCCAGTGTAAAGGACTTCTTGTAAATCAAACCACGTGCAAATGAATTAGGTTGATACCGCAATCGTTCTACAGCCTCCATCACTCGATTCCGTTTGCTCTCCACTACCGAATTCGGTGCATTCATAACACGTGACACTGTGCTAATCGACACCTCGGCCATTCTGGCAACATCTCTTATGGTTGGCTTCATAATGATAACTTCCTTTTTTAGGGAACTTTTCGATGTGATTATAGCAAGCCCGATTGGAAATAACAATAGAATTTTTGAAGCGCTTACATCACTTTAAACAATTCATCTTTCTTCCTCTTTCTCCACTCGGAAGATAAACGACTTACTTAAAGTGTGTATATAGTTTTATTACATGGTATACTATCCGAGTAGCGATATTCGTAGCTACAAATACTGCTCTATGAGCATAGAGCATTTATTATAGGAGGGATAACATTGAAACAACCTCGTGACATTCGATTCTCCATACTGGACCTGGCTTCTATTGTGGAAGGAGGGACCGCGGCAGACTCTTTTCATAACTCTCTAGATTTAGCTCGGAACGCTGAGAAGTGGGGCTATCATCGGTATTGGTTCGCTGAACATCATAATATGATCGGAGTTGCCAGCTCTGCTACCTCACTCTTGATCGGACATATTGCTGGTGGCACCCAAAGTATACGTGTTGGCTCTGGTGGCATTATGCTATCCAACCACGCACCACTTGTTATTGCCGAACAGTTCGGGACTCTCGAATCTCTATATCCGGGACGGATCGATCTTGGACTGGGCAGAGCACCCGGATCTGATCAACCAGCTTCCCGTGCGCTGCGTCGCGGGCTCGGAAGCGATGGCAGTGAATTCCCTGAGCAGCTAAGTGAGCTAAGAGCTTACTTCGACCCTGCAGGAGCAGGATCGCGCCCAGCTGGAGTACGCGCGGTTCCTGGGGAAGGCTTAAATGTTCCCATCTGGCTCTTAGGCTCCAGCGGCTTTAGTGCTGAGCTAGCAGCCAAGCTAGGGTTGCCTTTTGCCTTTGCTAGCCATTTTGCACCTGAGTATTTACTTCAGGCGCTGCACATATACCACAGTAATTTCCGTCCATCAGAAGTACTAGACAAACCTTATGTTATGGTCGGACTAGGGGTTACAGCAGCCGATACCGTAGATGAGGCAAGAAAGCTAGCTACCTCGCAGCAGCAGCAGTTCCTCAATATCATCCGCGGGCGTACAGGCAAGCTACAACCACCCGTTGAGAGTATGGATGGGCTATGGACGGTACAAGAAAAAGCAATCATGCTCGATAAGCAGCGTTATTCTTTCTCTGGCGATAAAGCAGTGATTAAAGAACGACTTCAAGACATTCTGAAAGAGACACAAGCAGATGAATTGATTATCTCCGCAGGGATTTATGATCATGAAGCTCGTCTTCGTTCCTATGAAATTGTAGCTGAGGCTATGAAAGAACTGTAAGATTGCAGTCTTAACAAGGCAGGACGTTATCTGAGTATCGGGAATTCTCCCGTTTCAGATATGCGTCTTGCCTTTTTTGTTTTGTTTTCGAAACCGTTCTTAATAAAACACTAATAAGATATTAAAAAACATAAAAATAAAGAGATATAGAGAGAAATCAACAGATAAACAGACCATATACTTATTATTTAAGCAAATATGATCTAATTAGTTGTAATACATCATTTTTCTTTGGATATCATTTTGATTATACTTTATATATTCGCTATAACGAACGATTTGTATTTTGGCTATGCCCTCTTTCTCCGTTCATTCAGAAAGATTCCGCCCACGAATGAAAGAGTGGTACTTTACAATACCACTTATTTCGACAATGTAGAATGGAATAATCGTTTAAAACGGAGGATTTTGCCGGAAGCCCGCAGATTTTGTTTTTCAACAGCTACAATGGGCTCAGGAGAAAGGAGCAAAGAAAGTGAAGAAGAAATACCATTCGGTCTTCATAGCTGCTTACGTTCTGATTATTCTGGTAGGAGTAATATGGCACGCTGGAGGGGTAAGCGCTCAGGATACCATTAAGCTTACTGTGAATTCTCATACCACGAGCACAGCCACCATGAACAATATGAAGCCCGGTGACGAAATGAGCTCAGAGTACACGATTATTAATGATGGCACAGAAGGCTTTGATTACTTTGTGGACTTTAAATTCATCTCTGGAGACGTAGAGTTGTACAATATTCTCCAAATGACACTCGAAAAAGAGGGAGTAATCATCTATTCGGGAGTGATGAGTGAGGCTGCTGGCAGAGTAACCATCGGTTCACTTGCTGGAGGAGAGAAGAGTGTAATTCAAATGGATGTAACCTTCCCATGGGAAGCCGGCAACGAATATCAAGGGAAGGCCACGACCGTAGCTTTTGAATTCTCCGCTTCCGGAGAACCAGGTCCAACCACCGAGCCTACTTCAACGCCAACAGCGACGGTTGCACCTACACCTGATCCATCACCTACAGCAACAGCAACAGCAACAGCAACAGCAACAACTGAACCTACTACAACACCTACTGAAACACCTACTGAAACACCTACTGAAACACCAGCAGCTACACCTGAAGCTTCACCGACACCTACGGTTGCACCAACCACAACACCTACAGATCCACCAACGAATACTGCTACACCTACGGATTCACCAACGACTACTGCTTCACCTACAGCTGTCGTAACACCAGGTCAGTCAGTGCCACCAACAGCAACACCATCGCCTACACCTACGGCTTCACCGCCTGCAGTCGATGAAATAAGCGTTACTGAAGAACCGATTCCAATGGGCGGAAGCAGTAATGAGCCTACACCTGCAGCGTCACCAGGTGCTGGTAGTCAAACCACCAGTGCAACACCTCAGCCAAGCGATGAGGTAGCCTTACCTGACGGCGACATTCCTTTGGGAGCACCAGAGGCAGGCAACGAGCTTCCAAATACCGCCGAGCCTTGGTATAACTTAATTCTGGCCAGCTTAGCTATTGCGGTACTCAGCGTGATCATCATGCGCAGATTGAAATCGAAGAAAGAATAACGTTTAGTAATTTAAGTCTGGAGGAGAGAGTATGAAGAAGCGTAATGGTGTCTTATTAACCGTGAAGCTAATCTTCATACTCTCTTTAGTTGTGCTGATTTATTCGATCGTCCAAGTCGTCAAAGCACCCATCGAGGCCAAGCAGGCCCTAAATGATTGGGCAAAAAAGAGGGAGGAAGCTATCGCCCGCCCCCTTCCAAATGAAGAGAACCCTCTCCCCAAGGGAATGGTCAGTTCTCCAAAAGAACAACCATCTTCTTCTCCCTCCTATAAAGAGGGTGAAGTGATTGGAGAAATCCGCTTCCCCACCTTAAATAAGAAGGTGGCTATTCTGGAGGGTACGGAAAGCCCTGAATTAAAAAAAGGAGCTGGACACTATATAGGTAGCGCAGCCATCGGTGCCGTCGGTAATAGCGTGCTTGCTGGACACCGTGATACCGTATTCCGCAATCTAGGAGAACTTGTCGCAGGAGATCTGATCGAACTGGAAAGCATGGACGGTACGTTCACCTATGAAGTCACAGGCAGCACGATTGTAGATGGGAATGAACGCGGCGCAATAAAACCAAGCGATAAGGCTATTCTTACCTTGATCACCTGTTATCCTTTTTCATACGTGGGATCAGCACCGGACCGGTATTTACTTACAGCGAAGCTAGTGAAGCAAGAAATATTGCCTCATTAAAGCTAATCTTAACTCTTAATCTTCCTCCTCAGGGATGAGACCGGATATGGAAAGTGATACTATATAGATACAACAGTAATGAGGAGATGACCCACAGTGAAAAAAGAGGTTATAGAACGGTTTATTTCGTATGCTCAAATGGATACCCAATCGAACGAGGATAATGAAACTTGTCCGTCCACTCCGGGGCAGATGGTGCTGGCCCACAAGCTGGTCGAAGAGCTCAAGGAGATCGGCATGGATGAAGTGCAGGTGGACGAGCATGGGTATGTCATGGCTACACTCCCAGCCAATACGGAGAAGGATGTTCCGACCATTGGTTTTTTGGCGCATCTCGATACAGCAACTGATTTCACAGGAACAAATGTAAAGCCACAGATCGTGGAGAACTACGATGGCAAAGATATTCTTTTGAACAAAGAATTAAATGTTGTATTGTCTAAAGCGAGCTTCCCAGAGCTGGCAGAATATAAAGGCCATACATTAATTACAACCGATGGTACCACCCTGCTTGGCGCAGACAATAAAGCCGGTATTGCCGAGATTATGACAGCTATGAATTACCTTCTTCAGCATCCTGAAATCAAACATGGCAAGATTAGAGTCGCCTTCACACCGGATGAAGAAATTGGCCGCGGACCTCATAAATTTGACGTAGCTGCTTTTAATGCTTCCTATGCTTACACTGTGGACGGAGGCCCACTCGGTGAACTAGAGTATGAAAGCTTTAATGCTGCATCAGCCAAAATCTCGGTTTACGGCGTCAATGTACATCCTGGTACTGCCAAAGGAAAAATGATTCATTCCGCAAAAATCGCTATGGCGCTCCATCTTAGACTCCCTGCTGAGGAAGCCCCAGAATTCACAGACGGTTATGATGGCTTCTACCACCTTAGCTCCATAGAAGGCACACCGGAATTCAGCAAGCTTCAATATATCATTCGTGACTTCGACCGCGAGAAATTCGAGGCACGTAAAGCCTTTCTTTCTGCCATCGTAGATGAATTCAAGAGCATCCATGGTGAAGAGAACATCGTGCTTGAAATGAAAGACCAATATTACAACATGCGCGAAAAAATCGAACCGGTGCGTCATATTGTCGATATTGCCCATGAGGCGATGGAGAATCTGAACATCACGCCGATCATCCGCCCGATTCGTGGGGGAACAGATGGCTCACAGCTTTCCTACATGGGTTTACCTACACCTAATATTTTCACGGGGGGCGAAAATTTTCACGGAAAATTCGAATACGCCTCTGCTGACAACATGGAAAAAGCGGTAAACGTAATCGTCGAGATCGCCAAGCTGTTCGAACAAAAAGCCTAAATCGTAATTCACGTCACTCCATATTGAACACAAAAAATCCCTGAAAAGGTCGATTCAGACCTCTCAGGGATTATTAATGTTCAAAGTCTATTCGATTAGCATCTTTCTTCCGGCGGCGTGTCTTTCCAGATCACGTTTTCCCCGTAATTCTTACCCCAATCATACATCAATCGAAGGACGGGAAGCAGACTCTGTCCATATGAAGTCAGAGAATACTCTACTTTTGGAGGAACCTCGGCATACACTTTCCGAAGAACCAACTGATCTTCTTCAAGCTCTCGAAGCTGATTGGTCAACATTTTTTGCGTGATATGAGGAATTAGCTTCTTCAGCTCACTGAACCGCTTTGTCCCTTCAAGCCCAAGATGCCACAGGATTATCAGCTTCCATTTGCCTCCAATCACCGCAAGCGTCAGTTCCTTCTCGCAGTTAATTTCCTTCAAGTTGATGCGATCTTTAATCTCGGTTGCCATAACTAAAGCGCCTCCTCTCTCCTGTTGTCATACTAACACAAAAACGAATAACCTCCTTACTAGGAAGGCATTCGTTTCTATACTCTCACTCTAAATTAGCATGCTTGCCGAACATCTGCTTAGTCGTCTGCCCCGTCTTCTCCATCATCCGCAGAATCACTGCATCGTAAAAGACTAACATCGTCTGTTCGAATAAAGAAGCCATTGGCTGAATCGTGCTGTAGCCTCCGCTGGTCTGATCTTTTGTAGACCCCGGCAGCTTCACTACATAGCTCGCTAAACGTCCGACGGTCGAGTCCGGCGCAATCGTAACGGCAATAACCTCTGCACCTACTCCTTTGGCCTTCTCTGCCATAGAGATCAGCCCCTTCGTCTCTCCTGAACCCGAACCGAGCACAAGCACATCACCAGGCTCAATACCCGGAGTTACCGTTTCTCCCACGACGTACGCTTCTTTACCGACATGCATGAGTCGCATTGCAAAAGCACGTCCCATCAATCCTGATCTACCAGCCCCGGCCACAAATACCTTATTCGACTGAAGAAGCAGTTCAGCCATTCGTTCAGCCTCTTGATGATCAAGCTGAGAAATGGAGCGCTGAAGCTCCTCTATAATTTGCTGCGCATATTTCAATGTGTCCATTGTAATCTTAAGCCTGGTTAACTAGACGTTTCATTTCTGCTGCTGCGGCCTTTTGATCAGCCTCACCCGTAATGCCTCCGCCAACGATAACAAGATCTGGATTCGCTGCGATAACTTCCGGAAGCGTACTTAGCTTGATCCCCCCAGCGATAGCGGTTTTAGCCTGTTTAACCACACTTTTAATTGCATTCAAATCTGCAAAAGAATTTTTCCCTTCCGCCTGATGGTCATATCCAGAATGTACGCAGATATAGTCTACGCCAAGTGCGTCCACTTCAGCCGCTCTTGCTTTGATATCCTTCACATTGATCAGGTCAACCAGAACCTCTTTATTCGTCTTCTTAGCTTCCTCCACCGCACCTCGAATGGTAGCATCATCAGATACACCAAGCACAGTAACGATATCAGCACCAGCCTCTACCGCCTTCATCACTTCATATCCGCCAGCATCCATGATTTTCAAATCAGCCAATACTGTCAAAGCAGGAAAAGCTTCCTTTATTGCTTTCACCGCATGCAAGCCTTCATTAATAACGATAGGCGTTCCAATTTCAACGATATCTATATATTCAGCAACCTCTGAGACAATCGCTTTCGCTCCCGCAATATCCACTAGATCCAATGCTAATTGCAATTTCATATTTATTTGCACTCCTTGTTAATATATTTTAGTAAGTCATGTACAAATTTTAGATCCTTACATCCTTTATGGGAAGTAGGCACTTTATTGTAATGTAGTTACCTGGAGGATACTAATGTGCTGCTGCCAGCTTTATTTTTGCAGACATTAATAACCTTTTGTCATATTTTTGTAGAAGTACTGCATTTTCATGAAAGCTGTGCTAACATTACAGTTTGTTTATGGAATAACAGGAATTTAATCATGATGTAAGAAGGTGTACAATGAAGCACAATAATCACCAAGAATTTAACCTTGTAAAACTAACTTGGCCGATATTCCTGGAGCTGTTCCTATTTATGCTCATGGGCAGTGTGGATACTTTTATGATCAGCTCTGTATCGGACGATGCCGTATCGGGTGTTGGCGCAGCGAATCAGATTATCGCGATGGCTATTTTAGTTCTCAGTGTAATTGGTAACGGCGCAGCGATTGTGGTCTCCCAATACCTCGGTTCCAAAAAACCTCTGGAAGCCGCTCAAGTGACCGGCAATGCCATTACCCTAAACCTGTTAGTAGGAATTCTCCTAAGTACGTTTTTGCTGATATTCGGAGGGACTCTACTAACTGCCCTGAATGTAAAAGGGGATATTCTCGTTTACGCTAAATCCTATATACATATTGTCGGGGGCGGTATTTTTCTCCAAGCATTAATCAATGCTCTGGCGACCACAATCCGTACGCACGGTTTCACTAAACAGACGATGGTCGTATCCTTGCTGATGAACATCATTCACGTGGTGGGTAACTACTTACTCATCTATGGTCATTTTGGACTTCCAGCGTTAGGTGTCGAAGGTGCAGCTATCTCAACGGTTGTCAGTCGGTTTATCTGTCTTATTATTTTCTTCTTACTGCTCTACAGAGTGATGGAGGTACGGGTGAAGTTAACCTATTACATTCATCTTTCCAAAAAATATGTACAGCAAATTCTCAAAATCGGCATCCCGTCCGCGTTTGAATCGATTATTTATCAATCTTGTCAGCTCGTATTCACGCTGTATATTACCTATCTGGGCGCCGAGGCTATGGCCACTCGTCAATACGCGCTCAACATTTCCAATTATATTTATTTATTCAGTGTAGCTGTCTCCATGGGAACCTCCATTATCGTAGGACATCTGGTGGGAGCTAGACGCCCCAAGGAGGCCTATACGCGTGTATTCACCAGTGTGAAGTGGGCACTTCTGGTCACAGTAGTAATAGATGTGCTTGTGATCGTCTTCCGGGTACCGCTATTCGGCCTCTTCACAGACAACGAGAACATTATTCTGATGGGGGCTCAGGTTATACTGCTTAGTTTCTTCCTAGAGACCGGGCGCACAACTAATTTGGTCATCATTAACTCACTACGCGCCTCGGGCGATGCGAAGTTCCCAGTATATATGGGACTGATCTCCATGGTCTGCATGAGCTTACCCCTTGGCTATTTTCTGGTATTCCAGCTTAACCTAGGATTAGCCGGTGTGTGGATTGCCACTGCGGCTGATGAGTGGACAAGAGCTGTCATTATGTATTTCCGCTGGAAGAGTCGAGCTTGGGAGAAACATGGACTGATTCAGCACGATGATGTAGAACACAGCGCGCCTTCCACTACCCCTGCAGCTGTAAATTAACGAATTTATTTAGGTGGTTCTCTAAGGTCATACCAGATCTTAAGGGTCCACCTTTTTTGTCGCTTCATGATTACATAAATATTAGAATGAATGTTGCATTCTACGTTACAATAGATAGAACGTAATTAATCTAAAGGGGAGAACCTCATGCCGGAAGAAACCGGAATCCACGAGTTATTGACGCTCAAGACGATTGCGGAGACCTTAAACAGTTCCAACGAGCTCAAACCGATGCTCGATACAGTTATGGGCAAGCTGTTAGATCTAACAGGAAATACGGCAGGCTGGATCTTCCTGAGTGAAGAGAATATGGAGTATGAATTCGCCGCAGATCAAGGTTTACCGCCAGCACTGCAACGGGACGATAAACAGCCGATGCAGTGTGGAAGCTGCTGGTGCTTAGACCGCCTATGGGACGGACGGCTAGAGCATGCTGTTAACATTCTAAACTGCAAGCGGCTGAGTAATGCCAGGCAATATAACTGGGGCGATACGTTGGGGATCACCCACCACGCCACTATCCCATTGCATTCAGGCGAACGCTACTTAGGGCTTATGAATGTAGCTGCACCAGGCAAAGCACATTACCCCGACAGTGAGCTGGCTCTGCTACAATCCGTGGCCCTGCAAATTGGCAGTGCCATTGAACGCATGCAGTTATATAGCACCGAGCAGCGCCGTGCCAATCTGTACGCCAAATTAGGGGAATTCAGCGCTGCTTTGAATATAACGGCTAGTGAATGCATCTCCCCAAGCATTCTGGTGGAGAAAACCAGCGCCCTGATTGGCCAATATTTCGATTGGCCTTTTGCAGCGATCATTGGACAACATGAGGGCAAATTCGAAGTACATGCAGCCGCTCATGCAGCTAATATAACACCTGAATTAGCTCCTTTTGAGCTCTCGGACTCCTTTAAGAATCGTCTAAGGGATATTGCGAAGGGACAGCGCTTCGCAACATTAACCTCTGACGAAGAACAGGAAATTACCAACTCATGCTGTTCCGAACAGCCTGTCACAGAGCGAGTTGTAATGCTTGCCGTCCCCTTTCGGCAAATTAGTGCACATGGTTCAGCCATTCTACTCATCACCTCGCCTAAAGCACTCGCCTCCGCAACCGCAGATGGAGAAGTACTCGAAGCGATTGCTGAGCACATTTCAGCTACACTGGAAAGTCTACAGCTCGGAGAGAAGCGCCGCGAAATCGCGCGTCTGGACGAGCGGAATCGACTGGCCCGTGACCTCCACGACTCGGTGAACCAGATTCTGTTCTCCCTCTCGATGACGGCCAAAGGTGTGGAAAGCATGCTGCAGCAAGAGCACACCTCCCATCCGGCAGCTGAGGCTGTCCGCGATATTCAAGAGTTGTCTCAATCTGCACTCAAAGAAATGCGTGCTTTAATCATGCAGCTTCGTCCTGCAGGACTGGAAGCCGGGTTATTGACCGCGCTGCAGGCTCATGGTCAGCAACTAGGGCTGTTGATACAGACTCAACGCAGCGGTGTACTCGAACTTCCCCGCAATGTGGAAGAAGGACTACTGCGCATTGGTCAAGAAGCACTTAATAATGTACGTAAGCACTCCGGAGCTTCTAAAGCTAAAGTATCTCTACTTTTGAACGCTACCGAGGTGATACTGAGCATTGCCGATCAGGGTAAGGGCGGTGCCAAACGGCGCTGTAACACAGACACCAATGAATCTCTCGGCCTGCATATTATGAAGGAAAGAGCTGAGGCGCTCTACGGCCATATTCATATTCAAAGTGAGGAGCACCAAGGCACAACGGTTGAGGTAACCATCCCTTTGCCCCTCCAATCCACATGAAGTCGGGTGATCACAAATGACAATAGGTTTATTACTGGTTGACGATCATGCAATGGTTCGTCGAGGGCTACAAGTGTTTCTCTCGACACAACCGGACATCAAGGTTATCGGAGAAGCATCGAACGGCCGCGAGGCACTAGAGAGAACGGCTGAGCTCCAGCCGGA
This sequence comes from Paenibacillus sp. B2(2019), assembly GCF_008370385.1. Taxonomy (NCBI): domain Bacteria; kingdom Bacillati; phylum Bacillota; class Bacilli; order Caryophanales; family Paenibacillaceae; genus Paenibacillus; species Paenibacillus sp. B2(2019). The sequence continues at coordinate 355,327 of NZ_VTZR01000013.1, forward strand.
TATCATATTAATGGATTTGCACATGCCCGTTATGGACGGCATCGAGACGGCTAAACAGCTGCGGGTCTCCCATCCACAGGTCAAAATCATTGTGTTGACCTCCTTTTCAGATCAGGATCATGTACTCCCTGCTATCCGCGTAGGGATCAAAGGATATTTGCTAAAAGACATAGAACCAGAAGCGCTGGTAGTCGCCATCCGCAAGGTACACAGTGGTCAAGTTGAGCTGCATTCCGCAGCTGCCAGCCAACTGATGGATCTAATGGCAGCTTCTACACCAGAACAACTGAATGTTAGCAACTCAGATCTGAATGGATCCAGTACTACATCGGTTACAATCACCGGATCTGAGCTTCTTACTCCGCGAGAGCAGGAAGTGTTAGACCTCATTGCACTAGGTATGAGCAACAAAGAGATTGCCAGTAAGCTGGTCATCACCGAGAAGACTGTTAAGACACATGTCAGTCATGTACTGGGAAAGCTGAACTTATCGGATCGGACTCAAGCTGCCATTTTTGCATTGAAAAGCGGCTACAACTCATAGCGCCACAGCTCATCTACAACTATAGTCTTAGACGCTCAGCACAATGGCTGAGCGTTTTTATTATGCAGGTTCATTCCATGTGCTGACGTCAACAAATGTCGATTCAGCTATCATTGGTTTATAGCAATCGACCTTATAGGAGTGGATACAGATGAAAGTCATAATCCTGACAGGCAGCAATCGAAAAGAAGCGACCAGCACGAAGTTGGCAGAGCATGCCGCACATTTTATTAATCAGCAAGGCGAACAAGTCACCCTGTTTAATCTCCATAAACGCCCGCTGCCCTTTTATTCACCAGATGAGTCTTACGCGGAGCATGAGCATCTAAGCGCCCTCCATCAAGAGATGCTAACTGCGAACGCAATCATCCTGATTACCCCGGAATACCACGGTTCCATGAGCGGCTTGATGAAAAATGCTCTCGACCATCTAGGCCAGACGCACTTCAACGGCAAAGTGGTATTGTCTGCTAGCTCTGCAGGTGGAGCTGTAGGTGTAAGCTCATTGCTTCAATTGCAGGCGGTTGTACGAAATCTACATGGGATTAATACGCCAGACTGGATCTCCATCGGTGGGATGCAGCGCAAGCGGTTCGAGGTTGAATACGACGGGTACGAGGGCGGTCAAGAAATTGAAGATCGCATTCGCCTAGTCTTAGAATCATTCCTAAATTTAGCCCGCAAAATCAATAGCCCGGCAGGTGCCGCCCTATGATCAAAGGACTGTTTGAAACCCATCTGAACGTGACTAACCTTGAACAATCTGCTCATTTCTATGAACATGTTCTGGGACTACCCTTAGCACATTCGGAGAATACTGAAGGCCGCAAGCGGCGCTTTTACTGGATTGGAGAAGAACGTAATCAGGCCATGCTGGGGATTTGGGAGAAGGCACCTTCCGAGGTTGTGCGTCAGCACTTTGCTTTTCAAGTAACGCTTGAGGATTTGAAGCAGTCAGTATCCTACCTGAAGGCCAAGGGGATTGAAGCCTCCAACTTCCTCGATGATGATAAGGGACAATTGTATGTATTTGGCTGGATGCCAGCCGTATCCGTGTATTTCAGTGATCCAGATGGTCATTCCTTAGAGTTCCTAGCTGTACTGTCTGATTCACCCAGACCTGAGCTAGGAATGGTACCCTGGAAAGAATGGGAACTAATACATGGAAGAACCTGGTAGTTATTGATAAAATTCAGGCTAAGCCTGCACGAGGAGACGAGAATATGATAAAAGGACTATACGAAGCACATTTACCAGTAAGCAATCTTGAGGTATCTATCGAATTTTATGAGAAATTGGGATTAAAAATGGCCTGGCGGGATGAGGAAACTGCATTCTTCTGGATTGAGGAAGGTCGGAGTTGGATCGGCATTTGGGAAGGAAAGGAAGTAGAAACGCCATACCACCCATCTTTACGGCATATTGCCTTCCGCGTAACTTATGAGGATCTAAAGCAATCACTGCAATGGCTGGAATCCATTGGGGTAGACGCTGTTCCGTTCCGTAATCGAACTTCCGTTGAGCCTTTTATTCGAGCTTATCAAGGGAATGCTTCTGTGTACTTCAACGACCCGGACGGCAACAGCCTGGAATTGATGTGCCATGTAGAGGTTCCTGAACATTTGAAGCATCTCTCAGAGAACATCATCTTAACCGAGTGGGAGAAATTGCTCGAACAGAAATAAAATACTCCAACAAAAAAACAGCTGCCCACCATCAAGGGTCCAGCTGTTTGAGTATGTTAGCTGCTTCTATTTAACCATCTCTAGCATGGTTTTAGTAAAGGCTGTTACTTAATCGTGATGCCTTTCTTCATAGCCTTCATATCTGAATTCGTGTTCACAAGCATTGGCAGTATCTTCATACTTCTCGTCATGGGAGAGTTACATTGCCAGCAGGTAGGTACGTACTGAAATGCAAAGTTATCGCGCATCCAACCGGTGCAACCTTCCTTGGTACAAGACCAAATGGCTGTGTCTTCCTGCGGAAGATCCTCCAGTGCTTTTTTACGAAAATACATAAGTACCCCTCCTTGGATCGAATCGAGACGATTTCGCCACCCTATTAGGGGCAGATTCATAAGATGAAAAATAAAAAAGCTGCCCTCAACTTGTGTTAAGGGCAGCCTAATTTTCGAATTACAGTTTTACAACGTTTTCGGCTTGTGGTCCACGAGCGCCTTGAGTTACGTTGAACTCAACGCGTTGGCCTTCGTCCAAAGATTTAAATCCGTCGCCTGTGATTGCGGAGAAGTGTACGAATACGTCGCTTCCACCTTCAACCTCGATAAAACCAAATCCTTTGTCTGCATTAAACCATTTAACTGTACCTGTTTGCATGATATTACCTCCAATATTTTATTTAACACATGTCCTTTTATTCCTACGTAGTGTACGAACAAATAAAAATTCACACATTGGAAAAGGACTCATACGCACAAATGATAACCTTTTACAATATGTGAATTAAGGGTTAAATTTATGATTAACTTCATTGTACCACACTAAATCATTGAATGCAATGTAAATGCCTACTTTTTTCATTCCGGCTCAATATCCTCTATATTAAAGGCTTTAGAGCCGGAAATGTGCACGGGTTAATCGATGTATCCTGCCAACCCTTTATCCATTAAGTAATCCATCTCCGCATCAAGAATCGTCTCCACTGTGATTTCATCCAGCTTCACATCACGCTGGCCAACAACATAATCAACCAGATCATCATTGTCGATGTCTACCTCGCCTTTGGCATTGGCCTTGGCGTTATTGATAAAGGTCTGTTCATGCTTCAATACTAAACGAATTAATTTAGGATCTACTTTGGTTTTGGCAGATAATACGGTTACTAATTCCTGCTCGTTTAATTTGTCACTCATTTTTCAAATTTCATCTCCCTACAATTATTACATCTCCATTGTAGCATATTTCACGCTTTAACGCGTCATTACGCGAAGTATACCGCGGTTTGTTCACACTTTTCTTGCTATCACAGGCTCTGCAACATTCCACTTCAGGTAAGTTATTTAATAAAAACAGTTGTGAGGAACATTGACTTGTGCCAAAATATAAAAAAAGTGTTGGACCAAATTGAATACTAGAAAAGGCGGTTGAATTCATGAGCTCTGTATCTTCCCAGCAATTAGACACAAACAGCAACAAGGCACATCGTTATATCGAAGACGTATACGCACAGGTTGTTGCGCGTAATCCTTTCGAGCCCGAATTCCATCAGGCTGTAAAGGAAATCCTTGAATCTTTGCTTCCAATCCTGGCTGCTGAACCTAAGTATCAGGAAAATGCCATTCTGGAAAGATTGGTTGAGCCAGAACGTTTGATTATGTTCCGTGTTCCTTGGACAGATGATCAAGGCAAGGTCAGAGTTAACCGTGGATATCGTGTACAGTTCAGCAGTGCCATTGGACCTTACAAAGGTGGACTTCGCTTTCACCCTTCCGTTAATGCTAGTATTATCAAATTCCTCGGCTTCGAGCAAATCTTCAAAAACGCTCTTACCGGCCAACACATCGGCGGAGGTAAAGGCGGATCCGACTTTGATCCTAAAGGAAAATCCGAAGGCGAAATCATGCGTTTTGCACAAAGCTTCATGACTGAATTGCAAAATTACATCGGTCCTGACCAAGACGTTCCTGCAGGAGATATCGGTGTAGGTGGTCGTGAGATTGGTTACATGTACGGACAATACAAGCGGATCCGCGGAGGATATCCGGCTGGCGTATTGACTGGTAAAGGTATTGGTTACGGTGGAAGTCAGGCTCGGACAGAGGCTACTGGTTACGGTACAGTTTATTTCGTAAACGAGATGCTGAAAGCAAAAGGCCTTTCCTTTGAAGGAAGTCGCGTTGTTGTTTCCGGTTCTGGTAACGTAGCGATCTATGCGATTGAAAAAGCTGTACAGCTAGGTGCAACAGTCGTAGCTTGTAGTGACTCCGCTGGATATATCTATGACGAAAACGGCATTAACCTCGAAACTGTCCGCCGCCTGAAAGAAGTCGAAAGAAAACGGATTAGTGAATATGTGAATGAACACCCTAACGCAGTGTATACCGAAGATTCCACACAAATTTGGACTATTCCTTGTGATATCGCCCTTCCGAGTGCTACTCAGAATGAGATTGATGAAGCTATGGCTTTGAAACTGATTGAGAATGGTGTTAAAGCAGTAGGCGAAGGCGCCAACATGCCATCCACCCTTGAAGCTATTCACCAGTTCCAACAAGCTGGCGTGCTATTCGCGCCTGCCAAAGCTGCTAATGCTGGCGGCGTAGCTGTATCTGCGCTTGAAATGGCCCAAAACAGCATGCGTATGTCCTGGAGCTTTGAAGAAGTTGATACGAAGCTGCATGAGATCATGGTTTCCATCTATCAACAGTCTGTAGATGCATCCGAGCAGTATGGACAGTCCGGCAACCTCGTTGCAGGAGCGAACATCGCTGGATTCAAGAAAGTAGCCGATGCTATGTTGGCTGAAGGCGTAATCTAATCAAGCATAAACAAACGGCGTTGTGATCATACGAAGTCCCCGTAACCGGTGAGTAAGAAGCCGGGGACGGGGACTTTTTAATTCAACTATGAGTTCCAACCTGGGATTTGCCGCAAACCACCATCCCATATAGAATACGTACTCTTCACAACCATATCGGACGGCGAAGAAGCCGTGTGAATGTAACAGGAATCAATCCCTGCCTTCAGAGCACCCTCAATATCCGTACGAGGATCATTTCCAATCATAATGGCTGAGCTCAAATCCGCTCCATACCTTTCAACTAAATAGCGATAAAATAGCGGATCAGGCTTGCTTACCCCTGCTTCCGAAGAGATCGCAATGCCATCAAATAGATGTATGATTCCGAGCATAGTTAACTCTGCCTCAATAAATGTCTTCTGCCCGTTGGAGAGCAAGAATACTTTTTTGCCACGTTCTCTTAACGTTTGTAGAATTTCAGTCACACCCTCATATAGAGAGATATGGACCATTGATAACGTCCGTAGCCACCTCACGGTTTCATATAACCACGCTTGATCCGGTTCTCCACCTAATTGACGGGCCACAGACCGAAACACTTCCTCCATTACGAAATCCGGATACTCGCAGCTCCGTGCGGCTTCACCAAGTTGAAGATCCCGCTCCCGCAAAAACCGTTCTTGCAGTTCACCACCTGATAGAGAGAGTCCCTGATATCCGAAATGGAGAGCTAACCTTTCCCATACCTGAGATTGCTCCTCATCTGTCTCAATATCAATCAGTGTACCGTACAGATCGAAAATATAAGTCTGATACATCCCCGTCTTCCTTCCCATGATTCACATTGTAAGTTACCCCTTAGTCACATTCTCCGTCGCTGCCTGCCCCTCCTCCATTTTGTTTGACACCTTTTGATAGAGATAGGAGATCCCGAGCAGGCAAATCCCAAAGCTGGCATAAGCGATAATTTTACTTCCGGTATTCAGTAGTCCCAGATCGTATAGCAGCAGCTTACCTGTCGCCAGAAGCGTTAGTCCAAGGCCGAAGCGCCGGATATACACATATCTTTTGCGGAAGCCGTACATGATGAACAGAACTGCTATCAACAGATACACAAGACTAAATATTAATCCCGCATCGCTTAATTGCAGCTGTACCCCTAGAAAAGCGGTGATGATTCCGAGTAGATACACTCCCATGAAGACAGGATAGATTTCCATACTTTTATACTCACGTTTAATCAAGGTGATCAGCAGATCACGTCCACTAAACCACACGAAAATATTGAAGATAATGAGTATACCCAGTGCGATATAATCAGCCCCGATATTACGTGAAAGATCATTTTGCAGGCTTGGCAAGCCTACTGTAATCACCAAACAAATAGCGTAGCCGATCCCAAAGAGAAGTCTCACAAAATACTTAACTATCGTGTCATAAAGCACCTTCACCTTTGGCAAAACATAGGCCAGAACAATAGTTAACAGAGCGGACAGCAGCAAATTATAGAAGGTTCTATGCGAGAAATCCTCCGGTACAGCCAGACGATACAATCTTCTCGATTCATACAAACCATAGATCCAAAAATTCAATAATGCCGCGTATTTAAACCACAGGGCTAAGGTGATTTCGTAAGGCTCACTGCGCTGTAGGACATCCTTTCGATTATGCTGAACGGCGTACCATACGGCAATAATCAGCATGCCTGCAGTAATGAAGACATATTTTAGCGGAAAATAGACGTCTGCGGAATTCAACCATTCATTGGCTATACTGAGCTGCATTGGTACATTTAATCCGAAGAACACCGCAAGGCAAAGCGTTAAAATACCCCAGCCTGCCCTTTCCATCCCTTTAAACCGATTCAGATTACCAAACAAGGTAAGCACAACGCCTTCAACCAACCAGCCAATGGACCACCAAGCCGCTCCGAATTGGAACGGAATCATCAGAATACCAAAGGTCAGCGAAGTAGCGTAGAACAGCAGCATGCTTTCTTTTTCTTGTGGCATCAGTTTTTCAAGCCCTCGTCCAAGCCCTAGATACAGCAGACAGAAGAGCAGCGCCAGCGCACCATTGTAATCCTTGAGCCCTGCATCCAGAAATAGAAGATACAAGGTAAGACAGCTAATAAACGTGTTGCATCCCAGTAGAGAGAAATCCCACCAAGACAACTTGGAGCGATACTTGAACGGGTACCATAACGTAATGCCCAAATACATCGCAAAAGTCAGCACCGCATAAATCATATTCATTCCGTTGCTATCCGATAACGCTATTAATATCAGCATGGAGGGTGTATTAAATAAGTAGCTGATGTAATTGACCACGTTCCAGCGTTTACGGAAGGAGATTAGTAGAATGAATAAATTCAGAAGAAACAAGTAGCCCATTGCCACATAAACTGCGTTGCCTGAAAGCCCGAAAGCCCCAAGATAAGAATATAGTGGCAGGTACCCTCCGATTAAGCCCAAAGCACAAATACTTCTTGATTCATACCTTAAAGACAGGAGCACCGCAGTCAAAGTGACGAGCACGGATAAGGACAGCCCTACATAAATACTGATAATATCCAGTAAAAAATAGCTATAGAAAATAGAGCCGTACAGCACTGAAATCCCGCCGCCAAGTAGCCCTAAAGCGAACGTTCCTTTTCCTTTGCGGTATAACCACTCCCCGCCCCCTAACATCAGTAAACCCAGTAGGAAAAAGGCTCCTCCCTTCATATAACCGGTGAACCAATTGGAATAGGAGTATCTGAATGCTGCTCCCACGGCCAAGATCAGCAACAAGATCCCAAGCTTGTTAATCCAGCCTAGTCCAATTTTCATTTCGATCTGATTTTGTTTTCTTCGACGCTCCAATACTTCTTCACTGATCTCTTCTGAGGCAAAATCATGTAATCCGTTATCCATTCTGGAGTTCAGAGCAATTTCGGATTCCCTCAGTCTTTGTCGCTGCGCCAGTACACACTCATTTAACTCCGCCGACAACGCTCCAAGTCGACTGGATAACTCCACTTTATCCTCACCGAGCTGCCTCGCGGCTGTTTGGTACAGCTGCTGAATATGCCGCTTTGTGTCCATCTCAAAAGCCGTCAGCCGGTCCGTATGGGCAAGGCTTTTAGAGGCAAAATAAGTCTGCAGCTTCTGTCTCGACAGACTAAGAATGCCAAGCTTCTCATCTAAAATTTGTTCCGTTAGCGTAACTTTTAGCTCTGTATTCTCTTCTTGAAGCTTCCCTACCTGAGTCTTTAACTCCACTAAAGCAAGCTTATGTTTCTCATATTGCTTCTTTAAGTGTTCATTCTCGTTGACCAGATCGTGACCTTCATATTCCGCAATCAGAGCTTCATATTCCTTAATAAGCCCGTCCTGCTGGACCTTCATGAATCTAAGTCGATCTTTGAATGACTCCATAGCGCCTCCTAATGTGAGCGATTGTTAATATTTCCATTTTACTACAAACGGAAGGAACTCTTACTCTTTTTTATGCAAAAAACTGCAACATATTTGAGGGATGTCCCGTCTAGATAATAACAACACTAACAAATGAACTTAAAAAGGAGCTCACAACTATGAACAACATTTTAAAAACAAGTACAGTTCTTTTAACTTTGTCCCTAGCACTTTCAACAGGAGCAGCCTATGCCGCACCAACAACAACTTCTGCCAAAAATGATGCTGCTCAAACTACCGTTAGCGCTAACCAAAAAACATTTTCGATTGAAATCAACGGTTCCGCTCTGAAAGAAACAGGCTTCCAAACTACAAATGGCAAAGAGCCTATGGTGCCACTTCGTTCGGTTACTGAAGCACTTGGCTTTGAATTAACTTGGAATGGACAAACTAAATCCGTTGATCTTATCAATGGTGCTGTGTTCACTACAGTGAAAGCCGGAGAAGATCGCTATAGCATTAATAAAATGAATACTACGCTTGGAACTGTACCACAATTGGTTGACTCCATTTTGTACGTTCCAGCTTCCTTTGTAAGTGAAATCATCCACCACAACATGACAGTGAAGGGAGATTCCATCGTGATCACTGCTGCTAATCAGGAAGAGCATATGACCAAGACTGGCGTGATTACAGCTGTCAATAATGAGGGCAAATACCAATCCGTTCAGATCCAGGGTGTAGGCACAGATGGCATCGTACTGAATGTAGGTGAAGATACGACTATCGAAATGGCAGACGGTACTAAGCTTGCTCTAAAAGATCTTCATATCGGTATGACCGTAAAAGCAGAGCATTCCATGATCATGACCATGAGCCTGCCACCGCAAACTCCAACTTACAAGATCACTGTTCTAGATGAGCAGAAACAAAATGATCTTTTGGGTACTGCAGGTACCATTGAAGAAGTTAAAAAAGACGATGAAGGAAACATCAGCATCACCGTTAAAGGCAGTGGCCTGAACGAACAGTCACAACAAGAAGTAGTACTTCGCATTAGCAAAGATACCGCGCTAATTAATACCGATGGCAAAGCTGTAAACAGCAGCGAGCTTGTAAAAGGCGCAAAAGTTATAGGATTCTACAGCCCTATGCTGACTAAGAGCCTGCCACCAATCGGCACAGCTGCTAAAGTCGTAGTAGATTCCGTTCAACAATAAGAGCATATAAGAAAGGCCAGTTCTCGGATTACGGGAACTGGCTTTTTGTTTGATTATTTTCAGCCTGAGAACTCTGCTAACAAATACAAGTCTTCTTCTTCACACCAAGCTTTCCAGCCTGTTCAACCTTAGCAATATAATCTACTGCCAGCGGTACTTTACATGCGGTTTGTCCCATTTGTACCTGGACCTTTCCAATGCTTGCAGCAATCTGCGTTGCCTCATCATGCAGTTCGGTTACGCTGCTGGCGGCGATAATTACAAACATATTCATCGTGTAACGAACTCGATTCCGTTCCTGATGAATGGTAGATTGTATTTGCTGTAGTAGCTTTCTGATCTCAGCGATGTCTAGCAGATCATCCGGCGTAACTGAAATGTAATTCCCATAAGTACTCCAGCCACAGGTTGCCACCATTTCATCCGATGAAGAAATCCATTCTCTTGCAAGTTCTAGTGCGTAAGGGCTCTCTGCAGCGACAGACGCTACTGTATATTCCGCTATTCCAGAGCAATAAGCTGCCACTACCCAGCTTTGAAGCTCTTCCTTCGTGAGCGTCTTGGGGTCAACTGTAAGCCCTGCCAAATACATCGCATCATAATTCCCCGTCTGATACAAAGCGCGAGCTAGACCTTGGTCTTTCTTGATATCCTTTACCAGCTTCTTCATGTCCCCTATCCTTACTCCAAATAAAGGCTCCTTAGCACCATGTCGTATGAAGGTACGCTTCGTCTGCTCTGTACCCATTTCCTCAAGCTTACTCATCACTTCATTAATTGTCAGATTCATTAGAACACCTCTTTATCCCTTCATCACTTCTCTTAAAATGGGCTCACGACCCAGCGTTACTCTATTCTTGCCCGAATTCTTGGAACGATATAACGCTTCATCCGCTTCCCGATATAAATCTTCGAAAGTCACCTCTCTGCGCTCTGTAAAAGAAATTCCGATGCTAGCGGTAAGCTGAATGCTATCGTGTTCGTTCAAAATTATTTTATAATCACTCATCGTAGTGCGAAAATCCTCTGCTTCCATCAAGGCTGCACGTTTATCCTCAGCAAAAAAGCATACAGCAAACTCCTCGCCCCCGACTCTTCCGGCAATGCCTTTGTTTTGGTACACCTGAAGTATTTTATTCGAGAAATCAACTAATGCCTGATCTCCTGCTAAATGACCATAGGTATCATTAATTAACTTAAAATCATCGATATCAAATAACAACAGCGCCAGTCCTAGTCCGTCCGGAATCGTTTGATTTTGCACCCTTTGCATAAAGTGCCTGCGATTATAAAGTCCCGTCAAATCATCTATCGTTGCTTGATAGACCAATTCACGTTCATACCGCTTCTTTTCACTATGGTCACTAAAAACAATTAGCATCCCCTTGTTCTCTGTTGCCTGATGTTCAGTCGCTATCAAGGAAACCCCATAACAAACCTCTCTTATTCCAGTACATACAATCTCAAACTGTCCTTCGGTCCTTTGACTATAATGAGCGCCAATGTCCTTGTGATGCCTCATAAAAAGATCAATATTTTTCCCCATCCAGGTCTCATTCGATATCCCGGTAATCTCAAACAAAATGGAGGTTGCAGCCTCATTTATACCAATAATACTATCATTCCGGTCTGTCAAAACTACGCCGTCTTTCATATGCTCCAGGATTTTAATTTTAGTTAAAGGATAGATCGTAGATTTAGAGTCAATGAATAAACACAAATAAGCCGCTATAATTGCGGGTAGATAAGTGAAGGCCGTAAAGCCTGTAAGCGTGATCTTCAATAACGGAAGCAGAAAAACAGAAACGACCGGAACCAGTAACCCGGCAAATAATAAGAACGCACGTCGCAAAAAAGCTCTCGGTCTATTCATTAAGGAAACAGCTAGCAAGCAGACCGCATATAGACCAAATAGCTGATCATAAGCAATAAAAGCCATGCTAAGAAGCGTAGGCTTTACAGTAATTCCACTAACACCCGCAACAGTGGCCATGCCCACTTCACTACGCATTAGATGATGATAGGTATCCGTAAAAATAAGCAGTACGTCCAAAGCAATTGGAATCGAGAAAATAGCAAGTTTTACAGGTAGGCGTTCCTCAGAAGGAGACACATATTCTTTAACGACAGCATAAGTAAATAACGCACTTAAAAAAAGCGGAGCCTGCTGCATATTCTTCCACCACAGCTTAGCCTGAAAAGAGGATGACATGATCTCTCCCGCCGTCGCAATAAATATGAGGCTGACCAGCAGCATTAAGATCCATAAATAGCGTCTTCCTGCCGACTTTCGATGTCGATAGGAGCTGATGCCCATGTAAAAGCTTAGAACACTGCCCATTAATAAGTAATACGGATATCCTTGAATCCACGGCATGCCATATTTCTCCTATTTTTCAAGTCGCTCCTATCATTATATCCTAATCAATCCTACAAATGAATCAACAAATACCAGCACATCTGTACATCTTACGATTTGAACTTTACTCGATGGGAGAACATATACTTTCTGGCCAAGTCCTTAAATGCATCTTTATCTTGTACCGACTGAAAGTACCGTTTAGGGATAATCAGCGCTCGATTAGAAGACACAAAAAACACGAACAAGTTCATCGTTTCACCTATTTTATGTATCTCTTCCCATTTCACTTGCCCGGAACCTGCCTCAGATACGTACTTTATCCCCTCATCTGATACGGAATAGCTCTGAGGCTGCTGGGCTAAACTGTCTGTTGCGAAGGCTTTTTTAGATTTTTTGGTCAAACTTGATTTGGTCATATACCATAAAACAGCGGCAAGAATCACAGCAGTCACAGCAAGGATTGAAATATTTTTAATACTGTAATCCTTAGTAATTAACAGCAAAATCACAAAATAAGCAACCACACTGAAAGAGCTAAGTATAATACGGCTATTCAAGCTGAACCATAGGTTAAACTCCTGAACGTCCTCACTCTTAAGGACGGTATCTACTTTTATTTCATTTTCCACTACTAATCGCTCCCCTGCCACTATCGAAATTTGTCAATTCCATTTCATTCTAACATGTCTGAACACAAAAAAGGGACATCCCTGAAGCGATCGCTTCTAAATGGGTTGTCCCTTTTTAATCCGTAAGGATTCTTATTTCTTTTGTGCAAGACGTTGTTTGAACTTGTCAACACGGCCGCCTTGTTCTGTATCTCTTTGTTTACCAGTGTAAAATGGGTGGGATGCGGAACTTGCGTCCACGCGGATAACAGGATAAGTGTTACCATCTTCCCATTCCATTGTTTCATTGGATGATTTTGTAGATGCACTCAAGAATTTGAAGCCTACGCTTGCATCCATGAAAATAACCTTGTTGTACTTTGGATGTATGCCTTCTCTCATTCTGATCGTCCTCCTTCTGAACAAATTAGTGGAGCCTTTATGGTAAATTAACCAAATGATCTGTAGGTTTATCTATAAGTATAACCTAATAAACGTAGGAAAATTCGTAAATCTTACGATTTAGACCACCACTCCATCATACGTGAAATCGACATGTAAAGTCAACTACTATCCGATATTCCTTATATTCCCTTACGTTCAACTGACTTATACATCATACTCCAGTTGTTTTTTAGCCTGAACAATAAAATCTAACGGGTTCTCAATAGTGCTGGATTGATATTCTACAGCACCTATTTTGAGACCGAGGCTAACTTTATACTTTTTGACAAATTCAGTGTCATTAAGCTCTTGAAGCTTCAATTTAATCCGCTCGATCACGATTTTTGCTCCATCGTTGTCGGTGAACAGCAGAAGGCCCCATGTTGCGTCATCTTTGTCCAGTAAATACAATGCATCATTGGTACGAATGCTGGCCTGACTGAGCTGAGATACGTCGTGAATGGCCTCAGCCAGCTTATCTTCGGGAATAATACGTCTAATCTCATTCCAGTATTTCACTTTCACTACAAGCAGTGTGAGTGGAATCTGATATCGAGTAGAAATGCCTGTAAATAAAGCGGCATCCTTCTGAAAAGAAATACTATTACGCAAATCTGTGTTCTCGTCGATGATGGCCATATTGGCAGTCTTATTCTCCAAACGCTGATTCTCAGCCTGCAGCTCACGATTGCTTAGTGTAAATATCCACAGTACCACTGTTAACAATGGGGTCATAATTAGCCAGAAGTAAGTATTCAGTCCAATTGTCTCTCCCAAAGATATCGTCTGATACATCGTGTAGAAGCCGTAAGCAAATATAAACATCAGGTTCAAGACCAACCCTGCAGTCACCGTTGTAAAATACGTAACAATCGCCAGAATAAAAGCCACATTTAAAATGATAATATTCTGGATATAATCATCGGGTGCCCCTGAAATGAAGACAATACAAATAAAAAGAAGCACCAGGAACGATAAGAGAGCGATATCCGAAACTAAACCGCTGCGATTACGTCTCACGCTTATCACCACGTTTCTTCATATGTTTACGAAGCAGCAGGATCAGCGATAGAATCACCAGTGTCAGCACCAGCACAATTACGATAATGAAACTCAGCACGTCCGTTCGTTCCGCTATTTTTTTAACCACGGAATCCTCTGCTGCTCCAGTAATGATCTTGAAACGGTGCGCATTGACATTACCGTCCTTATCAACGATTACCCCATCGCCAAACACCTTCCATTTGTCCCGCTCTGTTGCGATCAACTTCGACGCCAAATAGTACTCTTCAGGGTGGGCTCCCGTAACAGCAAGCAATCCCCGTCCCGCCTCAAATGGTGATTCAATCAGCTGCAGTGTTCCAATTTGAGATCCGTAATGATCTTCAATACTCATCTTCTCATTGGAGCGAATCGCTGTTCCGTTCCCGTTATATTGAAAATAGAGCTTATCATTATGATCACGGATGATCTTATTATTCTTATACGTGCCTATGGCGATGACATTATTATTCTTTAAATGATCAGCGCTAATGTTATCCGTGTAGAACTGAATGTTGCCTATATTTCCGCTAGCGTATTTTCCCAGTAGATTAAACACATTAGCTAAACTCAAATATGAGTAATCATCCATTTCTTGCGGCAAAACAACTGCTACTTGATTGTAAAGCCCGTCACGTATAAACGGATACGGATAGTTATTAAACAAAAGATCCGTACGATCCTTAGTATTAAGACGCATTACAGAATCTTTGCTGATATACGCCCACGGCATTTGTTCCTTATCTAAAGTACATTCGGCTCCCTTCAGCTCCAAATCAAAGGCTACAGTTACCGTGAAATTACCTGAGATATTCAGGCTTTGGGGAACTGGAAGATCCAGCTTATCGCCATTCGCCAGCTCTTTGGTCAGCTTCTTGCTGCCAATGGGTGTGTTGTTGATGCTGACAGTCACTAATGAACGGTCGAAATCTAAATTCTGTGCATAACGGAAATCCAATCTGATTCTGCCTGAATCTGCAATCGAGCGGTTAGAGGGCAGTGCAACAAAGTATGTCTGCTCCTGATGACGTGCCCCAGTGAGTTTATCACCCGTTTCAGTAAGCGTAATATTGGAGCTAATCGAAAGTGGGGGTGCAGATACTTCTGTAGCATCATCGACCACCTTTAAATCACTGCTGATTTGACCCAATAACTCTTCATTCGCAACAAAACGGCCTGCTTTAATCAGTAAGTTCTCATCCTTCGAGGTTACGACAAGTGTCGGCTGAGTATCCTTATTCACTAACTGCAGCAGTGCATGTGTACTTAAATCTTCAGAGGTGCTTAGCTGAGCCTTTAGCCCACTTGGTACTCGGTCATACATAGCTACCAGTACAACCGCAGCTTTATTCTTCACCGCATCTGACCGGTAGGGAAGCATTGGAATCGTTCTATTGTCCAATGTATTCCCCTTCACAAGCCCGGAGAGCGCATAAGTAGCCGACTCCAATTCTGCCCCTGTGCTTTTATCCGGTACGGTCAGCACACTATGATTCTTCGTTAAGGTATCAACGCCAGAGAAGCGCTCGCTAAAGTCACTAATCCCTCCAGTCAAGGGCTTCGGCGTATACATCACGCTAATACTGGATGTATTAAACAGATGCAGCCAATTATCAAAATCATAATCGACAGAACAAGATTGTTCATCTGTATAGTTCGACTGCAAATAGCCCTGAATTCCAAGCGTATTGGTTCCTTTTTTTAGAAACCCTTTAGGTGCCTGAAGGACCAGCTGTTGTTCGCCATTATCTTTTAGAGAGGGTCTAAATGTATAGAATGGGCTGCCGTTTAACGTTAAGGTAACGCTAGAAATCTGCTCCTTGGTAATTTGCGAAATTTGAAAGTGCAGGTTAATTCTGATCTCATCCACATTCCAATAATCCATGACCTCAAAATATTGCTGCTGGGCACTCGAACCCTTTAACGCAGTATCTGTTCCTGTGAAAGACGTTGTGTAGGTTAATCTAGTATCCTGAGGCGGAGCCTCGGCGGCTGCAACATTCAATTGAATTAGAAAAAGAGAGAGGCAGGTTAACAGTATAACCATTTGTTTCTTCATCATCATGTTCTGTTTCTCCTGTGATCACATATTTCTCATATTACTTCTTTGTTCAGTATTAATAGCGTTCAGTCTTATACCACTTTGCTTCTCTTTTGAAGATGAGATCTTTGGCATAAAGATATAATCCGTAAGCCGCGACAACCATCCACAGCTGACAATAAGAGACGTACATCAACATTACGATCCCTAAATTGGACAAGCTCATCTCGCCCTTCTCTGTCGTCAACGTTATGAAAGTACCTACAACGAACAGTATGATGGCAAGCAGCCAGAGAAAATTGCTAAGCCCAGCAATAGTAGTATGTACATAGCCCAAAGCATGCAGGATGAGCAGCACATCCGAGGTAATTAACGAAATCAGCAATAAGAAGTAAATCGCTAAAAAATAAAGAATATCGAATCGGACTTTTGCGGCGGATTTATCGAACAGCAGGGGGATATTTTTGACAATGACATAAATGTTGCCCTTAGCCCAGCGCGTTCGCTGCTTGAACCAGACTTTTAAGGTCTGTGGCTCTTGCTCCCATGTGACCGATTTCGGCTGGAACTTGATCCGATAACCCATCATATATATTCTGAAGCTGATTTCTGTATCTTCGGCTATCGCTTTAACATCCCAGCCACCGATACTTTCTACGATAGACCTGCGCATAATAAAATTAGTGCCGGGAATGGTGCATAACTTGAACAGCTTCCAGCGTCCCGCTTGCGCCATCCATTGAAAGGACAACGTCTCAATATTAATAAACCGGGTAAGTAGGCTTGCGTTACGGTTACGGGTTCTAAACTTACCGATTACTGCGCCTAGGCTGGAATCATTCATGATCTCAGCGACCAGATATCGTAAAGCTGTTTTTTCAGGAGTGTTGTCTGCATCATAAATCGCAATTAACTGCCCTTTGCAATGGGTGAAGCCTATATTCAGCGCATTCGATTTCCCTTTGCCACCAGTAATCGCATCCGTATTAATAACGATCAGCTGCCGCCCCGGATTTCGGTTTTGGATATCAGCCAGCAGTTCAGCACTATTGTCAGAGGAATTATCATTAATCACAATAATCTCATATCGATCTTCCGGATAATCAAGCGCTAGCAGAGACTCCACCGTCTTACAGATTACTACCCCCTCATTGTGAGCAGGAACCATAATTGAAACCAAAGGATATTCGCCCTCTATCTCTGGTATGTCCTCATTTTCAGATTTAATGTAATATAAATAGCCTGCGATAATGAGGGTCACATTCACCAGCAATAGAGACCAGATACAGATCACTGCAATTACCATCAGTATGTCTGAAATCGTCATAGGATCCTCCAAATCACGATTAGTTGTCTCATTTCAAATACTTTTTCCTATACAATCGGTATCCGATGATCATTAATCCGCCAAATAGCAACAGAGAAATCATTATCGCAACTATAAAGAACTGATTCTGTATATTAAAAAGCGTCGTAAAGCTCTTCTTCTGCTCTTCTGTATACCGATAATCGCTATTCACTGTTTCTGGCGTATAATTCAGACTCAGGGGTTGTCCATTAATAGAAATCACTCCTTCTGATGAAGTGATCGTATTGACGTCTGTAACAACCTCATGCCTTTCTTGTTTATAATCCGCAAAAGAAACCCAGTATTGTTCCAGCATCTTCAGCATTTCCTCAAGTTCTTCCTTATCCTTAGGCATATCCACAGTGATTACCGTATCCATCGGCAGTTCTGGCATCACAGTATTGGATGTTTGCAGATCCTGCAAAAAATCAATCGGCACACTATACAAAGAGGATGGAAAGGACTTGGAGGTGTCGCTCTGCTCCATATAATCAACATTTTCATCCGGATACAGTGTCACAGAATTGAAAAACCCCATCCCCGCCTCCGAGTATTCCTTGTCATACGCCCAGTGCATTTGTGCTCCGATTCCAAGCGGCCCAATCTTGTTGTGCACCAGCAGATTAATGAACGCGTTCATCTTCACCTGAAGTGAATGATCCATATTACTAGTACTCGTTGAATGCATCGCAATAGGGGCATTGACTAGAATGCTGCCATTATTCGATTGCACTCTTTTGATGGCTACCAAATAACGCTGCATTGCCGGATAATCGGTATTGCTGAACACTGGCCGCACACTTGCGAGAAAAGGAATCCCCACTTGATACAGCCGCTCCGCAGTCTCTGTCAGCAGTCCCAGATCAGAGAAGGGATAGATCTCTTTGATCGCAAGATACACTTTAGGCGTTGCCTTGATATGAAGCCAATCCTTCAGAACATACCCCATTGCTAGTGCACTGACATTCCCTTGTTCAAAATACGGAACATAAGCAGCATCCTCTTTACTCACAGCATAAGGTGCTTGCAGGCTATCATCCTGGAAGATCAGCTTTCCAAGGGACTGGGTTCCCTGACTTCCGGCTATATAGAGCATATCCTGTACCTGAAGTGAAATTCCCGAGAACTGTCCGATCTGGAGATCTGGATTCGCGTCATACATAACATCTGTGGTTAACTGTAGTTTCTTTTTCAGCGAGGCTGGAGGACTGTACCCGATGTGCAAATACTGTCCCTGATAATGCTCCCAATCCTCTACATAAAATTTATTAGTAATCAAAATATCCGCTGCATTACGGACCATAATCACTTTAGAGTAATGATTCAGCATCCCTTGTTCATATTGATCCAGACTTCTAAGTGTGACCTTCATGGAATAGGCCGCCAGCAGTCGCTGGAGTTCAGTCACGTTGCCTTCCTTCGTCGTCCCCTTAGCGATACTGTCGTAGAGTAGTAGGACCTGCTGTGGCGAAGCAGCAGATTGGACAGGTGTGACCGGAATCAGAAGGGCTGTTAGGGTCAACGTCAGTAGCAATATACCGTTTAAAACTCCTCTGATGCTCACACACTCACATCCTTTTGAGGCTTTGTATACGGGCTAGAAGGGGTGCTCTTGCTAACCCGCTTAACCCGATTGCTGTTTTTAGAAACTCTACGCCCAATCACACTGGATAGGGTCAGAAAAGTGACTAAATCAAAGGATAATGTAAATAAGAACTCATGCTTGGAAATATCGGCATCGCCTGCCCCGATAATCGATACAAAAATACCTGAAAGCCCAATGCCAATCGAAGCGACAATCAATACCATTCGCTGCATACCTCTGAAATCACGGGACTTGATCGCTTTTACAAAGGAAGGCATATAGAGACCGATGACAAGCACCATCCAGAGGAAGATGAACCCGAATGTTCGCGGGGCCAGCGTTTGTTTCAGTTGGCTGTATCCGGTGAAAAAGTGACTCTGTGCTCGAAACTCCTTACCAACGGAATGCTCAAAATTCCCCATAGCCGCAGGCTTAATCGAGAATGCACTTTGAGCAGCTACATTAAGAATCGAATTAAGCTGGTCAGGGTTCGTTAAATAATATTTAAGGATGGATACAAATCCATAACGACTGTAGAAATTCTCCTCGAGAAGTGGTGAATTCACGTCTATGGTCACGTACTTCTCATAGTGAATGCTGTTCTTCAGAATGGCGAATTGCTCGTCCATCCCTAACGCTTTTAAAGCGGCTTCTGGATCAGGTGATTCCTTCAGCACCCCTCGGGTCATGGCATGGAACTGGTTAATGTTTACGAACTCATTTGAGATATTCAAATACGTGAACACACCTGCGAACAGCATCAGAGCAAGAGACGCCATTGTCAGAATCCGAAATATCTTGTCTCTACGAATCCAAAGCAGTGAACATGCCAGAACAGCAATGATCATACCCACTGGCGCATTCTGCTGCTTAGAAGTAGTCAGGATCAGCGTGCTAATTACGAATAAGGCCAGCATCGCGTAGTCATTGAATCTTTTTCGATATAACATCAGCCATGAAGCGAACATGAAGATCATCGTGATCATCACAACGCTTTCGCCGTAAAAGGAGTTAAAATAAGCCGTATAACCGGTATCTCCGAATATAAAAATAGCAATACCTGCAATGATGAATCCCTGTTTTCGGGACATCTTCCATGTAATAGCCTCTATTAATAAGTAAATTGCGATTACATATAGAATCGTATAAATCGCCGCTTGAAAGCGGATGTCGAATACCTCACTACTGAAGAACAACTTGTTAAGTCCTATAGCCAGCTTGATAAATAAGGACTGAGAGGAAAATAACATTGCACCATTCTCATTAAAATATTGAAAGATCCCATATTGCTTCACAAAATAACCAAAGTACTGACTATCATAATCCGGCAGATTGAAATAGAGTCCATTACTATAAATGCTACGGAAAAAGTCACCGTTATCCGCCACTCCGACATACGGAGCTGTGAACAGCGCGATGATGGTAATAAGCATCACTCCAAATGCAGCAAGAAATGCAGGAGAAACCGATAAATTAGCAAGTGCTATCCCCTGCCTTAGAGGCGTTTTCACCGTGTTGTCCATCATGCAGGTTCACCTTCAATACAATAAGTTTAAGTTAATAGACATAGGCCAGTAATGCCATCAGGTTGTCAAAAGAATAAGCTTGGCCGCTAGCGACATCACCGAATCCTCCGTACAGTGGGCTATCCACATCTGTTACTCTGAACTCGTTCATTCTTTCAATGCTTTTATGGTGGAGAGATTCATCGCCGATTTCTGCGCCGATCATAGCCGTAATGGCATAAATGGCTGTGGAGCGGATATCGTTCAGCGGCTTACCTTCTCTCGAATATTGCCCATACAACGTTCCAGCTTCAACCTGTTGCTTGATAAAATCAATGCTGGTGGCTTTCTGCTGGCCCACCTCAGCTAAGGTTAGAATGGATAAAAGCGACTCTACTGTATTGATGTTTTCCGAACTATATTTTCCGGTCTCATAATTAAACCGTGTCTCATAAAAGGGGAATTCATCCGATAAATATCCGTTTTCCAATATTCCGTTCAAATCATTCGTCAGTTTCTTACTAAATTGGCTAGGAATCGACATTTTTCGCAAAGTGCCCAAATTAATATAACACAAAGTGACGAATGTGTTTGTTGAAGAATATTCCATATCGTAGAAATCATAAAGTTTTCCGTCTTTTACATTATAATCATAAAATCTTTCGCCATATTTATCCGCTTCAGCTGTATAACGTTTATCGCCGAACTTCTCCCCTGCCTCATAAAGAGCTTGAATCATACGCAAATCATCAACGGCAGCATTCAAGGGGTATAGCTTCTGCTGTTTAGGACTGTAACGGTAGCTGAAACCGCTGTTGATATCAAAGGTTTGCTTAGCTAGTTGCCATTGCTCTGCAAATCTCTCTTGTTGGCCGCTACGCACAGCTGCCAGCATCCGGAGAGATGCCGATTCACTCAGAACTTCGTGTCCACTCGCCGCTTCCGCCGACTGATCTGTTTCAATAAAATTAGTATATATACCGTACTCACCTGTGAGTTTCGAGGTAATAAACTGCTCTAAGTTAGTTACTTCCTGCGTCTGGGCTACCGTAGAATCATGATTTGAATCTTCGCGAACGGGTAACTTCGTAGGAGTAGTGACGGATGTAGTCGGTGTTGATGTCGCTGTTGGAGCTGGCGTATTTTCACAAGCGGTTAGACCTGTGATACCTACTAGAATCGACAGTGCAGCAGCGATTATTTTCCTCAAATGATCACTTCCTTTAGCATTGCGTTATGCTACCTAGTATTATCTATAACGGTAATATACAACATATACTTAAACTCAAATGTAACATCTTGTATCTTTTTGTCGAAAAAAAAGAGCTCTCCTTACGCCTCTTTCTCGCTTCCATCCTCAATACGAATCGCTTCATGAGAGAACGTCGCTTCCTGCACATCACCGAAACCCTAGTGGCTTTTATCCTCCCCATTATAGTTCTTAGGACATAATATACCATAATAAGGAAGGGATCTGAACAAAATCTGAACAGAAAACAATTTTAACAGTGAAATAAGTCACGTTTTATCAAAAAAGGCGGATTCCCGCGAAGCCTCAGCTTCCGAAAATCCGCCTAATCCAGCTACTTCTGGCCTAACCCTTAATCCTACGATACGTCTCTTCATCGGAAACAACATACAATTTAGCATCCTT
Organism: Paenibacillus sp. B2(2019); assembly: GCF_008370385.1. Taxonomy (NCBI): domain Bacteria; kingdom Bacillati; phylum Bacillota; class Bacilli; order Caryophanales; family Paenibacillaceae; genus Paenibacillus; species Paenibacillus sp. B2(2019). Next base: position 377,559 of record NZ_VTZR01000013.1, read on the forward strand.
AGGAATAGCCTGATCCAGCTTTCGATTGATACTTAGATCGCTACGATCCGCCAATAAGGTTGCACCTTGCAAGAGCAAGCTCTGAAACGCATCCCCATAAGTCTTCCACGTAGCACTCACTGGAATCTCATAAATATCATCACCATATTTACGGCTCAGCAGCTGCGTTATCACCTCAGAGTTGCCCTCTTGCAGCGCAGAACGAACAGCCAGTCTGGAGATGGCATCATGCGAAAGAACGAACTCGTTTACTTGGACATGCCTGAAATTCTGTATATTCTTCTCTTGCATTATTTCTACAGTCGTATGTACTTGTGGCGCAATGCGCTCAATGCTAGAGGCAATTAACAAAGATTTGCCGTCGATCAGCGATGCTTCATCAATCCTTGTGTCCCCGAACACAATGGCTGCTCTTGCTTCATGGATGTTAGCCTTAAGAAGAATCTCATCACTGGAGGCATCGCCACTTATAAAGTGAACTTGATCCATATGCTCCAGAGGATGACTTCCTGTCTCATCAATGATGACAATGTGGCATTTCGGCGAATAGCATAGAATCTCCTCTACGGCAGCTTGTGCTTTCTTACTCCAATTAATCAGAATCACATGATCCTTTCCCCGAAAGCTCAACGTTCCCGCTCCCCTCCTTCTCTGCACCTCCGCAATGGAGTCAATGACCTTACCAATAACCAAGCTGAGGAGGCCGATACCAAAGATATATAGAAACATGGTAAACAGCTTTCCAACTACGGTCTCTGCAAAATAATCCCCATACCCCACTGTCGCCATCGTTGTCATAACCCAATAGAATGCATTAAACCAACTGTGAAACGTACCCGGCTCAATCAGGTAAGCAATCGACGCACTAAGAACTATAAAGATCAGAATAATTAACCCTATAGTCCGTTTACGCAACCGCATCATCTTGGTGGAAATTCTCAGAAACAGATGCATCTGCCCACCCCTTCTTCACATCAAGCTAAAAGTAAAACTTATACTTTCTTAGATTTTCAATAAGGCTGCCACTCGACGGATGGATCGGGGCAACCTTTGTCTCAACCCTATTTCATACTCGAACTAAACAATCAAACTGCTAATCGCAAATGCTGTCCCAATAAACACCAAGCAAAGCATAGTGCCTACTGCCACATTTCCCTTCTCCAGATGCTCTGAAATCTTAAAGGTTGGGGTTGCCAATTCAAAGATCCAATAAGCCGCAATCAAGCACACATAACCTACCGCAAACCAAATGATCATGTGCAGAATGGAGGTATTCGTATATGCCGCTACGCCAATAATAATAGCCGTTGCCAGAAACTTGCCGCCTAAAGCCAAGGCTACAGCCACATTGCCTTTCTTCAGCTCCTCCATATCTTTAAACGGAGTCATCAAACCAAAGATCACCATGCCTAACAATTGCAAAAGAATAATCACAAACACACTCACTACCAAATTAACCACCATCGTCACTTCGCCCACCCCCGAAATTTCGCATAAGCCGAATCATAGTCGGCAAAATCATGTACTTCCTCAAGGACTACGGAAGCGGTCTTCTTTTTTTCTAATGCGGTATAGCGTTCATCATCAATCGGCTGCTTAATCCGATTACCTGAAGGGAGCTCAAGCACCGCAAAGTTTCTTGTTTTATCCTTATACTTAGTCTTGTATACTCCTACAATATCAACATCAGTGGTTACCGATACTTTAAGATTGGTAAGATCCTCTGCTGCCGTTTTTTCATCTGCATAAGACTTAATCGTGCTCCATGAAGACAGGCGGACTTCATTCTTCTGATCAGCATCCGTGATTAACTCGGCGTCCATGAACTGAAGTGTCCAAATTTTATCGCCAGTAGCATAATTCCCATCATTCGGGAGCAGTTCATTATCCGGCAAAACCGTCATGTCACTCCCAATTAAATCCCCTACAGTACTCTCTACCACCCGATAGTCCCACGGTACCCGTGCTACACTATCTGAAGTTTCAGCTGTTCCTGAATCAAATACACTGCCCTGATTACTGGAACATGCGCTTAGCAACAGTACCGTCAAAAGCATCATACATAAGACTCCGATTCGGGCTTTCTTGCTCTTATCCAATTATCTCACTCCCAACGCAATAAAATGACTGGCATTGCCTGTAATCAATCCGCCCGCTCGGCCGAGCATACCACAAGGCTTCCCGTTAATCACGAACATGCCTGTCAGTAGATGAAATTCACCCTCTGATGTCGTTATCCGTGCTAAATCGGCTCTTTTTTGATACACAGTGGGGAAGAGCTGACTACTGTCATAACCGTCTTCATCTTCAAGCTCTAACGCACCGCTATCATCAAACATGCGCACCGAACCCCCTTCACGACCAAAAACAGATTTGGACACAAAGTTCCCTGAGAATACAGGCTTATTATAAGTAGGCAAAATATAGCGCGAGATCGTCTCTCGCTCTTCCTTGTCGAATAGCAGGCCCAGCTCATACATTCCCCACACCGCTGCAACCAGCCCCTTGGATTGGAGCAATATACTGTGAGGACCATTAAAGAGCTGAAGATTGCCTTGCTCTACCGCATAGGCGAGGGCATCGCCACCTTCATCCACAGCCATCCACTCTTTAGGATATAGAGCGAACATCCGCTCGATCACACGGTCCTCCCCATCCTTGAGAATTCCGTTGTCGACCCACAGATCAAGACAATCCACACACTGGATATCGAGACCACTGTGCTTCACTAATGCTTCTATCGTACCTGAATCTTCAAGATGAGATCCATAAGCCACACAAGCTGCGGTATCCGGACGTTCTACCTGCCAAGCTGCCGCAACTTGTGCCTTCATCCCTTGATTTGGACTCTGCATTCCAGCTTGCTCACAGATCCATGGTGTAGCTATCGAGGCTTCCACATAACCTGTTGGGGTATCCGCATTCAGTTCGAGCAGCTTAATCGTCCCATCATGGGCTATGGCAAAGTCGAATCTGGCATACCGACTAATGAATCCTTCTTCTGGCATAGGACACCCGTCAAGCATCTCCCAAAGTACAGGGGGAATCCCAAGCAGTTCATACAAATCGCGCTTTAGATGAACATAGCGAACCGCTTTATCGAGGATGGCCCAGAGTTTTGATGAGGCTTCTTCAAGCTCCTTATAAGTGTCCCTGTGCATTAGAGCAATTGCATCCAACCAGTACTCTTCATCCTCAAGATCAGCCCAAGTGAACCCGAGTTCATATAACGTTTTGACCCGTGGACCTCTTTCAAGCTCAGACTGATCTAGAATTTCAAATACACTCTGCTGCTCACTCATCCGCCAAAACCACTCTTACTTGAGCCTGATCTCGAAGAGGACTTCGAGCCTGAGCTAGATTTAGAGTTCTTCGAAGAGTTTAATCCGCTGGAAGTGCCACCGATTCCATTTTTTGAGGAAGAACCTCTTCTCGTAATGGAGCCTGTGGAGGAAGTCGATGTTTTGGGCTTTACAACAGAACCGGGAACCTTCTTATTCTGGAATTTCTCACTGCTATAGGTAGGCGGCTTATAAGTTGTTCTCGTGCCTCCATAATAAGTTGGACGGTCCTTAGACCATCCTCTGGAAGAGTAATTGCCACCACTGTTAAACAGCATGTGATATAGCAGCAAGTCATCCCAACCAAAACCTGAATGATATCCACCATAGTTATTCACTACCGTCGTTCCATTATTGGTTACAACACCTTGACCTTCCTGTTCTACCTCTTGTGCACCTTCCGGATATGGAATATTCCAATCCACATTTTTGTCAAAATAGGCTTTAACCTCTTCGGTAGACCAGGACACTAGCTGTGGTTCATCTCCAGAAGTATTTGCACTAGCCCCTGCGCCGCCAGGAATAAACATAGCATTCGCTAACAAAGCTATGCCTAGCGAAGTAGATAATACTCGAATGGGCTTACCATCAGAAGTGAATAATTTGGATACCGCTAATTCCTTATCCTTTTCATCTTTAGACATCGTAAGGTTCTCCTTCCCTTATCTCAATCATTCGTTGTGCATCGGAACAAGTAAAAGCTCCAGCTTGCCTTCATCTACATTCAGCCGTCCTTCAACCGTTTCATATTCAACACTGCCAACCACAATATAATTGACATGCTCTAGCGCTGCGATCATATTCATGCTCCACGTGCGTTCCTCAATGACTCGCAGCCCGCCTTCCGGCATTTTTTCAAATAAGATTACATTCATCCCATTGTCCATTATTACCATTCCTTCCTTAGTTCTGCTATAGCATCTGATACGTCTTTATTACCTTTTCGTTTCAGTTCTAGGTGTGCATAGACTGCCCAACCTTACTCTTGGCGTTAGAACGTCTATATAAAAGAAGAATTCCTAACGAGCACAAGCAAACGAGGAGCAACACGCCGTATACATGCTGATATGCTTTTGCAGGGGAGATATCACGCTGAGCATGCAGCAAAAGCCCGCAGACTGCAACAGATGCAGAGCCTCCGAAGAATTGAACCAGTTGTAAAAGCCCCATACCAGAACCAATCCAAGTCCTTGGAAGAACTATAGAAGTTTCATTGTTTAAGGATGCCATCGTAGCTGAGAAAGCGGGAGAGAAGCATAGATAACCTAGCAGTAGTACTACAGGTGATACAGAAAGATTCAGGGCAAACACAGCCATAACGGCTGCAAGTATACAATGTCCAATCACTAAGAAGCGTATATTACCGTACCGATCAATAAAACGTCCCACATAACGGGTCAGAAATGCAGATAATAACGCTCCCGGTGCGATATACAATCCAATCATCAGCGCTGATTTATCGAACAGATTAGCGAGCGCAAGCGGCATCAGGAACAAGTTCCCTAAGTTCAGCACCAGAATACAAAAGCCTACGGCAACCAATTTCAAGTAACCCGGCATGGTAAGCAGCTGCGGATTAATGAATGATTCCTTTGCCTTCTTCAGATGTACGGCATGAACGATAATAGACACTACACCCACCGCTAGCCATACAAGCGACTGGGTAGTTACAGCTACCAGTAAACTTGCCGCATTTACAACGGTCAGCGCCGCCCCCAGGATGTCAAAGCTTGCAGGCTGTGGCTGTTCCTTAGGCAATAACCGCAGCAGTACCGGCAGCACGATAAGCACAAGGCAAGTTATGCCGAACAATCCGTTCCAGCCAAAGTACTGGCTGATGACACCACCGACAATAGGGCCCAAACCAAAGGCCATTGCACTACCCGCCGAGATCATCGCAATAGCAGCGCCGCGTCTTTCAATCGGAACATAGCGACTGGCGAGTACAAGCCCCAATCCAGCCATAGATCCGGCGCCCGCAGATTGTAGGATTCTTGTAATCAATAGCATATTAAAGTCATGTGCGAACAATCCAAACACTGATGCTGTCCCAAGCGTAATTAAGCCAATGGTCAAGAGCTTGCGAATCGGCACCAAGTCGGATAACCGGCTATAAATAACCGTCGACAACGCATATCCAATCGAATAGCTGGAAATGACCCATGAGCCTAGGTCAGCAGAAATTTGGAGATCCTGAATAATGGTTGGAAGCGATACATTAAACATCGTTGTGTTCATCACTACAATAAAGAGGCACATCGTCCATAATGGCATGACAATTTTATCATTCATTCCTACTTTCTCATTCATTCCTACTCCATCCCTGTCCTAATTTATCTATACATGCTCAACTAATTTTATGCCTATAAAAAGAGGTTGGCAATTAGAAGAGGAGGATTACTTGCGCTACATCATTCCACATACCAGTTCGATTATGATCTCCATTCTCCGCAATATATACTTGTAGTGTTTCAATCAGACCCGGCTTGTGATAATGATAAGATCTTAGAAGTATATTATATCGCGCGTGAACTAGGAAAAGAGTGTTCACAAGAGTTCGCATAGAGAATTTCTAAATAGGAGGTAATAGCCATGAGGGGTTTGACAAAAGAAGTTGCGATGGAAATTGTTCGACGTACGATGCATGTGATTGGGTACAACGTCAATGTTATGGACAAGCGAGGACGAATTATTGGGTCTGGAGATGGTAAGCGGTTAGGGCAATCACATGAGGGTGCATTACTCGCGATAGAGCGTCGTGGCAGATTCGAGATTGATCAGGAGAGCGCCGCTAGATTGCAGGGGGTATTGCCCGGCACGAACCTTGTTATTGAGTTTGAGAATGAGATTGTTGGTGTTATTGGGATTACTGGTGATCCCAATGAAGTAACGAAGTATGGTGAATTGGTGAAGATGACGGCGGAAATGTATCTTGAGCATATGAAGCTGTTAGAGCAGGCTCAATGGGACAAACGAATGAAGGAGAATTTCCTGCTCGCGGTGATGAATGGCGATGAGGGGAACGTACAAACATTGCGACATCAAGCACAGCAGATTCATTTTCAGGTGGATAAGCCTCATATCGCATGCATCATTGAATTAATTAATCGTAATGAAGAGGATCTAATGGCAACAATGAAGCGGGTAACTGATGTATTAGAAGGACGCCCGGCTGTTCAATTGATTACCATTCGTAATGCCAGACAAGTTGTTCTGGTCAAGGAGCATCTCCATGAGCGGAAGCCGCATACGGATATATGTGAAGGAATTCACCAGATAAGACGTTGGTTAGATGTAAAGGAGATTTCTCCACTACGTATCGCGGTAGGCAAACCTTTTACAGGGATTCAAGGGATGATGAAGTCCATTCAATCCACAGAAGATACGATGCGTGCAGGCTATGCAATATATCCGGATGAGCCGGTTTATTATGCAACGGATCTGCAACTGGAGACGATGGTCGTTCCGAGTGTACATCATTGGATGTCGGAGGATTTGCTGCAGCTATGGGCGCATTTTGTGGAGGAGGATCGTAGTGGTGAGCTTCAGCAGACATTAGATCTATTTTACTTCGAAAGTGGGGAGCAACAGCATATCGCTGAACGACTGCGCATTCATCGGAATACGTTACGCTACCGACTCCAGCGTATAACCGAGCTCACAGGGAAAGATCCAAGAAATTATCAGGAGCTGTTCCTACTCATGAGTGCGCGTTGGTTATATTTGTTGGAGCATTCTGCTATGTCTTGTGATGAATAAGAGGTTATATGTGCATATGCACAAAAAAAACATCAATCGATGCGAAATATTTATTTCTCCGCCTAATGAAACGCTTACAAAAATTCGCTAAAGTATAGGTATGAGCTCAAACCACATATCGATATATACAACTCTGTGTAAAACTGGGGAGGAATAACTCATGACAGTGAGTGTAAGCGTTTTAGGTGCTTTAGCTGCATTGGTTGTGGCAATCGTTCTAATATTGAAAAAAGTACCGCCAGCCTACGGCATGATGATCGGTGCGTTAGTAGGTGGTTTAATCGGTGGCGTGAGTATGGTGGATACCATTACGCTGATGATGGATGGTGCTAAAGGGATGATTCCTGCCGTGCTTCGCATCTTGGCAGCAGGTGTGTTAGCAGGTGTATTGATTGAATCAGGCGCGGCGAAAAAGATTGCAGAGACGTTGGTTCAGAAGGCCGGCGAGACACGGGCATTACTCGCATTAGCCTTAGCAACAATGGTGCTTACAGCGGTCGGCGTATTCGTGGATGTGGCTGTTATTACTGTAGCACCCATTGCATTAGCTATTGCACAACGTGCGAATCTATCGAAATTGGCAATTCTGATCGCTATGATCGGCGGCGGTAAAGCCGGTAACATCATGTCACCAAACCCGAATGCGATTGCCGCATCAGATGCATTTCACATTCCATTAACTTCGTTGATGGCAGCAGGTATAATCCCAGCCGTATTCGGGATTATCGTAACGTACTTCATCGCAAAGCGTTTAAACAATAAAGGCAGCAAAGTAGAAGCTTCTGAGGTAACGAATAATCCGAATGAGCAGCTTCCAAGCTTCTTTACAGCCTTTCTAGCTCCACTTGTAGCCATTATCTTGTTATCCCTTCGTCCAATTGCAGGCATCGTAATTGATCCAGTTATCGCGCTTCCAGTAGGAGGTATCGTAGGCGCCATTGCAATGGGAAGATTTAAGAAGTTAAATGAGTTCGCTGTATTTGGTCTTGGTAAAATGACGGGTGTAGCCGTCATGTTAATCGGGACAGGTACACTAGCTGGTATCATTGCAAATTCGCAATTAAAGGATGTTATTATCGACGGCCTTACTGCATCTGGCCTACCGGCATACTTGCTTGCTCCAATCAGTGGTGCGTTAATGTCTCTTGCAACAGCATCGACAACAGCAGGCACAGCCGTAGCAAGCTCTGTGTTCGGCTCCACCATCATGGGACTTGGCGTAGCTTCGCTAGGAGCAGGGGCAATGATTCACTCTGGTGCGACTGTATTAGACCACATGCCTCACGGCAGCTTCTTCCACGCAACTGGTGGCAGTGTGAACATGCAGATGAAAGAGCGTCTGAAATTGATTCCTTATGAAACCGCAGTTGGTCTAACACTAGCGATCGTTTCGACATTAGTATTCGGTGTATTCCAATGGTTCCTATAACTATTGAAGTATGAACAACACAAAAGGATGTGAAGAGCATGAAGTTTGTATTGGCACCAGATTCATTCAAAGAAAGTATGACAGCAATGGAAGCCTGTGAGGCCATAGAACGAGGACTTCGTTCCTCTTTTCCCGATGCAGAATATATTAAAGTTCCGATGGCAGATGGCGGCGAAGGTACGGTTCAGTCACTCGTCGATGCGACAGGCGGACGAATTGTACATTGTGACGTAACAGGGCCGCTCGGTCAGCCTGTGAATGCATTTTATGGAATTATGGGAGATGGAAAGACCGCGATTATTGAGATGGCAGCTGCTTCTGGACTTGGACTTGTGCCGAAGGAAGAGCGTAATCCGTTGATCACCACGACAAAGGGTACAGGAGAGCTTATCGTTCATGCGCTGAATGCAGGCGTACGTTCTATTATTATGGGTCTTGGTGGCAGTGCAACCAACGATGGCGGTGTAGGCATGGCACAAGCGCTTGGATTCCGCTTCCTGCGAGAAGATGGAACGGAGATTGGATACGGTGGAGGATCGCTAAGTGAAGTTACCCGTATTGATAGTGATCATGTAGATCCGAGACTCCAAGGTGTACAAGTGGTAGCCGCATGTGACGTAGACAATCCGTTAACTGGCGAGCGCGGGGCATCCGCCATCTTCGGTCCGCAAAAAGGTGCAACACCCGACATGGTGAAGCAATTGGATGCAAATCTTGCACGTTTAGCAAACATCATTGAGCGCGATCTCGGAAAAGAAGTGAATGATACAGCAGGTGCGGGTGCAGCAGGTGGACTTGGTGCTGGCGTAATGGCCTTCCTGGGAGCCAGGTTGAAGCGAGGCGTGAACATCGTCGTCGATGCCATGAAGCTTGCGGATAAAGTGAAAGATGCGGATTATGTCATCACAGGCGAAGGGGGTATGGATAGCCAAACCGTCTATGGTAAAACACCGATTGGTGTTGCCAAAGTAGCACAAGCCGCCGGTGTACCTGTTATTGCCTTAGCGGGTTCCCTCGGTACTGGCGTAGAAGCCGTGTACGAGCATGGTATCGATATGTTCTTCTCCATCGTGCCTGGAGTATGTACGTTAGATAAAGCGCTCACCGATGCTTCCTTCAACATGGAGCGCACCGCGCGCAATATAGGTACATTAATCAAACATAGTAAACGTTAATCGCAAGTATAGACGCCTTCTGCGTCGCGTGGAATTAATTATTATATTAAAAAAAAGATCTGACTCATGCCATGAAGCTGAGTCAGATCTTTTATTTCGTTTTTGCAAGCTAATCTAAGCTTAAGTTTAGGACACTTGAGATTCCTTAGCAAGAACAGGTACGGTGTTATCCTCTACCTGCACATCATCCTTTGTCTTAGAGAGGACAATGTTCAGTACAATCGCTGTAAGCGAACCGGATACGATACCGTTCTGTAGCAGCATCCGCGCAAATTCAGGCAGCTCTGCGAACATTGCAGGAAGTGTCGCTGAACCTAAGCCAACAGCAATACTGCAAGCAGCAATCAGTAGATTACCATCCTTACGGAGATCCACATCGGATAGAATGGATATCCCGGAAACGGCAACCGATCCGAACATGACAATCATGGCTCCACCAAGTACGGCATTCGGTACAATCGTCGTCAAGGCAGCCAGCTTAGGCAGGAGTCCTAGTACAATCATGATCCCGCCAGCGGCAAAAATAACATTACGGGTCTTAATGCGAGACAACGAAATCAAACCCACATTTTGAGAAAAAGCAGTGTATGGGAAGGCATTAAAAATTCCGCCCAGCATAATTGCTACTCCCTCGGAACGCAGTCCGTTTACGATCTGCTTCTGTTCAACTTTCTGATCAATTACTTTACCAACTGCAAAATAAACCCCAGTAGACTCCACCATACTAACAATGTTAACGATGATCATAGTGAAGATTGCAGTAAGACTGAACTCAGGCCATCCGAAGTAGAACGGTTGTGCGATGCTTACCCAAGAAGCGTCACCTACCGTAGAAAAGTTAACGATACCCATTCCATAAGCAATCGCTGTACCCACCACAAGACCTACCAGAACTGAGATCGAGCGCAGGAATCCAGTGGCGAAACGGTTAACTGCTAAAATGACAAGTAGTGTAATCAGTGCAAGCAATAAATTGCGGGGTTGTCCAAAATCAGCGCTGCCTTCTCCGCCAGCAACGTTATTCATGGCTACTGGAATAAGAGATAACCCGATAATGGTCACGACAGAACCCGTTACAATGGTCGGGAAGAACTTCAGCAGCTTCCCATAAAGCGGGGCCGCAAGAACAACGAACAAACCGGAAATAATGATCGCACCGTACGCAGTCGCCAGATTATGTGTCGAGGCAATCGCAATAATCGGGCCAACGGCTGTAAAGGTACATCCAAGAATAACTGGGAGCCTGCTACCAAAATACTTGGTGCCCATTATTTGCAGCAATGTAGCCAATCCGCAAGTGAACAAATCGGCTGCGATGAGGTAAGCCATTTGAGTCCCATTTAGCTTCAAGGCACCCCCAACAATCAGCGGTACAATTACTGCTCCTGCATACATGGCTAGGACATGCTGAAGACCTAACGTAAATACCTTTTGCTTGCTTAACATCCCGCACTCTCCTTGATTTTCTCTAATGAGCTTTCATTATCAATGAAGTGAATTTCACCTGGTGACATAGATGCAATACGGGCCAAGGCATGGACTTCTATGCCTCTGTTCTCCAGAAGGCTTCGGCCTTCCTGGAAGCTCTTCTCAATGACACAACCGACGCCAAGGAGCTCTGCTCCCGCCTCTTTTACGATATCAACCAGTCCTACAAGAGCAGCACCAGTAGCGAGGAAATCATCCACAATAAGCACCTTGTCATCCGGCCCAAGATATTTCTGGGAGACGCTGACCAGATAATCCTCTTGGCGAGTAAAGGAATGTACAGGCGCTGAGTAGACAGCCTCTGAGAGCGTTACTGCTTTCTTTTTCTTCGCATAAACAAACGGTACACCTAATGCAATCGCAGTAGCCATGGCAAACTGAATCCCGCTAGCCTCAATAGTAATTACTTTCGTGATCGGTTGATGACCGAACAACTTTTTGAACTCTTGACCGATTTGCAGCGCTAGCTCCGTATCGACCTGATGATTCAGAAATGAATCTACCTTCAGTACCGTATCTGATAAAATAAGACCCTCTTGTCTAATGCGCTCTTGAAGTACTTTCATCGTGAACTAATCTCTCCTCTTCATTAAAAAAACAAAAAAAGGACAAATCCCTTGAGTCGTTTCTCTCAAGTGAATCTGTCCTTCTGGGCTTTTGTCCCTTAGTGGTGTAACACTACATAGTGTCCGCATCGCTCGGTCCAGACCTTTCCTCCAAAGAAGAAAGCGGAACCCTAGATGCGCTATTTCACTCATAGTCGGATAATTACGATGGTTATCCGGTAGAAACTTATGGGCCATATCCCCAAGATTATATGAGTTTTATTAATGTTCGATATGAATACCTTGTATATCTTACACGCTCTGTCTGGTGCTTACAAGCAAAATTTTTAGTGTTTTGCATACCATTTTCAGGTTATTTTCACGAAATTCAATTGTTTACATTTAGTAGGGGTTACTCCAAGATCTTCTGCGCCGTTTCTTCGGTCGTTACGAGCACATTCATATACCCGCCATTTAGAGCGCCCAAGATCCCCGAAACCTTCTCCAGCGATTCCGCTACACCAATAGCGTACCTCGCTCGTCTGATCTGCTCCAGCTCAATGGTCAACGTTCGGTCCGATATTGCTGTGCGTACAGGCAATCCATTGCCGTCATAAAAACGCGAGCAAATATCACCAGCTACTTTCCCGTCCTCCAGCTCATCAATCACAGCATCGCCATAAAATCCGCGCCATGCCTCTTCACCTTTAATTTCCGGTGATCCAATGCCGAATATAGCGATATCCAGCCGATCCCATGCCTTGGCAATGGTCTGGTAATACTGCGAACGCATCAGTTGATCTCTGGTTTCCTTTTGCTCCGTGATCGCTGGCACGTCAATCATTAATGAGCGCGCACCCCACTTTAAGGCAGCTTGGTAGCAGATATTATTGACATGGTATCCGCTCTCCATCTTTCCAGATGGACCACCCACCGTAGGAACACAGGTTACAAAAGGCCTCTGTCCGAGGGTCAGATTGTCTACAACGGCAGCTAAGCTGCTTCCCCAAGAGAACCCAATCGTATCTTTCGGCTGAACCACTTGCTCCAGCCATCTTGCACAAGCCTGTCCAATAGCTTTACGCTTGATCACCCCGGACTGGGCTGGGTCTACCTCTACAACAATGGCTTCCTTCAGCCCGAACCGTTCTTTCAATTCCTGCTCCAGTGTACAATGATCTCCAATATCGTAATTGATGGTGATTGTAACGATGCCCTCTTCACGGACTCTCTTCAGCATCCTACTTATGGTGGTGCGATATATGCCAAGTTCATTAGAAATTTCACTTTGCGTTAAATTCTGTTCATAATACATTTGTGCAATCTTAATGAGCAGCTTTCTGTCTTCTTTTCGATCCATGATAGAACTCCTCGCTTTTTTCAAGGATTTGACGAATCCATAACCCCTAGCTATACTGTAGACGATTATTTTGCACTTTTTTTATTATATTGCACAAATGTGCAGATTATCAATTTTTTAATGGAGATGATCGGCTTTGAATATGGACTTTAGAAAGAAAAGTTGTGCCGCAGAAGCTCTAAAGTATATTGAGAATGACACAACCATTGGTTTAGGTGGGGGTAGTACGATTTCCTATTTAATCGGCAATATTAAAAAAGCAGATCTTCGGGTAAAGGTAGTGACCCCCTCCTTCACTACAGCTTCACTCTGTGTCCAAAATGGACTGCAGGTTGTACCCACCTGGTCCGTTGACCGAATAGCTGTTGCTTTTGACGGCTGTGATGAGGTGGATGAGCAACTGCATGCGCTTAAGAGTGGTGGCGGCATTCATACGAAAGAAAAACTGATTGCTAGTATGGCGGATCATTATATATTGCTGGTAGATGAAACTAAACTTGTGAACAAGCTAACCTTCAAGCATCCCGTAGTATTGGAAATTCTTATGGATGCTCTTAGTTATGTTCAACATTCCGTGAAATCGCTGGGCGGCAAGCCTGAGATTCGAACAAGCGCAAGTAAGGATGGGTATACGGTCAGTGATCACGGCAATGTGCTGCTGGATGTCTTTTTTGAAAAGGTAGAGGATAGCACTGCTCTTCAAACTGAACTCAAAGCCATTAACGGGGTCATTGAGACCTCCCTATTCACGAAAGAAGTTACCTCAGCACTTGTGGCTGGTTCAAGTGGAATCAAGGTAATCTCTAAGTAAGCTCAAACAATCAAAACAGGCGAGGTGCTAACCATGAACAATCTGAAGTGGGCAATCATCGGCCCGGGAAGTATCGCTACTGAATTTGCGGCTGCTCTAGATGACATCGGCGGAACTTTACATGCGGTAGGATCACGGACCTTAGAGAAAGCACAGGCGTTCGCGAGCCAATATGGAGCGGAGAAGGCTTATGGAAATTACAGCGAAATGCTGCAAGATCCAGAAATTGATGTCGTCTACATCTCAACACCACATAGTAACCACTACGAATACATCATAGAAAGCTTGCAGAATAACAAACATGTCCTCTGTGAAAAGGCGATCACCATAAATAGCAAACAACTGCAGGAAATCGCCGAGCTTGCTAAACAAAAAAGCTTAGTCGTCGCAGAGGCTATGACCATCTACCATATGCCACTGTACAAAAAGCTACGGAAAATCGTGGATGAAGGTAAGATCGGACGCCTCAAAATGGTGCAGGTCTCCTTTGGCAGCCATAAAGAATATGATGTGAACAACCGTTTCTTCAGCAAAGATTTGGCTGGAGGGGCGCTGCTGGATATTGGGACGTATGCCTTGTCCTTCACAAGATTCTTCCTGTCCAAACAGCCACAGGAAATTCTAACGACAGTGAAACGTTTTGAGACAGGCGTCGATGAACAATCCGGAATCATTCTGAACAACGATGCGGATGAAATGGCGGTCATCTCCCTTACCATGCGCTCCAAAATGCCTAAACGCGGCGTCGTTGCTGGAGAACTTGGCTTTATTACCGTAGATAATTTCCCACGGGCCTCCAAAGCTACGATTCAATATTTAGATGGCACGCTAGAAAGGATTGAAGCCGGCGATACTTCCAAAGCGCTGCAATACGAAATTGAAGATATGCAGCGCTATATCGCGGCAAAAGGCAACCAGGAAACCCTTAATCTCTCTTTAGATGTCATGGACATTATGAGTAATGTTAGAGAACAATGGGGAATCAAATACAGCTTCGAATAACATACTGAACATAATAGATCAATCATCAAAGCGTTGGCATTCCCTTCAACTGAAGGAGACCCAACGCTTTTTTGCGGATAATTTTCTAGGAATGGATGACAATATCCTTAGGTGATTTCTTATAGGTACTTTTTAGTACCTATAGCACTTTAAAGTACGTACTATACTTAAATGACTCATGCCTTCATAATTGCACTTACCGGCCGGTGATTATCAGAGTGTAGGAGTGAGAGACATGTTGTTAAACCAAAAAAGAAGCACCCTGGCACTCCTGGCTTTAGCCATTAGCGCCTTTGCGATCGGAACCACCGAGTTTATCAGTGTAGGGCTGCTGCCTTTAATCGCTGATGACCTGAATATACCGCTGACCACAGCTGGATTAACTGTTACTTTGTACGCTTTAGGGGTAACCTTTGGCGCCCCAATCTTAACGTCGCTGACCACGGCGATATCGCGCAAAACATTATTGCTTATCATTATGATTGTATTTATTATCGGCAATAGCCTTGCCGCGGCTGCGGACAGTATTACAATTCTGCTAATAGCTAGAGTAATATCTGCCCTTTCGCATGGTCTGTTCATGTCGATTGCTTCGACCATTGCCGCCGACCTTGTGCCTGAGAATCGTAAAGCCAGCGCTATTGCGATCATGTTCACAGGGCTAACCGTAGCTACTGTTACCGGTGTGCCACTGGGTACCTTCCTAGGGCAACAGTTAGGCTGGAGAGCTGCATTCATCGCCATTATTGCCATCGGGCTTATAGCGCTCATCGGTAATCTGATCTTGGTCCCTGCCACAGGGCTGCGCAAAGGAACCCGAACACCGCTTCGCGAACAAGTCAAACTCGTGAAGAACGGACGGTTACTGCTTGCCTTCGCAATCACTGCTTTAGGGTATGGAGGTACCTTTGTAGTCTTTACTTATTTATCTCCACTTCTCCATGAAATCAGCGGTTTCAAAGAGAGTACCGTTGCCATCATCCTTCTTGTTTATGGCATAGCGATCGCCATCGGCAACGTCATTGGAGGCAAATTAGCCAACCGTAACCCTATGAATGCCCTGTTCTACATGTTTGCTATACAAGCTGTTGTACTGTTCGTCTTAACCTTTACCGCACCCTTCAAAGTGGCTGCACTACTTACGATCTTCTTTATGGGATTGTTAGCCTTCATGAACGTACCTGGTCTACAAGTACACGTAGTTACACTTGCAGATCGATATGCTCCGAGTGCGCGAGATGTGGCATCTGCGCTGAATATTGCTGCTTTTAACGCTGGTATTGCCATCGGGGCTTATCTTGGTGGTATCGTCACGGATCATATGGGACTGATTCATACCACTTGGGTGGGTGCTATAATGGTTCTATCCGCTGTATTCCTAACCGCTTGGAGTCGTGCGCTGGAGAAGAAAGATGAGACTCTTCTCCAGTCTGAGGCTGCTTAATCAGCCTTGCCTTAACATACCAATAAACTTTTAAATATCTCAGGAGGTAATTTTATTATGGCTCAACATCTACAGGATACAACTGCATTACACAACGGGGTAAACATGCCTTGGCTTGGACTTGGTGTATTTCAAGTCGAAGAAGGCTCTGAGCTGATCCAAGCGGTTAAATCTGCTATTGCACATGGCTACCGCAGCATCGATACAGCAGCGATCTATCAGAATGAGACTGGCGTAGGTCAAGCGATCAAAGAAGCTTTGCAGGACAACAACCTGTCCAGAGAAGAGCTCTTCGTAACTTCAAAGGTCTGGACTGCAGATATGGGCTACGAAGAAACCATTGCCGCCTACGAAGCTAGCCTAGCTAAGCTTGGACTTGAATACCTTGATCTATATCTTATCCACTGGCCTGTAAAAGGAAAATATAAAGAGACTTGGAGAGCACTTGAAACCTTGTATAAAGAGGGACGCGTAAAAGCGATTGGGGTCAGCAATTTCCAGATCCATCATCTTGAAGATGTGATGAAGGATGCGGAAATTAAGCCGATGGTAAACCAAGTGGAGCTCCATCCTTATTTGAGTCAGCAAGCACTGCTTAGCTTCTGCCAGAAACAAGGAATTCAACTGGAGGCTTGGTCTCCATTAATGCAAGGGCAATTGTTGGATCAGCCTGTACTGAAACAAATTGCAGCTAAACACAGTAAATCCGTAGCTCAAGTGATTATCCGTTGGGACCTGCAGCGTGGAATTATTACCATTCCAAAGTCTACTAAAGAGCACCGGATCATCGAAAACGTAGATGTGTTTGATTTTCTGTTAACAGAAGAGGATATGAATCTAATCAACGCTCTGAACCAAGATCAACGGGTAGGTCCTGACCCTGATAATTTCGACTTCTAAGAGATTAACCGCTAGGTTAAGTAACAGTAAAAAAAGACCCTATCTTTCAGAAATGAAAGAGGGGTCCTTTTTGTCTTTACGCCCCTTGCACTAGCACAATAAGGATCGGCAACACAAGAAAGGAAGCAAGCGTCGTCCATAAAATACATTTGGATACCAGCTCTGGAGAGGCGTCAAATCGTTCCGCTAATACCACCGCGTTGACGGCAACTGGCATGGAGGCCAGAATCAGCAGCACAGAGAATAAAATACCATCAATATGCAGAATAGATAATCCGAGGTATGCTACTAGTGGAGCTAAGATTAATCGAATGATCATCCCTGTCCAAAAAGTAGACTGACCCTTACGTTCAGATGACATGGTTCGTACTTTGACCATCTGTGCACCCAGAATCGCCAGTACGACTGGTGAATAACCTCCGGCAACCATGGAGACCCCTGTAGCAAGCTCAGAAGGTAAATGCAGGTCAAATATTCTAAGAAAAAGTGCTAGCATAGCTGCATAGATGGCAGGGAGAGAGAACACGGACTTTACCGCATTTTTCACCGAGAACTGCGATCTAGCCGCAAAATAAACGCCCACAGTATTCACGATAATCATCTGCCCAATCACATACACAGAAGCCTTATCGAGCCCAAGCTGTCCGAAAGCCAGCAACACCAAGGGAAGTCCATAATTCACACTATTCGTAAATGTCGAGACCAGAGTCAATCCCGATATTTCAGAGGGGCCGAGCTTCAATAACTTTCCGATGATATTTGCAATCGCCCATAAAAAGCACAGATTTAGCAGCGAAAAAGCGAGCGTCTTGTAAATATCATCCATAGAAATCTCGGCCGTAGCCAGTGTATTAAGAATAATAGCCGGCGTTAAAAAGTATAAATAGAGCGTCAATAACGGCTTGGTATCCAAATTCTTAAACCGTCCAAGCAGTGCACCGACGATCACCGGAATGGATAATGGCACGATGACTTGATACAACGTTGATAACACGCTCTGGATCATGAACAGTACTCCTCTGCTCTAAGTTACTCTAAACTATAAGCGCAACAGAGCAAGACGTCTAAGATATGAAATCAATATACACAATAGCCATTACCTATAATTAAAAAAGGTCTCAACCCCTATAACGGGGTTGAGACCTTTTTATCATGTGTTACATCATTTTGATTTCAAGCAATTCATATTTGATGATACCCATTGGTGCGTTTACACTAACGATATCCCCGACTTTTTTACCCAGCAATTCCTTGCCCAGCGGACTTTCATAGGAAATCTTGTTGTTTAGGACATCTGCTTCAGCAGCCCCTACAATTCTATATTCAATCTTCTCTGAGTATTCGATATCGTTCAGGGTAACGATACAACCCATACTAACCTTTGACAGATCCATCTGACTCTCATCTACGATCTTGGCTTTGGTCAGCATTTTCTCCAAAATCATAATACGAGTCTCCATGAACGATTGGTCGTCCTTGGCCGAATGGTACTCGCTATTTTCCTTCAAGTCTCCATAGCTGATCGCCAATTTGAGCCGTGCTGCCAATTCCTTGCGCCCTGGGCCCTTCAATCCCTTCAGTTCTTCCTCTAATTGAGCCAATCCTTCTTTGGTCAAGAACACTTCTTCATTAGACATGTATACAACTCCTATTTTGGATGCTTTTTAATATTTTAACCTATATTTCACATTCATGCGACAAGCATAAACGCCTTCGGCGTCCTTGTAAGGACGGTAAGCGTTTAAGCGAGAAATATAAAAATTAAAGTATAGGTGCAAAACCTATACTTTCTTATATTTAAATAAAAATCCCTGCCACAATTGAACATTGGGCAAGGATGTCAATGCTGCATCATTATTCTGGCAAATGCTCTTTACAGAAAAGGAGTAATGCTGCTTCCTCGTCCTCTTCCATATCAAAGTCAAGCAACTGACCTGTTGTTGTCTCCTGTAGATCATAACTCACGATGCTAACTTGATCTTCATCCACTTTAATAATCGCTCTAGCGGATACTCCGTTCTCTACATAGAGCTCATCATCTTCTGGAACATCCAGTTGAACCACGAATTCATACCGTTTACCGGTTAGTATACCAAAAGGATCTTTAACATTCTCCACGTTGTAGCTTGTAAATGTCAACATTGCTCAATCAACCTCTTTTCCTAATACCTGCCACGTCATTGTATCACAAAAAGCTGCATGAAGGGGTCGCCCGTCCCTCAAGCCATAGCTTTCGACTTCTTGATCTGCTTGCTTCGCAATTGTCCGCAAGCAGCATCAATATCTACACCATGCTCCAGACGAGTGCTTACGCTGACGCCCTGCTTCTTCAAGGTATCAAAAAAGGCTCGTACGGTCTCCCGCTCGCTTCTTTGATATTGACTGTGCTCATCGACTGGATTATAAGGAATCAAGTTCACATTGACGAGCTGGCGCCGGTCGCCGATTAGCTCGGTCAGCTCAAGCGCATGCTCCTTGCCGTCATTTACATCCTTCATCAGAATGTATTCTAACGTAATTCTGCGATTTGTTTTTTCCAAATAATAATCTATGGACTCCATTAGCTTCTCAATTGGAATGGCCTTGTTAATCTTCATAATCTTCGTCCGCAGCTCATTATTAGGCGCGTGAAGCGATACTGCCAAGTTCACCTGTGTATTCGCATCGGCAAATTCTACGATTTTGTTAGCAAGCCCACTCGTCGATACAGTAATACCTCTTCCTGCGATGGCTAATCCCTTGTGGTCCTTAATAATCGATAAGAAATTGAGCAGGTTCTTAAAGTTGTCGAACGGTTCGCCAATTCCCATGACTACAACGTGACTAACCTTTTGTTCGAGGTTTGCTGCATCCAAATGCTGCTGAACCTTCATAATCTGCTCTACAATTTCACCGCTGGAAAGATCACGACTCTTCGCTAACAGTCCACTAGCGCAAAAGCTGCAGCCGATATTACATCCAACCTGAGTAGTGACACATACGGACAAACCGTATTTCTGTCTCATGAGCACCGTCTCGATCAGGTTGCCATCCTTCAAACGGAACAGGAACTTGATCGTCCCATCCGCAGACTCCTGCTTCACATGTTCTTCCAGCGTATGGATCACATAGTGCTGCTCCAATAATTCTACACAATCTTTATTTACATCGAGCATTTCTGAGAATTCTGTAATCCGCTTCCGATAAAGCCAATCCCAGACCTGCGTAGCTCGAAATTTTTTATGTCCACGTTCTAACAGCCATGCCGCCAGTTGATCAAAAGTTAATCCATAAATGGATTCCATATTCATTCGTTATCCTCTTTTCAAAACATTAAAGTTCAGTCCATCACTACTCATTGTCTCAAATTTTTTTTATTTAAACAAGGGGAGTTGTAGCGAAGCGTCGAAGTTTACACCATTAGAAGTCCGTTCTATGAAATTACATCTGAGGAGAGATCGAATCAAATGAGCTCAACCACAATAAAAATCATCGGTTTTGCCCTTCTAGCTGCCGTTCTAATCTTTGGTGGCTTTTTACTGTATATTACCATTACCGATTATAAGCCGAAGGAGACTACTCCACTAACGGTAAACCATAATCAGGAACAAATGATGAAGCAGGGAGAACCTTTTGCAATAACAACCTTTAATATTGGCTATGCTGGGCTGGATAAGGATCAGGATTTCTTTATGGATGGCGGGACCAAATCACGTTCAAGCAGCGAGGAACAAACGAAGACAAATCTTGAGGCAATAGCCTCTCTAATGACCACTTCAGGTTCGGATTTATTTATGTTGCAGGAGGTAGATCTCGATTCTTCTCGTAGCAACCATATAGATGAGGTCTCCTTGTTATCGAATACCTTCTCTGATTACAGCAACGTATTCGCAACGAACTACAAGGTGCCTTGGGTACCGATTCCCGTTCTTGATCCGATGGGCTCAGTAAATAGCGGTTTATTAACCTTATCTAAATTCGGTAGCACAAGTAACGTTAGATATGATCTTCCGGGAAAAGAAAGCTGGCCTCGTCAACTGTTTGAACTTGACCGCGCCTTTTTGGAGAGCAGATTCCCCGTCGATAACGGGAAAGAACTGATCCTGATCAACCTTCATTTATCAGCCTTTGACCAAGGGGGAACGATTCGCAAGCAGCAATTAGAATATCTTTCTACTTATATTCAGAGAGAGAATGATAAAGGCAATTACCTCATCTTAGGCGGAGACTGGAATCATTCTTTACCGGGCACAACCCCTGAGGCCTTTGAGACTACACAAGCTTGGCCAGAATGGCTGCAGCAGTTCCCTGAAGATTTCAAACCGGAGGGCTTTCAATGGGCTGTCGATGCTAAAGTGCCGTCCGTCCGGACACTTGATGTAGCTTATTCAGAAGGTGTGAATTTCCGGGCTGTAATTGATGGCTTCCTAGTTTCACCGAATATCACAATAAGTGGCGTACAGGGCCATGACCTATCTTTTGAACACAGCGATCATAACCCTGTAACAGCTACTCTTATTCTAAGATAAGACCCAATCATGGATCATTGATGTTATTTAAAAATGACGAATTTCATGTTTTTCCCTTTTAGATACTGAATGATAGCAGGCAATGCCTCTACGGTAATCTTCTTTTCGTGAAAAAGATATACAGCACCGGACGGATCAGTATGATGAACAAATTGAATGACGTCTTCCGGGGTCTTGCGTCTCCAATCCTCGGAATCACGATTCCATAACAATACTTTCATCTGCTGTTCTGTCACTTTGGCTGCTAACTTATCATTAATCGCACCATATGGCGGCCGAAAAACAGTAATCGGCGATTGAATGATTTGCTCCAATGCCTGGTTAGCCTTCGCCAAATTATTCTGATTCTGGTTAGCTCCATTGTCGGTCATCTTGCTATGATCCCACGAATGACTTCCAATCGACATCTGATGTTCACTAGCATACTTAACCGCTTCCACATTATGAGCGACCTTATTCCCAACAAATAAAAAGGTGGCTGCCACCTCATGTTCTACTAGAATATCTACGATTTCTTTCGTATACTTCGACGGACCATCATCAAATGACAAGGCCACGTAACCCTTCGGCAGGCTATAGGTGTATTTATTCCCGGTTAATTTAATCTCCTCATACCGCTGTGTTTGTTCTTGAGGAGGCTCTGTAGGTTCTGGTGTAGGTTTAGAAGGTTCTGGCGTAGGCTCAGACTCCTCTTGCTGGCTAGGGCTCGCTTCTATCTTACCAATAGGAGGAATGAACGGTAGCGAGACTATTTTCTCGATCCCCTCAGCGCTGGCGCCTAGTGAGGGACCTTCCAATCCTTCTGCACGGTCCATATCTTGACCACCCATTCGAAGAGACAACAATATAACTACTAAACAAGCGAACATGATACTCTGCAGTCTAAGTCTTCCAACCCGTTTTTTGCTCTTCTTTCTTAGCCTGCGTGCTGGAGGTATAGAGGGTGGCGTAGTTTCAACAGTAATCTCTTCCTGTACATGGGGATCGTTCACTTGCTTTAATTGAAGAAGCTGAGACACATAATATTCAGAGCAGGCAAAATACATGGTTTCGCTGAAGGTTTGGTTCATAATAATCAGTGTGCTGTAATAACTGTTGCGAAATGGATCCCACTTCGGATACAATGACAATCTCATTCTTTCCCCGAAAAAGGGAGCCAGCGCGTTTAGTTGTTCATATGTAAATTCGTCTATGTTTAGCATGCGTCTGGCATACCCAATATCACGGGTTAAACCTACTTCAATCTGATAACCGGCCTGTTCATGCTCAAGCGACAGCAACTCAATCATTAGAACAGTGCTCGGTTCATTCATTGCCATGAATCTTATGTATCTCCGTTTTCGTCATTTCGTCCCGCCAGTGTGCTTCCATTCCCAAAAGGAACGGTCATACGATTGGTAAAATCGCTGATCATACCGGAGAGATATGCTTTTTCTTGGCGGATCGTATCGTATTTCTGTCTTAAATGCGCGTTCTCAGTTTCAATCCGTCCAAGCTTCTCTTCCAGATCATTCATCTTCTTGAGCTTCTCTGCATGAGCTTCGTTATGCTTTTGGATCAGATTTACATACTTTTGATGCTCCAGATCGATCGTACTCTTTAATTCTTCAATCTCTGCAGTGAGGGTAGTCTGAAGCTCCCGATAATCTTCCAGCACTTGATCGACTTTCAGATTCTTCTCAATCAATTTATGCTCAAGCTCTCGAACGTTCTTCTCTCTTTCCTCAATCACTTTATTGAGATTCTTCATGTCCCGGTTCAAACGTTCAACATGGCTGCTGGAATGAGTCAACCGATCCTGAAGTTCATTAATATTCGTCTCAGCATGCTGTCTGGCCTGAATGATCTGCTCCACGGAGAAGATCAAATCGAGTGATTTTTTATCAAGCGGCGCTTTCCCTGTAGTAACCACTCCTGCTAAAGTCTCGCCAGCAATCTGTTCCTCTACTTCCTCGCCCTGCTCTTCTGATAATTGCACCTTTTGAACCATACCCGGTTTGGACTGCTTATCCACTGAATCTTTCTTTTTAAAAAAGGGAGAAATCATTGATCTTATCACCTCAATTATAAAAAAATGTCAAAAAATGTCGAGTGCCCACGAGTCTATTATAGTTTACTTGTCTTGTCTGTAAGTGAGCCTTTATATCTAACTTTTTGAATTGGATCAAAAGACCTAAATTCTTGCCAATAACAAGAAAAAAGCACCCTTGCGGGTGCTCTGGTTTTAATTAAATTTATCGGGGAATTGTTTAACAATACCTTCGGTTAGTATATCTCCAAACATAATCATATGCTCGAGCCCTTTATCGAAAGCGACGATCTCGGCATCCCAATCCTTTTTAGCTCTAGCTGTCACATCATCCGTTATTAGCTCCAAATGTTCATGAAGCATCTCTTTCAATTGTTCATACGAATATTTGGGATTCTGTGCGCTAAGGAACTTAGCAATGTCGTCAGCGTTGTCATACCACTCTTTATTGTATTTTTCCAAATCTGCCTGATTACCTGCTAGTGCAGCAGCAACTACCTTTCCGGCAATAAGGATATGCTCCCGCAATAATTGAGCTAGCTTATCACCTACTGCCTCACCGTAATACGGCTTATAAACATTCCCTATCTCCTGCTGATTCTGTAGCAACCTTGCCAGTACCTTCTCTTTGTCCTCGGAATTCGCAAAGGCACTAACTATGTAGTTTTTCGTCCATATCACATGGTCGCTCCATAGTTTCCTAAGATTATCCTTAAGCTCTATTACAGAGGGCGTAAAGCATTGCTTGTGTGAACTCTTTTTCTCTTTGGCTGCAGCATCGGCAGTTACAGGCATTACACTAACAACAAGGAACATACACACAAAAACTAACTTCGCAATCAAAAACTTAGGCTTCAATATGACCTATCTCCTTTTAAGCATCTATTAACAATCTTGTATAGTGTGTACCGATGCTCTTATTTCATTCCTATCTTCTTTTACATAAAAAAAAGCACCGTCATTAGACGGCGCCTCTTCCTTAAACTTATCTGAACATCACTTTATCTACATTGTATTTAGACTTCAATTCATTAATGATATACGTTTCGTAGATCTCTCTATGAACGGGGCTCTCGATTAAACTTACATCAATTCTGGTGACCTCGTCCCGATGCAGCTTAATATCAGATACGGTATCTTCAAAATGTTTTTTGATTCTGGGTCTTAGCTTTCTCGCTTTACCTACAAACAACAACTCATCTTGGTCATTGTAGAACATAAAGATACCGCCGTAATCTCTAGGAATCAGATGGAAATCAGTGAATCCGTAGATATTGCTTAACTGCGGGTTGATTTGTTTAGTAATACTAACATCCACATTGGGCATAGTTATGTTGATCATTTTAGCTCACGTCCTCTTTCTATATAGGAGTAAATAGTATCATAAGTTTGCCTTTTATTCTATCTTTCACACCCTTGTTCAAATGGATTAGTGGGAATTGAACCCAAATAACGCTCGTATTTACAACCGTTTAGGATCACAGGTTCTTTGGTTAAATACAGCGTCACATCCTGGATGAAAAATACAATAAAAGTTAATTATAAATCCTCACTGGAAATATTACTAAAAAATATGACATTATTCAGAACCTTCTCACCAAAGGGTTGTGATTTTCCTCATGAGGGTATTATAAATATTAAGGTAGTGTAGAGTTGTGTTAACTTCATGAAAAGAGCAATTAGCATCTAGGAGGATTTGATTCATGTCAGCAACAGACAGGCAAAAAATTGTAGATAGTGTCCCGCAAACCGGATTTTTCGGACATCCTAAGGGACTATTCACACTCTTCTTTACTGAATTTTGGGAACGTTTTTCCTATTATGGCATGAGAGCGATCCTTGTTTACTACATGTATTATGAAGTAAGCAAAGGCGGGCTCGGATTTCCAGAGGATATGGCCCTTTCGATTATGTCTATCTATGGATCACTCGTATATATGTCTGGAATTATAGGTGGATGGCTTGCGGATCGAATTTTCGGGACTTCGAAGGCAGTCTTTTACGGCGGCGTTCTAATTATGCTTGGGCATATTTTATTGGCCATACCGGGGAATGCCACACTATTCTTTGCTTCGATGATTATGATCGTGCTCGGAACCGGACTTCTCAAGCCCAATGTATCAAGTATTGTAGGCGAAATCTACAGCGAACAAGATAACCGCCGCGACGCTGCTTTCAGCATTTTTTATATGGGTATTAATCTCGGCGGATTCATCTCTCCACTGATTGTAGGCGCTGTAGGTATGAATAATTTCCATCTCGGTTTCTCGATTGCCGCGGTGGGCATGTTTATTGGATTAGTTGTTTACGTAGTGACTCGCACCAAAAATCTAGGTCTGGCAGGTACGATTGTACGCAACCCGATTCCAGCCGAACAAAAGAAAAAATTATTTACTTGGATTGGCATTGGACTAGTTGTGCTTGCTGTATTAGTTACGGTCGGCATTCTTACTGGAATACTCACCTTTGAGACATTCATTAAAATCGTAGGGGTGTTAGGGCTACTTATTCCTACAATGTACTTCATTGTGATGTACCGCAGTCCCCAAACAACAGCTGTAGAGCGATCACGGATTCTCGCGTACATCCCTTTATTTATTGCTTCGATTATGTTCTGGGCGATTCAGGAACAAACTTCAACAGTTCTAGCAAGCTTTGCTGATAAGCGTACCCAGTTGGACTTTGCAGGCATACACATTTCTCCAGCTTGGTTCCAATCGCTTAACCCGCTATTTATTATCGCCCTTGCACCTGCATTTGCATGGCTTTGGTTAAAGCTCGGTAACCGCCAACCAACGATTCCACAAAAGTTCTCGCTTGGTTTATTGTTTGCCGGTCTGTCCTTCCTAGTGATTCTGGTACCGGCTTACTTCGGTGGAGCCAATTCACTGGTGAATCCATTATGGCTGGTTCTCAGCTACTTTATCGTCGTCATTGGGGAACTATGCTTGTCGCCTGTTGGCTTATCAGCAACAACCAAACTGGCGCCAGCTGCTTTTACTGCTCAGATGATGAGCATGTGGTTCTTGTCCAATGCTGCTGCACAAGCTATTAATGCTCAGATTGTGAAGTTCTATACCCCGGATACCGAAATGCTGTACTTCGGAGTCATCGGCGGAGTCGCCATTGTGCTCGCGTTAATTCTCTTCCTGTTCTCTTCTAAGATTCAAAATTTCATGAAGGGTATACGATAAATATATAAGGCTGCCGGGATATTCCCGGCAGCCTTTTTTTGAATCAATATTCTAAGCCAGGTCTACACCAGAAACATAGCAACAATCGTTGTAACTATCAGCCCAATCAGCACCGGTTTCACATTGCGTCTAGCGAGCTCAAATGGACTTACGCCGCAAATGGCGGCGGCTGGAATCAATGCCCATGGGATTAGCGTTCCCCCGCCAACCCAAATGGCAGATACCTGACCGAGTGCAGTTAAAGTAGCTGCGTCGGAATGTGTGGCAACAGCGAACAATTTTCCGATGGACCCCGCAAGTGAGATTCCCGAGAACCCCGAACCATCAAGGCCCGTAATGGCCCCTGTTATGGTAGCGGTCACAGCACCTACAGCACCATTTAGAGGTACATTATGCGCCAGAGCAACCCCTAGATCATTAACAATCCCCTGAGATGCAGCAGGTAAGACTTTGCCAAACAATTCAGCAAAGGCCGAATCTCCCAAATAGAAGAATGCCGCAATTGGAATCACTGGACCGAATACTTTAAAGCCAAATGTAAGTCCATCGATTAGATATGAGGTGACTTGCTCCAGTCCCTTATTACGATGTGCGAGCAACGTAACTACAACCAAGATAAATACAGCAGTCCCGCCAACTAAGGCCGTTGCGTCTCCGCCCTGTAAATCCAGCAGAAACATGCCTGCTACATCAGCTAGAAACAGGAGTGGGATAACGATCGCCAGCCATTTCTTCAGTGTGGGAGGAATCACCGCTTGACCCTCGACCGCGTCACTGTCTGCAGCTAGCGCATTCGCGGCATTTTTCCCGGAAATAAGTCCGTCTCGCCAAGTACCGTTCTTCTGATCTCGTCGCATCATCCAATAAGCTGTTACCGTAGTGACTACACCCATCACTATAACAAGCGGAATACTCGCTTCCATGACACTGCTTACCGGAAGTCCTGCCGCATCTGCCGTCAATTTAGGTGCACCTTGAATAATATAATCACTCGACAGCGCAATCCCATGACCGAATAGATTCATCGCAATCGCTGCTCCAAGTGCAGGCAATCCTACACGAATAGCAACGGGCAGCAGCACAACCCCTATCAGGGCCACTGCTGGCGAAGGCCAGAAGAACCATGATGTCACCATCATAATCAAGCCAATGCCCCAAAATGCCATAAACGGCGTACGTAAAAAACGGGTAAGTGGGGCAACCATCGTCTCGTTTATTCCGGTACGTGTTAATACTCTGCTCATGGCTACAATGATCGAAATAATCATAATCGTACCCATTAGCTCCTTAGTTGCATATACAAAAGAGTTGAATACGCCTGTGACTGAACCACTAATCGTTTCTGTCGCGAGCCAGCCTAATACAAAGATGCCTGCAATACAGATCATCGTTGTATCCCGCCGCTTAATCAGAAGTGCCATAATGAACACGATGAATGCCAAATATACATAATGGAGCGCTGTTAATTGGATGCCCATCTCTGAACCACACCCTTCTCCTGCTTACAAGTGCTATATGTTATGCAGAATTGTAGGCTAATGTTCGGTAGAAATGGGCCATT
This sequence comes from Paenibacillus sp. B2(2019), assembly GCF_008370385.1. Lineage (NCBI taxonomy): Bacteria > Bacillati > Bacillota > Bacilli > Caryophanales > Paenibacillaceae > Paenibacillus > Paenibacillus sp. B2(2019). Next base: position 406,105 of record NZ_VTZR01000013.1, read on the forward strand.
AAATGTTTATCATTTAAATAGAAAGAGACGCTTTTGCTAATGTAAAAAAAGCCGCCCCACGCGTAGATAACATCTACGCATGAGACGGCTTTCTTAGTATTGCCTATTAGAAATTTATTATTTAGCCACGACTCCGCCATCAACTGGCAGCTCAACACCTGTAATGTATGAAGCTTCATCGGAAGCCAAGAACAATACAGCTTCAGCTACTTCAGAAGCACGTCCAACGCGTGGCAATGCAGTCTGGGACATAAAGAAGCTATGCATTCTTTCATCATTTACAAATTCAGCACTCATTGGAGTTTCGATAAAGCCTGGGTGAACAGAGTTCACGCGAATGTTATCTTTACCAAAGTCTACAGCTGCTGCTTTACTCAGCATACGAACGGCACCTTTAGAAGCTGTATAAGCGCCGGCACCGCTGCTGCCAGTCAAACCTGCGATGGAGGAGATATTGACGATGGAACCACCTTTATTGTTCTTCATTTGAGGAACAACATGTTTCATCCCAAGGAATACGCTGCTTACATTAATGTTCATTACTTTGTTCCATTGATCAACAGTGGATTCAAGCAATTGAACTGGGAACGAGATCCCTGCGTTATTTACCAGGATGTCGATTTTTCCAAATTTGCTAATCACATCTTCTACAACTTTGACCCAGTCTTCTTCGGAAGCTACATTATGTGCATAAGCTGCGGCTTGTCCACCATTGGCTTCGATTTCTTTTACAACTGCTTGTACAGCAGCTTCGTTAATATCAGTTGCTACAACTGTAGCACCTTCTTTGGATAATAAAAGGGCTTCTTCACGACCCATGCCACTGCCTGCACCTGTAATAATTGCTACTTTATTAGTTAGACGATTCATAATTAAGTCTCCTCTATAATCGTATTGTGATATAATAATTCGAGTGATGATAGTCACACTATCACTGTGATATTAATCATATCATTTTTACGAAATAACTACAACCTCTCCTTGCTTAATCCAATAAACGGTGGATATAATACTAATAATTAAAGAACCTAATTAAAAAATGGAAGGGTCTATCCCTCATGAATCCTAAAGCACGCTATGAAAAAGAACGATCTGACGGTAAACAGCAGCGATTATATACGATTCTCGAATCCGCAGAACGAATATTCTCGCAAAAAGGAATTGAAAAGTCGACGATGCAGGATGTCGCAAGCGAAGCAAATATAGGGATTGCGACGCTGTTTCGATATTTTCCCAGAAAAGAAAAGCTCATCGTGGCGGTGGCCACCCGGATGCTAGAGCCAATGCTCGATTACTTTAAGCATGTAGCTGACTTGCCACTTACCTGTCTCGAAAAGATCGAGATGTTATTTGACTTCTTTATTCAGGATCAAAATCATTTAAGCATTATTTTTATGGTCAATTTTGAAAGCTACGCCTCTCACTTAAATGAGCCTGTTGAGGACGTTCTGGATTTCAATGCATTAAACCGCAAGATTTGGCATGAGTACTCCAGGATCATTCAAAATGGGGTAGAAGACGGTTCTATTCGCGCCGATCTCCCTGTGAAAGAGACCTTAATCACGCTGATGAACAGCTTTGCTCTCTTTTCCAGAAAGCTAACGATGAAAGAGAACATCCTCCTGCTAGAATCGGATTTAGACTCCGACAAGCAGCTTGAGCTTCTTAAACAAATCTTTCTAGAGCATTTAAAAGCCTAAAAAGCGCCAGTTTCCTTATGAGGGGAACTTGGCGCTTTTTTGATCATAAATTCGATTGCTAGTGAAAAGGACAGGTGGCCACAGGTGATCGCTGATAAAGGAAACGAGGGCTGTAATCATATTCTTTCAGCTTACTGTCATGCCAAATCGGTGTAGACGACGGAGACATAGGGGGGATCAGCCATGACCAGCGTCCTGAAACCTGACGTCCATGTCCCTGCTCCTGCTCTTGAAATCTCACAAATTGATCAGCTGCTGTATGGTGATCAACGATACTGACCCCAGCTTGCTTAAAGGAATGCAGTACTGCACGATTCAACTCAAGAAGCGCCCGATCCTTCCAAAGCGTTGTGTTACTGGAGCGGTCAAGTCCCATCAGATCAGCTACAGCCGGCAAAGTGTTATATCTTCCAGTATCCCCTAAGTTACGTGAGCCAATTTCGGTCTCCATGTACCAGCCGTTAAAAGGAGCCGCGGGGTATAGAATCCCGCCAATCTCCAACTGCATGTCCGAAATGATCGGTACAGAATACCAGCGAAGCTGAAGCTCTGCAAAACGTTCAATTTCAGGATGAGTTAACGGTACCTCTTGAATGAGGTGTTGAGGAATAGGAAATACATGGGGGTGCCCATTACCTATGCTGATCACTAGCGGCAATACATCATAATTGCCCCTTGTTCCCTGCCAGCCTAGTTGTTGGCACACTTTCGTAAATTCATCCGATGCCGGATCACCAGCGCGTTCATGTTCAGCATCACCAGGATATCCCGCGTAACGAATCAATTGATGGTTCCAAATCCGGATTCTCCGATCAGGAGCTTCCCCGCTGCGGAAGACCGTGATAAGTGGACGAATACGTCCTCCATTATTCGCCTTTTCCAGATGTCGCAGCAAAGCTTCAGCAATATCCTCCTCGGTCTCTGCCAGACGTTCATCCATCAGCTCAATGGATTGCCAAAAGAGGCGGCCAATGCAGCGGCTATTATTTCGCCAAGCCATTCTCGCCCCATGAGCCAGCTCTTCCGTTGTATGTGTGTAACTCCCGGATTGATTAATTTCTTCTCGTACGGCTTGGATGCGTTGATCCATCTCAGCTTCAGTCTTATCAAGTTCAGCGTAACATTGTCGAATGAAAGCCTCCGCCTGCCGGGTTAACTCTTCTATGTGCATGCCATTCATATCCTTTATCCTCCATCTAAGCCATGCTAGAACTCTCGTTCCAGTATACCACCCACACTCCTAAGCTACATCCTTAGGGGAATAGCACATGAGAACAACCCGTGAAGCTTATTCGCTTCACGGGTTGTAGCAGGAACATCTAGCGTTCTGAACGTTTCCCTTGCGTCTTCAATGCAGCAAGCCTGCTCTTATCCTCGGCCAGCAGTTCTTCAGCCAACTCCACACCTTGAGGACCTAACGAGGCACGAGCTTGCTCTACCGCCTGTTCGGTATGCGCCAAACGGTTCTCAGCCTGTGCCAAAGTCTGTTCTGTTGGATGACTAAGCGCCTGAGAGACAGAGAAATGAAGCTTGCCTAAAGCATTTTTGGCTTGAGTTACATTGTCGTTCGCTTGCAGACTGGAATCGGGTTGTTTCATAAATGAAATTCGCTCCCTTCTGAAATGCGCCTGTTCTCTTCTAGCATGGTTTAGGATAAGTAACTTTATGCATACACCCTACTGGATGATGGATTGCATGAAAGTAGTCATTTCTTTGCTGGCCTTATTCAAGCGCTCAATTACCCCGCTGAATTCAGTGACCAATTCTGCTTGTGCGTGTGAAGAAGCAGAGATCGCTTCAATTTCTTGCTCCATTTGCTTAATGGACTTTTGAACATCACTCAGTGATTTTTCAATATTATGGGTTGCTTCTTTAGTGTTAACGGACAGTTTGCGCACTTCCGTAGCAACCACCCCAAAACCTGCCCCTTGCTCTCCTACACGCGCGGCTTCGATTGCCGCATTCAGCCCAAGCAGGTTCGTCTGCTCAGAAATCTCACGAATGAAGCCGGCAACCTTATTCACTTCTTGTGATTCCGTTACGGCTCTACGCGTATTATCTAATATTTGCTGCGAAGTAGCTGATAATTCCTGAGATTGGGCAGCTACGCTCTGCACCATCTCCATTAGATGACTGCTTATCTCATTAATCTCATCTGTGAATCCTTCAAGCTTATTCTCGTTCTCTAGTGTATAGGCAATGGCAAAAACCCCGATTACATCATCATCCGTTCCGTAGATAGGTACACATGTTGAGATTACAGGAGCTCCATAAATTTCTGCTGGGATTCGGTTAGAGCTTGCTATACCTTTCAGTCCATTTGAAAGCGACAGATCTTCAGGAGGGATAGGGTTACCCTTAACCAATCCGAGATCAATAACTTTACTTGGTGCGTAATAATGGAAGATCTCCCTGTCCGTGATTCCAATCATAATATCCTGCGAGTGAATCTTTTTGAAATAAGGTGCTGCGAGGACTAAGGCATCGATAATACTCATCTCTTCATCTCCCATATAAAAAATGTATATGTAGTTTTATCGTCACAATGGGTTATTAAATGAATATTGTCATAGTAGAGTAACAATCCCCACGTATGATTTGTTTATGAATACTATTAGCAGACGCCAATTTCTGAAGAAAAGTGCTCAAGTGTCGCTCGGGCTGCTTGGAACCGCAAGTGCATCCGGCATTTATTCACACTGGGTTGAACCCTACTGGCTTGAAGTTAAACATATAGATATAAAGCTTCCTCTACTCCCTCCAGCATTCGATAGATTTCGTATCGTTCATTTCAGTGATTTACACTTAGGCGTGTATACGAAGTCCGAAGCCTTAACAGAGTTAGTACAGCAAATTCAACATGTAAATCCAGATCTGATCTGCTTCACAGGGGATCTACTAGATCATTCTGTCGATTATATTTCTGAGGCTGTGGACATCTGTTCACAGTTGCGGGCACCCTTTGGACAATATGCTGTGTTAGGTAACCACGATGCTTTTGGCACTAGGAAAGCTGTGACGAAAGGGTTAACGCAATCTGGATTCCACGTACTTCATAATGAACATATTGTCTTAAAAAAAGATGCGGAGGCGCTTTATCTAGCTGGAGTGGATGATCCGTGGGTCGGCAAAGCAGATATTCATCAGGCGCTACGCCATATCCCTGATAAGGCATGTACTCTACTCCTTGCGCACGAGCCTGATTTTGCCGATGAATACAGTGATCTTCCCATAGATCTGCAATTGTCCGGCCATAGTCATGGAGGACAGGTGCGTCTCCCATTTGTAGGTGCCTTGTATACCCCGCCGCACGGCAGTAAATATTCAAGTGGATTATACCAGCTCCCAGATAGTCGACTCCAGGTCTACACCACACGCGGAATTGGAGTGACTCGTATGCCTGTACGTTTTAATTGTCGTCCCGAGCTTACCGTAATTACTTTAAAGTCCTCATGATTGTGTCAAAAATTAATAAATGGTTAAAAAGTATATACCTTTTGCACGTCTATGCAACAACACTGTAACCGTGTTTGTAATCAAATCTATTTGGGGCCTAGGTATAATTGTAGGAGTGATAGATAACATCAAAAATCATAATGAACTACATAAGCCCATCATTGGAGAGGAGAAATTAAATCATGAACAAAACTATGAAATGGACGTCTGCTGTATTAGCAACTGGAGTATTATTTGGAGGTACTGGACTCATCGGAGGGAATTCTGTTCAAGCTGCAACTACCGGTACAAAAACAGTCAAACAAGCCGTTCAGCAGCCTTCTGTGGTGCTTAAATATAAAGGCCAAGTCTTAACGCAGCAAGGAAAAATCGTAGACGGAAATACGATGATCCCTTTAACTGTATTGCGTGATGCCTTCGGCCTTGCTATTCAATACAATTCAACCACAAAGACTTACAGTGTAAGTAGTGACTCGGTGAAGCTTAACATGGAGGTCTCTGACTATGGCGTCAGTACCGATTTGAACGGATATTACATTTATAGCATGACCGGAAATCATGAAGTGAAGATGATCAACGACCGCTTATATGTTCCATTCAAACTGTTGAATGATTATTTAGGTGTTCAAGGCGTATATAATCCAGCCCAGAAATCACTTGAACTTAGCAAAAAGGTGATGAATGACATCAAGATCACCTCTGTTACCTTAGACAAGAGCAATAAGAATGCTAGTATTAAAGTACAATATCCAAAGATCAGCGGTCTGACGGATGAAGTACAAAACACGATTAATGCTGCCTTCAAAAAAGAGGCTGAACTATTCGCATCAGAAAGTGAAAAAGAGGCTAGCCGCAGAGATGGTACAATAGAGAATAAATATGACTACTCTCAAACTTATGTTGTCACCTTTAACCGTGAAGGCGTACTTAGTATTGTAGTCGATCAATATGGTTACAGCGGTGGAGCACACGGCGGTACCATGCGCGAGGGACATACCTTCTCGCTGAAGGATGGTAAGAAGATAGAGCTTAAAGACCTGCTAAAGGCAGAACCAAACTACAAACAAAAACTAGATAAAATGTTGAAGGAAAGCACCAAGGATATTGCTTTTCCGGAGTCAACTGGTGGACTCACAGATAAACCAGCCTTCTACGTCAGTGAAAGTGGCTTAGCTATCTTCTATCAACAATATGAAATCGCACCTTATGCAGCTGGAATTCCTACCTACACCTTTAATTTCAGCTCAATACTGCCTAAAGGCACCGATCCATTTGCTTCTTTCAAATAAACACTAACGCAAAACAAAAAGCGCTTCAGCCAATCGGCTGAGGCGCTTTTTGTTATCTATATTATTCTTCTAAACTGCCGGCAGGTCCAAAAAATTCAAAATGAATTCTGTCATCAGGTACCCGCCATTCCTTGAGCGCCTTATATATGACCTTCATAAATGGGGTCGGCCCACAGAAATAGAATTCAGAGTTCACATCTGCTATTTCTTGAAGCCAAGAAAGATCAATATAACCAGATCTATTGCACTTGTCGCCTTCTCCTGGAGATTCATAACATACATAGGACCGAAGAGAAGAATGAGATTGTGCTAACTCTGCCACCCTATCTTTCATAGCATGCAGACTTCCATTGATGGCTGCATGAATATAGGTTACCTCGCGTTCTGGCTGTGCAGTAATTATTGTCTCCAGCATACTTACCATTGGGGTTAAGCCCACCCCCCCACTGATTAGAACCACCGGAGTGTCACTGCGCTGATCCAGTGCGAAATCGCCCGCTGGAGAGCCCACTTCTAATATAGAGCCCACTTGGAAGAAATCATGCAGATAAGTGGATACGACGCCCGCAGGTCTGCCTATCCCTTCACCTTCCCGTTTAACAGTGATACGGTAATACGCCTGTCCCGGAGCACTGGACAAACTGTAGTGGCGAATATGGGAATATTCTTCCCCCTCGGGCTGAACACGAACCGTGATGTACTGACCCGGGGAATAAGAGGAGATCGCCCCTCCATCCTCTGGAGACAGGTAAAAGGAAGTAATATGCTCACTTTCACTAACCTTCCGAGTGACGACAAAGTTTCTGAATCCACTCCAGCCCCCCGGAGCTTCCGCAGCTTCACGATACTTTTCTGCTTCCACACCAATGAAAGCATCTGCAATCACACCATAAGCCCTGGCCCATGCATCTATAATTTCTGGTGTTGCCGCATCACCAAGCACTTGCCCAATTGCAGCTAACAAGGTCTCACCCACGATCGGATAATGCTCAGGCAATACACCCAGTGCTCGATGCTTCTCTGCAATCTGTTTTACCACCGGTAAGATATTCCCTAGTTGATCAATATTCATAGCCGCTGCTAGGACTGCGTTAGCAAGCGCTGTCTGCTGTCTGCCTTGCCGCTGATTGGCATGATTAAATATATTTAATAGCTCTGGATGGTTTTCAAATAACATGCCATAGAACGTCGTAGTAATGGTTGTTCCATGAACCTGTAATACAGGAACTGTTGATTTTATAATAGCAATCGTTTGTTGATCTAACATATGAATACCCTCTCTCCTGCAATTAGATAATGCCTCTATAAAAAGCATATAGAAGCTGCAAATGAGCGAGTGTGCGCTGAATCACTTTAAAATTTAATAAAATGTGAACAAACAGAAAATGCAATGATATCCATCACATTCGAATGTCCAATCCAAAAAAAAGCTGTCCAAGCAGCTCAGGTAGCTACCGGACAGCACTTTCACTCTTATTTTGCCAGCTCCACAAAGCCTTCTCCGAACACATCTCTTACATCGTGAATCGCGATAAAAGCCTCTTTATCAATCGATCTTACGATTTTCTTAAGCATGGTTACTTCCTGTTTGCTAATGACAATATAGAGCAGCTCTTTGGGTTCTTTAGTATAATACCCTCGGCCATATATGACTGTGACCCCTCTATCCATGATTCCATTAACTTGTTCAGCAATTTTGTCCTGCTCCTTGGATACAATCGTAACGGCCTTCTTAGGATTCACTCCCTCAATAATGAAGTCCATCACCTTAGTCGCTACATAGAGCATCACAATCGTAAACATCAGACTTTGAACACCAATGATGAAATACGAAGCAAATACTACAACTAAATCGACTAGAAGAAGAGCGTAGCTAACGTTCCAATCCAAAAATTTATGCAGGATTCTGGCGATAATGGTTGACCCTGCGGTCGTTCCACCCACACGTATGATCATTCCGATACCCACACCAGACAAGATGCCTCCAAATATTGCATTGATGATCAACTCATCGCTGGCGATATGCCAATTCTTCGTAAGAATCAGGAATAACGAGTTAAAAAACACCGCAATAATCGTGTATACTGTCGTCGTTTTGTCCAGAAATTTATAACCCACAATCAATAATAAAGCATTAAGAATTAAGCTAACAATACCTGGTGACCACTGATACAAATAGTATGTAATCATAGTCAGTCCCGTTACCCCGCCTTCACCGAACTCGTTCGGAATCACAAACAAGTTAACGGCCAAGGAAAACAGCAATGCTCCTACAATGATGGAAACAATATCCGAAATACGCTTTTTCATACCATGCCCCTTCTATCCTCTGTCTATATCTACCATCCACAAATACTAACACCGCTTCGATATAGTTGTAAACAATCCAGAAGAAACCAGCATTCTATATATGGCGTAACCGACTACCCCACCGCAAGTGTTTAAGATCAGATCATCCACGTCAAAGGTGCCGATATACAATACTAATTGTGTAACTTCAAAGCTCAGACTCAGCGCAAAAGAGAGCATGAAGACCTTTTGAAATAACCTTACTTTTTGCGACAACAGCATAGGAACAAAGACTCCAAACGGAATAAACGCAAGAAGATTGCCCACTAAATTAAGTGATGAAAAAGGATCTGAAAGTGACAGATGCTCTATCCCCCGCGAGATCTCTTTAAAGGGTACATAGTTGCCCTGTCGCTTAAAAATTCTGTCGGGATGCTCGAGCATACGCCCTGCCTGTTCCCAAAGTGATTGCAAGCTAAAAGGTGCGCCTTTAAATACGATAATTCGAATCAAGAAATACATATAGACAATAAATACGGCTGCCAGCAATAATTTCATAGTAGACTCGCTCTTAGGCTTCGTACTCATCAAAATGTAGTGACAATTACGCCATCCATATTATCGCCCGACGTTTTATATTGCCCTTCCTTTGGAATCTTAATACTTGTATATCCTGATACTGGATAATAGTTCACCGTATATGTTTTGCCGTCTACAACCGTTGAAATTTCACTATTCTCCTTCAAAAGATCTAAATATTGTTCCAGCACGATCCCCTTCTCCTGAATGATCGCACTGTGCGGCAAGCCGACATAACGGAAGTGCCAAGGTTCATATTTAATCCCCGTAATCTCCGTTTTGTCTTTCGGATAGCGTAGAATAAAGCCGTATTTCCACGCATTCTTTTCCAGCCATTTGCCTTCAGGTGCTTTGCTCATTTCCGATTGAGACGATCCGATGTCCAGCGATAATCCTAGATTATGCTCGCTATATTGTGCTGGCAGAGCATAGTCTGAACCTTTTTCGGCATACAATTGCTCTTGCTCCTCAAAGTCCCTGTACCCACTGCTAATTAAAAAATGATTCACGCCATCCTTCTCAGCAGCCTTGATCATCTTAATGAATTTATGTGCTACACTTTCAGACAACCGAATCGAGGTATCTAGTAATCCATAGCCCTGAACTAGATCCTTCTGATCAAATAAGGTCACAATATCAGACTTCACGCTGTCCTCATGTACCGGATATTGTTTGTTCACCAGCAATAAATCCCCTTGATATACCTGATCTTGCGTAACCACCTTTAAACTATCGCTATCTCTAATCGATCCCTTCTGGATCTTATCATTCTTATCAGCTAAATTACCCGTATCCGGTAAATATTGAGCGGCTGCGTAACCAAGAAATAATACAACGATCACCAAAAAAACCCACTTTTTCATCCGTAATGTCCTCCCATTTCCTTAAGGCGTTTATGCTTGATAGGAATAGAATAACGAAGACACTTTAAAGAAAAAGCAGGACAATTATAAAGTTTTTCTTAAAATGTATAAGAGCTCACTAGCCTTACCCAGTAAAGGTATATCCTACACCCCAGATTGTCTTAATAAATTTGTTCTTATTGATGTCTTCACCGAGCTTTTTGCGCAAGGTACGGATATGCACCATAACCGTGTTGCCACTCTCATAATAGGCTTCTCCCCATACCTGCTGGAAGATACTCTCCGCGCTAAACACCTGCTTAGGATGGCTCGCCAATAAATGCAGAATATCAAACTCTTTTGGAGTTAGGTCTATTACCTCGCCGTAAAGAGTGACGGTATGTTCATCTGGTGAAATCGTCAACCCACCAACTTCAAGGACCGACTTAAGAACGGCTGCGGGCTGACTGAATTGTATAGAGCGCCGTAGTTGAGAATTAACGCGGGCGACTAACTCCATGGGATTGAACGGCTTGGTCATATAATCATCTGCGCCCATGACAAGTCCCGTGATCTTATCCAGATCAGAAGTCTTCGCACTTAAAAAAATAATCGGCAGATGATGCTGCTCCCGAATGTGACGGGTTACCTCATAGCCATCCAGCCCTGGCATCATAATATCCAGAATCGCCAAATCTATCGTTTGGGACTCAATAGCTTGTACCGCTGCACGCCCATCGGATACTTTAATGATATGATACCCTTCTTTTTGCAAATGCAAAGCCACCAGATCCGCAATCTCCGCCTCATCATCCGCAATTAAAATCGTAATGCGCTTCATCTATATTTCACCCCTGTAGGTTTGTGCTATATAATCTACATCCATTATACCCCAAACTTAAAAACCACTCCTAGGATGGAGTGGTTTCGATGAAATCTATGAGGAATAAATAGAACTGTTGTAATATTATTTATTATCTTTATGTCTGCAAATAATCTTTTTGATGAAGAAATGTCTAGTTAGAGTTCAGTACTACTGGCTTGCCGATACAGCTCACGACTCTTATAACCAGCCTGTAGAATCTTCTTCATTTCCTCTTTACGCTTAGCTCTTGTTGCCTCTTGTTTGGCACTATAGACATATCGAGCCCAGTCTTTGCGGTATCCCGGGGTAAGCGATTGATAGATGGCTAGAAGCTCCGGTGTATCTTTCAGATCTTCTTCCACATTTGGAATGAAAGAAATATAGTCATCCACAGATTGACTTGGGGTATTGGAAAGCTGACCTTTCCCCTTAGCGTCCTCTTTTAACCCCACAACTGTAAAGACATCATCCAAACCTACCATGCGTGCAAATTTAATATTGCTTGTCCCGATGTAGCCATTCTCATCACTGCCCAGACCCTCTAGTAAGTCGTCACGATGAATATAGGTCGGATACACTTTTTTTCCCTTTTTAGGATACGCCACAAAGAGATAGCCATTCTTATGAAGATGCTGTTGCTCAATCACACGGTTCACTAGTTCCTGTAACGACGCCATGTCTAGTACAAAGGCAAATATAAGATCATACGCCCCATTTAGCAAAGTATCATAATCCGTCAATTCCGCTAAATAATCGGAGCCTTCTGGTTTACTCAATATCGCTACTTGGTTGTATTTTTGTAAGTTCAGCTTTTCTACGATGGTTTTAGTCACTATGCTTCATCCCCCAAATGTATTCGGATGCTTCTTCATCGTGATCATTATAGCCTAATCGCTACCCAATCTAAAACATTCTACGGGCCGTCACAAAACGCTTCTTCCATTTCTCACTCAGGGCTTCATAATGGACGCCTTGCTCCTTAGAATACGTATGCAATATCTGATTATTTCCCGCATACATAGCAACATGACCAATGTCGAGACCCCGTGCACTAAAGAACAGTAGATCTCCTTTACGCAGTTCGCTGATCCCAACTTCCTTCCCTTCTTTGGCTTGATTATAAGAGGCGCGTGGCAGATCCACCGACAACACGTTCTCTAATAAATGTGCTACGAAAGAAGAACAGTCAAAGGTAGACGTCTGGTTCGTCGCTGCACCGAATTCATAAGGGGTTCCCAGATACTTTTCTCCATAAGCAAGCAACGCGCTTCCCTGCTTCTCAGCGAGCGACTCACTAGTATAATCGCTATATTTCGGTTTAGCAGATATGTACCCCGTCTTGTTGTCTTGCGTTCGCACTTCTAACCACAAAGCATCCACTTCTCTAACGATATGGACTTTATCGCCTACGGACAACATTTGCTGGACACCTGATTGATCCGATGAATTCGGCGAACTGCGCAGGTTAACCCCATAACGAATCGTTGTATCGTAATTCAGTGCTGAATAGATGCGGACGGTCCGAGTATTAGCCTCCCACTTCACGGTGCTGCCTAGAGCCTCGCTGACAAAACGCAGCGGCATCATCGTATTACCACCGACAACCTGACCCGGAACGGTTAAGCTTAAGGCTTGTCCATTTTTGTTCGCGGTTAAATCTCCTATTTGATAAGTCAGTACCAGCGCTCCCTTAGTGGCCTTAACTGTTTTGGTATCGTTGTTCCATGAAATCTTTGCTCCCTGTTCTTCAAACAGCTTGCGCATGGGAATAAGCGTTGTACCGTTTATGAGCAAGGGCTGAACCTCTAATTCAAGCTGCCGATCATCCAGAAAAACGCCTGTAACCTGATTCTGAGGCGTCACCGCCGCATGGGCTGGAGCTGTATAGAGTATAGATGTAAGCAGTACAAGTAGTGTGGCTTTCTTATGAATCCTCATGATGTCATCACCTCGTTGATTGATATGTTCAATTATTATTACTAAAAAAAGGGTAATTAGTTTTGTTACAATTATTGGGGTTGCTGTCTAACTACTTCTCAAACCATGTGAAAAAGAGGACTGCGGTCACCTTTCGGTGCCACAGCCCTCTTTTTAATCCACTTCAAAAATAGAATCGATAATGATCGGAAGATTATCCCTTACAGAAACAGCGCCCAATACCGAACGAGCATGACTGCCCTTGTCTCCGAATACCTCCAGCATTAAATCCGAACAGCCATTGAGCACTTTATGATGTTCTTCGAATAAGGGATCTGCATTCACAAATCCTTGAATTTTGACCACTCTCTTCACTTTATCCAAGGAGCCTAAAGCTGACTCAAGGACGGCAAGGATCTCTATACCAGTCTGACGTGCAAAATGATAACCTTCTTCGGTGGTGAAGTCTTGTCCCAGCTTGCCTTTGGGATGCCCGGTAGGTCCTTTTCCCGATACAAAACATAATCCATTAACAATAACGTAGTTAGCATATTTTGCCGCCGGTTCACTAGCACTAGGCAGGACAATACCTAATTCCTCAAGTCTATCCGCTATGATTCGATCCGCCACTTCAGTACCCTCCTCCAATCAGTACAACCTCAATAAATTGGTAAGATTATACTGATTAATCCAGAAAGGGTCAATCCTATTTTGCTTCGACCTCTGCTTCCCATCTCGATATCTCAGCTCGAACAATTGGCGCTACTTCAGTACCCAATAGTTCAATGGCTCTCAATACATCCTTATGAGGCATCGTACCTAGCGGTACATGCAGCATAAAGCGTGTAATTCCTACGTGTTTGCGTAGGTGAATAATCTTCTCAGCAACAGTGTCTGGATCTCCTACATACAAGGCACCTTCAAATCTACGTGCCGCATCAAAGCTCGCCCGACTATAATGACCCCAGCCACGCTCACGACCAATCACATTCATGCTAGCCTGTGTAGAGGGGAAGAACATATCGGCCGCAAGCTGATTATCCTCTGCAATAAAGCCGTGCGAGTGTGAGGCAACCGGAAGCATCGACACATCATGTCCTGCTTGGGCCGCCGCTTTCTTATAGAGCTTCACCAGTGGAGCAAATTGCAACGGACTTCCTCCAATAATTGCGAGCACAAGTGGTAGCCCGAGAAGGCCAGCACGAATCACAGATTCCGTATTGCCTCCACTGCCAATCCATACGGGCAAAGGATTCTGAACGGGGCGCGGATAAATCCCCAGATTATTAATGGCTGGTCGGTGATTTCCACTCCAGGTTACTTTTTCGGATGCCGTTATTTTTAACAACAGGTCCAGCTTCTCATCGAATAACTCATCGTAGTCATTTAAATCGTATCCAAAGAGCGGGAAAGATTCGATAAAAGAACCCCGGCCTGCCATGATTTCTGCCCGTCCATTTGAGATTCCATCAAGTGTTGCAAAATCCTGAAATACACGTACTGGATCAGCAGAGGACAGCACGGTTACCGCACTGGTCAGCCGAATTCGTGTCGTCTGTGAGGCAGCCGCAGCCAGCAAAACTGCTGGAGAAGATGCGGCATAATCTTTTCGATGATGCTCACCCACACCGAATATATCTAAGCCCACCTTATCTGCAAGAACAATCTCCTCTACTACCTCGCGCAATCGCTGTGCATGACTTATTAACTCCCCCGATTGAACATCCGGTGTTGTTTCTACGAACGTACTGATACCTATTTCCACTTACGATTCCCCCTTAACTATAATTTTCTCTTCGAGTTGTTTGTTTGATTATAACACAAGTTACGTTCAAGCATAGCTAGGCATTAATGCCTAGCTCCAACTTGTCCAAAAACTCATTTTTAAAATTTGCAGAACATCACTGACAAATAGAGGATTTTGATGAAATATGTTGAAATGATCTAAAACAAGTAGCTCTCATGCATCTCATGCTTGATATAGGAGGGACATATGCTTCAAAGAAATAAACACAAAAATTCCATATCCAAACAAACCTTCAATCCTGTTCGGGGCTCCTTAAAAATCGCCGTAATATATTTTATTGTTGGGTGCTTATGGATCCCTTTAACAGATAAGGCCGTTTCCACTTTTACGCAAGATCCGGAGTGGATAAGACTTATTAATATAATTAAAGGCTGGTTCTTTATCCTCATAACAGCTTTGCTTATCTTTGCATTAATTCTAGGTACTCTGAAACGGATTAAAAGAATCGAGAAGAAACTGGATCTTGCCTATAGGGATAGGGTGAGCGCCCACGAAAATCTAGAGGCCGCCTATGAGGAAATCACAGCTACGGAAGAAGAACTCAGACAGCAATATGATCAGCTCATTGAGAATCAAGAGAAGCTAGCCATGAATGAAGAAAGGATGCATTACCTGGCGTATCATGATCTATTAACCGGCTTGCCCAACAAATTAGCTTTTTATGAGAATGGGCCTCACATCTTGGAACTGAATAACATTGCAGCCTTAATGTTCATCGACATTGATTACTTCAAATATGTAAATGATACGATGGGCCATGAATTTGGTGACCGGCTAATTGTTAAGGTTAGTGAGAGATTGGTGTCCCTGGTTGGGAGTAGTGGGGAAGTGTATCGTTTCGCCGGGGATGAGTTCATCGTTCTTTTATATTCTATTGAGAACAGTCAGTGTATAACTAGTGTAGCCTCTCACATTATTGCCGGTTTTAAAGATGCGATTGAGATGGATGACAGTCTGCTACATGTTAGCCTAAGCATCGGAATCAGTGCTCACCCCGAACATGGAAGTAATATTATGGAACTCCTTAAATGCGCAGACATCGCTATGTATAAAGCCAAAGACGCTGGCAAGGGTCAAATTATTGTCTTTGATCAACCGCTCAATGATACCTTTACTGAGCGAATGAACATTGAGAAGCAGTTGTATAATGCTTTAGAGAAAAATGAGCTAGAGGTATTCTATCAACCCCAGATTGATCTGACTCAGAACAGAGTGACGGGACTAGAGGCTCTTATGCGCTGGAACAACCCTATACTAGGCATGGTCCCTCCGGATAAGTTTATCAAAATAGCAGAAGATTCCCACCTCATTATTCCTCTCGGGGCGTGGGTGCTCAGAACAGCCTGTGCCTTTTTAAAAAGCCTTCATGAGCAAGGATTATCACATCTGACGATGTCTGTTAATATTTCAATGCTTCAGCTACTGCAAAGCGACTTCAATGAGTTAGTTCTAGACACCTTGCAAGCCTCCGGACTAGATCCTGAATACTTAGAGCTAGAGATTACAGAGAGTGTTCTGGTTGAATCTTACGAATATGTGAGCAGTAAACTGACTGAACTCAGAGCTCACAACATCAAAATTGCCTTGGATGACTTTGGTACCGGTTATTCCTCCTTAAGCTATCTTACTCATATGCCGATTTCGACTTTAAAAATAGACAAGTCCTTCATTGATTCCATTCGAACAGGGACACATCAAGCCGTTCTTGTCGAACAAATTATTATGATTGGTAAACGCATGAATATGTGTGTTATTGCAGAAGGTGTGGAGCGAACTGTACAACTCGATTACCTACAGGAGCAAGGCTGCGATAAAATTCAAGGTTACTTGTTCAGTAAGCCACAGTCCGCACAGAGCGTAAAAGAGCTGCTAACCGAGTGGGAGAAGGTTTCGAGCTTAAATGAATAAAGATGAACCTATTTTTTTATATAAGAAGGTGTTACCGAATTGAATGTCATGACATGGATTGACTTATCATTATTCTTCGTTCTTTTCGTTCTATTCATCTACATATTTGTTACTGTAACAATCACTAACTTACATAAGGTTTACTTGACTTTCCATTTCACGATGATGTTATGGCCCTTCTGTCAATTTGCTCTCAAAACTACAGCGGATCCCGATGTTCAATTGTTTTATGTGAAGCTCGCTTTTATTGACTCGATACTGTTAACGATTGGATGGCTTCTTTTTACGATATTTCTCACTGGAAAATCATATCTCCTCCGAAAAAAGAAAACGCTGATCCTATACATTGTCGCAGCATTGATCTTAATTGGAGTGATCGTCAATCCAAAGCAAAGCTTTGTACTGCCAATGCATGGTGGATATGTTGAAAGATCTTATGGTCCGCTTTTTTGGCTGTTTATTCTCTTCTTGATCTGCACCATTATTATTTCTCTGTATATCATCTATTCAGCGCTTATATCGAACGCCACACAGCGGATCAAAAAACAGGTTACTCATGTACTCAAAGGTGTGCTAGTGCTGACTGTATTTGTATTACTGGATGTCTTTCTTAATGTGGTACTGTTTAAATCTCAGCCGGTGATTCCGGGGATGACCTCTCTGGGGATACTAATCTCTGCCATCTTTTTCGTCATTGCCATCCATCGCGATAAAATATTTGATCTCGTAACCATCGCTCATCAGGATATCATTGACACACTCACACTAGGTATTCTTGTACTGGATGATAACGAGACTGTGGTAGAGATCAATCGATCGCTTTTGCCAAAAATCAACCTACAGATCGGTGATCGCTTCGACTTATCGGCGCTAACCCCCCTGGAGCAGACTGCCAGCGCTTTCCGATTGTTTCAACATACATATCTTAAACAGCCCATGGAGAGAAGCGAAGTTGAAGTATTCTACACCTCGCTCCAAGCGTACATCAATATTACAGCGGAACCCATTGTCGTAGGCGAGATCATGGTTGGACGGATTCTCACCTTTCAGGATAGAAGCGAGCTGCATCGCCTCATTGCTGAGACTAATCAGCAGAACGAGATCCTGCAAGAGCGTAATCTGGCATTAATTGAAATCCAGAATGAGCTTTCTCAGACCAACCAAAAACTCAAGCAGATGGCCATAACCGACAGCTTAACAGGTTGTTATAACCGTCATTACTTAACGCAGTACTTAGAACAAGAGATTATAGAAAATATGATATTGAAGCAGCCTTTTGCCATCATTCTACTGGATATCGACTTTTTCAAAACGGTGAATGACAATTACGGCCATTTAGTGGGCGATGTTGTAATTTGCAGCACGGTAGAGGTCATTAAGCAATCGCTAAGGGAGACGGATATTCTGGCACGCTATGGCGGGGAAGAGTTTATCGTTTATTTACCAAATACGAACCACACACAAGCAAACCTCTGGGCAGAGCATATCAAATTCATGATAGAGGCCAATAAAGTACATGTGGATGAGGTTGCTCATTCTGTATCCATCACTGTAAGCATGGGACTACTGTCCATTAATAATTTTGCAGAGCAGTATGCAGAAAGCCCGACCAATCAACTAAATGATTTATTCGAATCTGTGGACAAAGCTTTATATCAAGCCAAAAATGCAGGACGAAACCAAATTGTTGAAATCATAAGATGACACGCCTTTAAATATTACCTAAAAAAAGAAAGAATCAGCCCTACTTCTATCGAAGGTAAGCTGATTCTTTCTTTTATATCTTTTTAACAAATTCGGATTTTAATTTCATAGCCCCAAATCCATCAATTTTGCAATCAATATCATGATCTCCGTCCACTAAACGGATGTTTTTGACTTTGGTACCTATCTTCAGAACAGATGAGCTTCCTTTTACCTTAAGGTCTTTGATTACAGTTACTGAGTCGCCGTCGTTTAATACATTGCCATTGGCATCTTTGATAACCTTTTGATCTTCACTATTCTCAGACTCTGATTCTAATGTCCACTCGTGTGCGCATTCCGGGCAGACTAGTAGACTTCCATCTTCATAAGTGTACTCAGAATTACATTTCGGGCAGTTCGGTAAATTAGACATTGTTTCATTTTCTCCAATCGTAGTTCAAATTCTAGCTGTCTTGCGGCTAATCTTTAAAAGTATATTTCATATTCATGAAGGAATCCACTATATCCAGATAGTAAGCTTGTTCCACGTTTCTTAAAAAAACAAACTACTAAATATTATCTTGTATATATTTTCACAATTGTCTATGATAATAATGTAAAATTTTCATATAAATACGTAGGAGAGTGAACAATGATTAGTCAAAGGAGTGTCGCATTTTCCATTATACTGTCATTAATTACATGTGGAATATACGGAATATTTTGGTTTATTGTTCTAACGAATGACGTAGGAAAGCTAAGTGGAGACTACACATTCACAGGAGGAAAGCATTTTCTTCTAACATTGATTACTTGCGGGATATGGAGCCTGGTTTGGGCCTACCAGATCGGTAAACATGTTGCAGAAGCTCAAAGACAACGCGGCTATCTCGTATCCGATAATTCAGCTCTGTACGTGATCCTCACAATCTTTAGTTTTGGTATTGTCACATACGCTTTGGTGCAATCTGATGTTAACAAATTGGTATAATTTTACGATTCATAGAAGGACACACCCTAAACTATTTTGGAGTGTGTCCTTAAGTCTCCTTGGCTTACTGTATTTCACTGTATGGATGCCTTTAACCAATCTAGGTATACCTTGTCTATTTCATGAATGGACTGGATTTTATTGTCCGGGATGTGGAATCACAAGAGTTATTCTATCCTTGTTAAAGTTCGACTTCGTTCAGGCGTTTAGATTTAACCCGTTGCTATTTATTCTAGCGCCTCTGTATATGTTGTACTTAATTACTGAAAAGAAACGTATCCAACCACTTAGCCATGGAATTATGGCTGTGATGTTGATCCTAACCGTTACATTTGGAGTACTGAGAAATTTTCCAATGTTTGATTACTTGGCCCCTACAGTAATTCGTTAGCATCAACTATGTCTACATAATAGCTTGAAGGCGCACAATCGCTTGAGCCCGGTCAACCACCTCTAATTTGCTATAAAGATTACTAATATAGTTACGGGCTGTCCCCTCCGCAATATGCAGTGTATCGGCAATTTCGCGATTGTTAAGTCCCCGGATAATGAGCTGCGCCAGCTCCTCTTCCCGTTCTGTCAGACTCATACGATCTAAATTGGATCTTTGCCAATGTTCGTACTCCTCCGTCAATCTATTCATCCTCGTCGCCAATTTGGCTGCTACCGGAGCTGGCAGAATAAATTGCCCGGATATCGTATCACGGATCGAAGAAATCATTTTATCAGCATCCATATCCTTCAGCATATAGCCGCTTGCTCCAAATGCCATACCCTCAACAATATAATCGGTCTCTATAAAAGTGGTTAAAATCAGAATGAATATATCCGGACGAATCTGCTTGATCCGTTTTAGTGCACTGATCCCATTCATGATCGGCATTTGAACATCAAGCAGTACCAGATCGGGTTGGAATGCTTCCACCATCTCGCAGGCCTCTTCCCCGTTCTTGGCAGCGCCGACCACCTCCATATCATCCTCCAGATCCAGAATGGTACGAAGTCCTTCACGCGTCAACAATTGATCATCGGCAATTACAATCTTTATCTTACTCATTTTCTATTCCCAACCCTTCGCATTGGCAGATCGATTTCCAGTAGACATCCCTCATTCATTTCTGAATCGATGGATAAGCTACCTCCCAGTTGCTCCACCCGTTCTTTCATCGTCCTAAGTCCAAACCCCATCACTATATGACTATCTCCTGACCCACGATCTTTGAGCCTGAACTGTAAATTTGCTCCGACAGACTCCAGACTAAAATGAAACTCCGTACTCTTACCGTGTCTGATTCCGTTCGTTAGGCCCTCCTGCAAAGCATGATAGATGGCCTTTTTATAGGCTGTTGACATGGCCTCCGGCAGATCATAAATAATGGCATGGACGACAACGCCCGCATTACGTTCAGTATCGCGTATCAGTTGCTTCAACATGACCGTGAGGTCCGAATACTTGTCCTCCTTCAGCATATGGACAGAGCCGCGGATTTCATTCAAGCTATGCCGAACAAGATCCTGTGCTTCAACCAGTCGCTGAAAACCACTATCTATATCTTTTTTCTGAAGCAGCCGCTTGCCAGCTTCAATCTGCAGAATCGTCGATGTAAGTGTATGCCCAACAATATCATGAATCTCTTGGGCAATACGATTGCGTTCCTCAAAGACGGTAGCTTCGGCCAAAGCCGCAGATGTTTCTCGCATCGAACGCTCCAGACTACGAGTTCTTTCTACAACTTGGTCCTCTAGATTTTTTTTAAGATATTGGATTCCCGAATACAGCTTGGCGTTAGCGATTGAGATTGCGCATTGTGAACCAAGCAGCTTGAGCACATCGAGTCTACTTGGCGTAAATACACCTGGGGATAGGTTATTCTCCAAATAGAGCAAGCAAACCAATTTATTCTGATTCATGATAGGAAGACAAAGAACTGATTTCAGTCTATTATTCCTAACGTAAACGTTACGCGTAAATATCCCCTCACTGAGCGCATCATGTAATACAACCTGCTCCTGTGTTCTTGCTGCATAGGCTATAATCGCTGCCGGAACAAGATCTGACTCTTCCCCGAGAGGAACAGATTCGATATGCTGAGCTTCTGAGGTACCATAAGCTTCAACCATCCATTTGCCATCTTGATCAAAAATAACTGCCCCATATTCGGCCCCAGCATTGTGGAGCATGATCCGCATCAGCGTGGCCAATAATCGACTCATCTCCATCTCGCCCGATAAAGCTTGAGCAGACATAACTACAGAAAGGGAATCGACTCGATCGAGCCCGGGCTCCCGTTTAATATGCAGCAAATGGCTATGCTGCTGCTCAAGGTCAGCCGCTTTAGCCTTTGCGCCCCATTGCAGATAAGCCTCGTAGGCCTCAGTCATATAGATTCTTGCTAGATGTAATTTGCCATGACGAAGTCCATATTTGCCGTAGCATTCCGCCGCCATCGCTAAATCGTGAATATGGCCATTGATACGAGCAGCCTCAATAGACTGCTCATACAAGGCTTCAGCTTGTCGTGGATCTCGCGATAGGCGAGTCAGCTCAGCCTTCATCAACAAATATTTATGCTCATAATTTTCCGGGCAACGCTTAGCAAACTTTTTCATTTTCTTCAGCCGACTGTGCATTTTTACCCGGTATACACGTTGCTCTTCAGCGTTATATTCCTCATACAACTGAGCCCAGACTAAACATTCATACACGGTCTGCATAGGACTGTCTAAGCCATCTTCACGTGATTTTATAATGACAGCTGATTTCGCTAATGCCTCACTGGCTTCGCGGTACTCCCCAAATACATAACCTGTCAAATATCGGTGTATCCAGACCATTTCTTGTATAAAATCAAAGGTATCTCCATGAACCGACTGTGCAAAATCAGGTTCGCTAATCTCTGCGATGTTAAATGGATCATCTAGTGAGCGATAACCTGTCAATCGAACTAGAGTAGCTGCAGCTATGATAGCCTGCTTACAGTGAAGACTGTTGTTATGGCGCAGCAAATCACCGGAATGAGCAATTAACCGATCATAGATATCGCCTAACGGATGGCCAAATTGCAAAAGGGAGGCACAGTTGATTAGCACACTCTGGTTGCCTTTCCATAAGTCACCTGATTCCAGTCCCACTTTACCTGCTTTCTCGGTAAACATACGGAGCATAGTTGGATCATAATGCCGCCAGCTATCGTAGCACATTGCGAACGCAGCTAAGGTTGTCATATGCACTTTCGGATAGGGTTCCGATAAGCTGCACGCCAGCATGGCCCATTTAAATGTTTCTTCATCATTACGGAAGTAATAGTATTGAAACATTGCATAGCCTATGAATCCAATGGAAGCCTCCGGAGTCATCCCATAATCGAGCGTCAATTCAATCATGGTGAAGGAAGAAGCGAGCCACCCATCTCGGTTGACATAGAAGCAGGCATTGCTCGTATGATCTAAAGTGGTCATTGCGACTCTACGAGCCTCGTCGGTCATCGGCGGTAAAAGATTAAGCGATTCGAGTGAAACCTTCTGTAGTCTGCGCCGCAATCTTAACCATTGAAGCGTCAATTGAACATAGCTAGGATCAAATTGATGGCTCACTTTCAATAGCGATAATGTATGCCGACCTAAGGAGATAACCTCTTCATGGTTATCATTACTTGCTTCCAATTGAACCTTCATCGCGTAGATGTAAGCCTTATCCGTATTTGTCGCAGCCTTATGGATTAACAGATGAAATAATTCATTAGCCTTATCAAAATGTGAACATAAGTATTCAAGCTCGGCCCTCTCACGAAATACCCGGAAGGTTAGCCCATAATGCTCCTCCCAGCTCTGCTCCTCTAGTATCGCTGTTGCCTGAAGCATATATTGTAAGGCTGTCTCATGTGCAGTCGTTTGCTTCGCTTTTATCCCTGCCTGTAAGTTCAGCTCTACCAGTTGAAGCCTCTGTTCGGGGCGATCTATCCATGTAAGTGCCTGATTGAAATGATGGACCGCTTCAAATAGAATCGTTCCTTCACTAAGAGAGCTACGGCCTAGCAATAGCATGCCAATCCTCCAATGTAGCTCTGGGCGCAGCTCTTCGGGAACAAGAGCATAAGCCGCCCGATGAATGCGGTTGTGCTGGAATTTAAAATGCGTATATTCCTCCCCGTTAACAGGTTGTAGCACACGTCCATTTACAGCGACTTCCAACGCTTCAGTCAATGTCTCTACCGGAATCTCCGTAATTTCGGCAAGCGTACCCACATCAAATATGCTGCCCAGTAATGCAGCTCTACTAAGTGCATACACCGTCTGATCAGGAAATTGCTGTAACTTACTTGAAAGATAGGCTGCTGCATTATCAGGAACATTCAATTCAGTAATGCGCTGGAGGTCCCATTTCCAGCTTCGAAGATCCTCGTCAAATTCCACTCGCTGATCATCAATCAAATCCTGAAGGAATTGCTTAATAAATAGTGGATTCCCATCTGTCTTATGCAGAAGTACCCGCGCTAACTCGTCCAAGTCAGCAGCCTCGTAACGCATAACATCCAGTAGCAGTTGTTTTAAATCGCTGAGTTCAAGCGCTTGTAGAGATATTCTACTCATCACTACGTTGCGGTCTATCAAATGCTTTTCCAGCCTACTGAGTGGGTGCAGCCTCGTGATTTCCCGATCACGATAGGAAAGAACGATTAGCAGATGACTCGTGGCCGTGTCCTCTATAAGTGAAGTGAGATATTGCAGCGATGTTTCATCCGCCCATTGCAGATTGTCCAATATCAAGATCAAGGGATGATCTTCATGGGGAAAGAGTTGAATAAATCGGCTCATAATTAATTGAAATCGATGCTGAGCTTCCAGCGGCGGCAACGGAGGCACGGAAGGTTGGGGGCCAATCAAGAGCTCAAGCTTAGGGACAAGTTCGATCAATAATTGCCCGTAACTGTCCACTGCCTGTAAAATACGCAGCTTCCAAACCTCCACCTGCAGCTTCGTTTCCATCAGCAGTTGACTGACCAATTCTTCTATAACTTGATGCCAGATACCATAAGGGAGTGAGGTATGTAGAGATTCGAATTTGCCTCTGGCGAAAAAACCATCCAAAGAAATCGAATTTCTAAGCGTTTCTTTTAGAAAGGTTGTTTTGCCGATACCACTCTCACCACTAAGCCAGACCGTCTTTACAGCACCTTGTGATGCTCGTTTCAGTGCTTCTCGTAAGCTTAGTTTCTCAAAATGTCTTCCGTAGAATCGTTCCGATACCATCCAGCGTTCCGGAATATCCCAGCTTCCTAACAGGAAGGACTCGATGTACCCGTATTGTTGTAGGTGGGTTAGACATTCCTCAAGATCCGACTTGATTCCAAAGGCGCTGGCATATCTCGCATCAGGCATTTTCTCCATGCATTTAGAAACAATGTCAGAGACAGATAGAGGGATAGCGGGAAACCTGCGATGTAAAGGCTCAGGTGTATCTGCAAGATGACGATATACAATATCAACAACATCATGAAGCTCAAAGGGGCGACTGCCTGAGAGACATTCATACATAATGATTCCAAGCGAATAAAAGTCAGAACGATAGTCCGGGTTCAACCCAGTTCGACCCGTTTGCTCTGGCGATATATAAGGAAGCAAGGCATCCGGCCGCCCGCTTAAGGGTGACAATGGACTGGTATCATTTTCAGCGGAGCACATTCGTATATCAATAAATTTCACTTCAAAAGTAATTGGATTGACGATTAGATGAGCGGGGGTCAGTTCATTTAGTGTTATTTTTTCACGATGAATTTGCATAAGGCAATCAGCAACAGCTATGGCGATCCGAAGCAGCACTGGAAGCTCCAGTGAATCAGGTGTACGCAGTATCTGATCCAGCGTACTCCCCTCTATATCTTTTAGGAGAAGGACTGGCCGATCCGGCGTGATTTCCAGGCTATATGCCTCGATTGCTCCACGACCGCTAAGTCGCTTAAGCATGTCATACTCATGACGAAAAGCATCAACCATAGTAGATCCCGGGTACTCGCCTGTAGTTGTCTTGGCAATAACCCTAAGGCCATCTTCTTGACGTAGGAGTCTGTACAGCCTGATATCTGAGGTAGTCTCTATCAGATCTAAAGTTTGGTATCCTTGCAACTCAAACATGAACAGCACTCCCTAGTTACAATTAGGTAGACAGAATAAGCAATCTCGCAAAGCAATTATACTCATTATATCATCTGATCTCGCCATAGAATCCTATGTTGTAATTAACTTTGTCATCTATTTTGTCATATGACATCTATAAAATTCCATTGTGATAATATAGGAAAAAATACTCAATCATCCCCACATAAGGAGGATTCAAATTGCATCTTTCCTACATAGACTACCCTATGCTTGAGCACCTGTCCGATGAAGAATTACAGCAGTTAGCTCCAGAAATGCAAGAAGCGCATTATGAACCCGGCAAGCTTATCATGCAAAAGGGCGAGGTCAGCCAGCGGGTTTATATTTTGGTATCCGGTCAGGTACAAGTATTTATTAGTACGGAAATAAAGGTAGAATTGGCTATACTCTCGAAAGGCCAGTTCTTCGGGGAAATGTCCTGTCTTACCGGAGACCCCATCAGTGCACATGTAGAAGCGATCGATAACGTTCATGTAATATCCGTATCCAGAAGTGGCATGCTGCTGTTGATGGACAAAAATCGCGAGTTCCGGAGCCAGATCATCCAATCCATGATCAAGAGAATCCAAAATTCCAACGAACGTGTACTGGAAGAGCACTCGAAAAGTCAGATCATCATGAAACTTCATGAATCCGAGGAACAAGAGCGTTATGGTGAACTGATCGGAGAAAGCGCCGAAATGCGCACACTTCTCAGGTCGATTGAACATCTGTCGACGGAGCGGGTCCATGTTGTCGTGATAGGTGAATCCGGTACAGGGAAGGTAAATGTAGCAAGAGCACTTCATTACCGAGCAACGAACGGACAATACCCGCTACTGGTGTTAAATGTAGCAGACATGAGCCTCGTTGATTGGGAGACCAAGGTTATTGCGGCAAAAGGAGGAACCATTGTCATCGAGGAAGCAGAATCCTGTCCCTCTGAGAAGCTACTACAGCTGCTGGAGGCAGCTGCACAGATTCGAATCATCCTGACTAGCACTTGTCCCTTGAAGATTGTTTCCCCCTTAGCGGTCTTGCCCGTGCCTCCTCTTCGTGAGCGAACTGAAGATATACCGCTGCTTGCGCAATACTTTCTAGAGAAAGAAGGAGCGGGCAATGCGCGAGAAGTCCTCTCTCAAGATGCCCTGAGCATGCTGTCCCTGTTCCCTTACCTCGACAATAATGTAGAGGAGTTACGAAATATCGTGAGGGAAGCCTATATTCGGAGCGAAGGACGTATGATCTACAGTCACCATCTCCGCTTCGGCCGAGTCCGTAAAGTAGGAGACCGCCCCGTTATTGGTCTGGCGTTAGGAAGCGGTGCAGCCAGAGGCATGGCTCACCTTGGGGTGTTAAACATTCTGGAGCAGGAGGGCATTCCCATAGACATGATCGCAGGAACAAGCGTCGGATCTATGGTCGGAGGAGCCTATGCAGCCGGAATGTCTGTAAAAGAATGTATGAAGGTTCTTTCTACGATCAGTTGGGGACAACTGGTGCGTCCAACCTTCCCTATGCGGTCCCTTGTTCATAACGCGCCCATCATCAGCTTTATCGAAAAGCATGTCGGTAAGCGTCTAATTGAGGAGCTGCCGATACCCTTTGGCGCGATAGCCTCAGACGTCTCCACCGGTGAGGCTCATATCATGAGGACGGGTTCGCTTGCACATGCCATTGCCGCAAGTACAGCCGTTCCCGTAGCCATGCGACCTGTCAACTATCAAGGAAAGCACTTAGCCGATGGAGCCCTTGTTCATCCTGTGCCAGCTGCGCTAGTAAGAAGCATGGGAGCTGATATTGTGATAGCAGTTAACGTTTCCCCTGAATCCTTCACGAAGGGAGCAGCCAGACATCTAATAGATTCCTTAATGAATACAATTGACATCATGAGCGCAAAGCTGATAAAGGAAGAGCTGCAATTAGCGGATGTAATCTTGCGTCCCGATCTTGGCTTCAATCAAATCAGCTTTAAGGATGCGGACGATTACATAGCCGCCGGAGAAGTGGTAACAAGAGAAGCGATTACCCAAATCCGCCAAAAAATATCCGCTTCCTAAATACATTGCATACAAAAAAAGAAAAATTCAGGAGGTGTCCCAAGAGCTATGAACTGCTACTGGTACACCTCCTTGTATTTAATGCTAATGTTATATTTCTACTCATAACACATTTCATATTTCGTTAGCCCTATCGCGTTTGCGTACAATGCTGCCTGTGTCCGATCATTAACCTGCAGCTTCGCTAAAATCTGGCTGACATGCTTCTTCACCGTAAATTCACTGATATATAGACGTGTAGCAATCGTTCTGTTGCAAGCACCTTGTCCAAGTTCAATCAGTACTTCCTTCTCTTTCGGTGTTAATTCATCCGCCGGACTGCTGCCGCTAATACGCATCTTTTCTTCCATTAGACCAGGATCATAGTACTTTCTCCCTTTATGCACCAACTGGATAGCAAAGAGTAACTCCTCCGGCAGTGCCTCTTTTAGGACATATCCATCTACTAGTACTTCTTCAGCCCTCAAAAAATCCTCTCTGCTCGCAGAGGAAGTCAACAGAATGAACTTACTAACCATGCCGCGAGCACGTGCTGTCTTAATGATATCCAAGCCCGATTCATCAACAAGCTTAAGATCAATGAGAACAATATCTGGCTTTGTCGCTTCAATCACATCAAATGCTTCTTGACCATTCGTAGCTTCACCAGCAAATTGCACACCTGGCTGCATTGAAATGACAGATGCCAGCCCTCTTCTAACTAAAGGATGATCATCCACAATAACGATTTTCATAGAAACGCCTCCCTCTAAATCTCATGACAATCTTAATTCTCTATATCAAGTCCACTTAGGATACCGTCCAATTAACGTCTGCCCGTTTGGCCCCTTCCATCTTGAGCAGGAATTCCGACTTAAATCCAATAGCCCCTGCAAATAAAAGATTAGGAAAAGTACTTATCATCGTATTATAGCTGGTCACATTTTCGTTATAGATACGTCTACTAGCAGATAGATTTTCCTCTAAAATATTAATCCTTTGTTGCAATTTGATATACGGATCGCTGGCCTTAAACTCTGGATAATAGTCTGCCTGAACATTAGCAAAAGATTCTCTCACACGATTACTCATGCTGAACATTCGTAGGCTGGAAGAGTTGAACCATCTGATTCATTATAATTAATAGACTTGTCTGGTTATAGTGAGCGTTGTCATCACTTCTGTCATATTACAAAATGGATTTTTTTTACATAATACGAGTCTCATATTACGTAAGCCCAATATAAAAACAGGCGAATCATGGTGGAATACACCACAATTCGCCTGTTTTCTTCTGCCTATAGGATTTAATTGTTATCAATAAAAGAAATTAATTGCACGAGATTACCTGCGACTTGGTAAGTTAACCCCAGCATGTAAGTTCCCTTCTCCTCGTTCGATAGGTCTATAGTGAACACATCAGGATTAGCTGCCCATTCATTCATATCAAACATGATTTCTTTAGATGTTCCAGTGTTTCTGACCCCTGCTGAATTAGGGATCACTTTACTGCCATCGAGCCCTTTCACCGGATTGGTCCATTCAACCACAGGTCCCTTTAATCCTCCCACCTCTACCACTTGAGGGTCAGCCAATAAGCTCGTTAGTTTAGTTAACCCTTGTAGTGGGGAGAAATCAGTGATTTCATTTCCAGTAATATCAAGTGTCTCTAGGTTCTTAGCATACTGTAGACCTTCCAAGGATCTAGCTCTTCCGGTCTCGCTCGTTAACGTTGTAAGGTTATACATATCCCCTAGCGTTAGTTCTCCAGTTACGCCTAACGTAGTCTTGATCGAAGCACTTAAATAGTTGTCCGCAATGGTAATGACTTGCGTAAGGTCTATTTCAGTCAGACCTTCAGTTGCTTGTTGTAATGCTACTACAGCTGCATCTACTTCACTTTGTGTGACAGAAGGATTAGTCAAAGCCGCTTCTGCACTCGAAAGGCTTGCCGTAAATACCGCAATACTCTCAGCCGTGAAGCCTTCTAGAGAAATTGCTTTTGCCGCTGCAATGGCTTGCTCCAGATCTCCAGTGAATAGGTGATCTCCATTCGCAAAATGTAGTTTGGTTCCTCCCCATGTAGCATGGTCAGATCCGTTGCCATTTCCGCCGTCTGTAACGACTAATTTCAGCTCTTTAGCTCCGTTAATATCCAATTCGATGAACTTCTGCGGATCTCTGGAGCCCATAACCCCACTATCGAATTTCTTCTCTCCATCGACAAACACTTCAAAGCTCACCAAACCGACCGTACCATACATTTGTCGATCTACACCCACATAGGAAGTGAAGTAGTCCGCGTTCTTATCGCTTAGATCGTATACAATCGTCGAGTTAGAGTGTGCTCCAATCCCTCTCTCATAGGACACTACTTGATTGCTCTCATCGGTTAATCTCAGCGTATTGGCACTAATAGATTTATCCTTCAAAGGCGCAGTATAGCTGTTCTGAGTAGAATTCCAGTCGTAATCCGTCAGATACGTAAAGTCCGTCATGTCTACAACGGCAATGGTTCTAGTCTTCGTGGTCGTATTTCCATCACTATCCGTTACTGTATAAGTAATCGGATACTTTCCAGCTCTGTTGAATTTAACTTGATCTTCACCCGTAACCTTTACTTGAGCCGTCAAGTCACCATCTTCTGAATCCATTGCTGAATAGTCCGCACTTACTGCTATGGCTTGCCCCACTTTGGTGGATACAGATTTAGCTATGGTAAGCTCCGGCGTACTGTTTAGAATCATAAACTTCGCATCAGCGAAATCACCGTGGTCTGAAGCATTTCCGTTGCCGGCATTATCTAGTACCAACTTTAATTCACTTACACCCTTCACAGGGATCCGAGCTAATTTAGCTTCCGTGCCAAATTTCATCAGTCCGCTATTATACACTTCTACCCCATCGGCGAAGATTTTGAAGATCACACTAGAATTATTTTGCTCTGGGATATTTCGGTCAACCCCTACATATGTTTCAAAATATTCGAAATTAGCACCCGCCAGATTATACACGATCTCGGAGTTAGCATGCGTTCCTAAACCCTTAGCGAACTCTTTGGTTACGCCATTTACGAGTAGCTTAATCGGATTGTTAGAACTTGCCTTATCCTTACGAACAACATTATAATCCGTTCTCGCCGACTGCCAAGCTGTATCACTCAAGTATTTACTAGCGCTATACACAACGATTGTTCTGGTCTGCACAGCTGTATTCCCATCCCGGTCTGTAACTGACAGTTCGACGTTGTAAGTGCCTGTTTTGCTTGAAGTGAAACCATTCGGACTTACCTCAACGGCTCCAATCAAGTTACCATCTTCCTTATCAACGGCTGTAACATCGGTCAAAACATCAAATTCACTGTTCAGCTTAATAAACGTTGTCTCTTCAGGCACTGTGATAGTAGGCTTGCTTGAAGTATTCGTAAACTTCGCATCCGCCCATACCGTATGATCTGAAGCATTGCCGTCTGTAGCATCTGTGGTAACCAGCTTCACTTCGCGCACGCCTGTCACAGGTATTTTGACAAATTCATGCTCTGTCCCTGACCGGAAAACATCGCTCCCGAATTTCTTCTCCCCATCCACATACACTTCAAAGGTTGCAGAGGATGGCTTTCCTTTCATCGCTTGATCGATCCCGATGTAGCTTTCAAAGAAGTCATAACCTTTACCCTCAATATCATAAACAACTTCAGAGTTCGCATGTACACCGATTCCCTTGGTATAGGTCGCAGCTAACCCTTGTCGAACAAGGGTGATGATTCCACCAGAAACGGCTTTGTCTTTCTTTAATTCACCCCAACCAACAACGACTGACTTGGCATTAAGATCCGAAAGATAAGCATAGTCACTCGTTACCGTAACCAGTGTAGTTTTGGTTTCTGTAACCCCTTCGTTCTTCACTTCATATACCACTTCGTAGTCGCCTTTTTGCGTTACATTAACGGTATTTGCTTTCAGGGTGACATTAGCAGTAATATCGTTTCCTTGATAGTTAGTCGCTTTTACATAGCTCATCGGATCAAAAGCTTGATTAAGCTTTAACGTGATTTGATCTTCAACAGATAACGCTGGCTTGAAGGCTTTAACCTGTACCGGCTTCAGTGGGCTCAGCTTCTTATCATAACCAACGATCTTGTACGTATAATTGATGCTGTTATCTACATTCGTGTCCACGAACTGGTCAGTCCCTGTAAACCCTACTAACTTATCGTCTCTATACACCTCATAACCTAAGAAATCTTTCTTAAGATCCTTATCCATACTGAAGCTTAATGTGTTCGATTTAGCAGTAGTGTTAGGCGTGATATTAACCTTTATCGCAACACTCTTATCTGCTATTCCTGTTCCCTCATAATGAACCACTGAATTGTTTAAATACCAGAGCTTTTTCGGTGCTGGGTATTTATCTAACTTCTCTTTCGTTTCAGGATTCACAGTGAAGCCATGTCTGGCAAAATAGCTACTTAAGTCTAACCCCAGCACTTCAGAGGAGAACTCCACCAAATACTGCTGCTTGGAATTGTCGCCGTTCGGAAGGGAGACCTTCCGCTCGCGGTACAGCTTGGTCAGTTCTGTCCAGTAACCCGGATGCGCCAATTCTAACTGCCAATAGGCACCGAGCTGTGCAAATAAGCCCTGCTGATTCATAACCACTTTATTTTCTTCGATTACATATTTATAAATATCACTTTCAAAAGGAATACGAGTATCCATCGAGTCCGCATAGACTGACATCAGCATAGACACCATATTATTGGTTACTTCACCATATTCTCGTTCACCCATCGCCAAGCGATGCCCTATTTCATGATTCAATCCCCAGCCTGGATAGACTTTGTTAAAATCACCTAACATCGTCCCTACGGTCCCAATTTGTATCCCTGTATGATCTCCCGCTGCATACATCGCACCATAAGGCTGCATCAATCGGATGTTCTCACGAATTAGCTTCGCATCATGAATCACACTACTGCCATCCAAGCCATAGAAGTCAAAGATCGTCTTCATCCAAGTATCATAGCCGGTGACGGTACCCAGCGGATCATTTCCTTGCGTAATAAACTTGTTATAAGCTTCTGTCGCAGTTCCTGTGAAAATAACATGATCGCTGACCATTTCCACCACATCGATGAGCTCGCGATCTTGAACATTCGGATGCGCTGCCTTATCTTCATCTAATTTTTGTTTATAGGTGGTTAAGAAGGCTTTAAATTGTTCAGGATCTGTAGTCTTGGTCATCATAGGGATCTTGGTAAGCCCCTCGAACCGGATCATAGGTGCTTTACCTTGTTCCTCTGCTGTATATGGATTGACGATATACACTGTACCGCCTTTAGTCACTTCATGTGCATAATAACTATTCGTAGCAAATTCAGGAACGGTTATAATGTTCTTACCTGGACGCAATTGCACACCTCTAGCCCAAACATTCCAAGCCGCCTCTTGTTGAGAAAAGACTAAAGAAGGTAGTTTATCGCTCGAAGCTGCGTCCACATAAACGTTGATTGTATCTCCAGGCATTGCAACGAGACCTGTAGGCTGGTTGTTCGTACCGAAACCAATTCTCAGGTTTTCCTGCGCATGCTTTTTCATATCTCCACGTTGTTCCGCCTCAATGATGGTGCCTTCGGTTTGAACTTCACCATTCACTAGCTTCTTAGCTAAATCCAAAGAATCTTTCAGGATTGGATAGAGCGGATGTACTTTTGCCGCTTCTTCTAATTCATTGATTGCTTCGACGCTATTATAAGCAGGAACAACCGCACTCATCGTGCCATCTGTGAAAATACCATTTACAGCTTCGCTTACTTTATCCTCTGTATAAAATCTAAATTCAGCCGCAAAAGGTCTGTTGATATTGGCCTTTGTGAACTTGAATTTCAATCTTTTAAACTTCGTAGGTTCGAATTTAAACTCCAGAAAGTCATTCGTACTAGTCGCGGTTCCGCTAGATACGAGCTGGAAGGTTTCTCCCTTACTTGTTTCTGATGCATAAATTTCAAAAGCCTCTGGGAAGCCTTTACGATTATCTCTAGCCAGAAAAGCCAATCTATCTAGTACTTTCGCTTGCGCTAATTCAAACACGACTTCATTCGTGAAGCTGTCATCATTGTTTTTGTTCGTTTCCCAGTGTGTATTCGGCTGGTCATCGAGCATGTATTCCGGTTTCGTACCTGGATAGCTCCCACCGTTCACCGTTACTTTTGATACGTTTGAGTTGGGCATTCTATAAGCTTCGCTATAGGCATTTTCGTATGCTGTACCATAGCCTTTTAGCTTCGAAACCTTAGCCGCTGTTGCCTCTATTTGATGATTCTCCAGAAGTACTTTTGCATTCTCTATATCTGCTTGAAACTGCGCGTACAGTGGATGTGTCTGCACTTCTTGTTCTAAAGCCGTTAATTTCTCCACCGTATTAAATGCTACGCTAACTTGACTCAAGGTATCATCTGTAAATAAATTTTTCATTTTAGCGGATACGGTATCTTCTTTGTAAAAAGAAAACTCAGCCGCACTCGCCCAATCTTGGTTAGCTTTTTTGAAGACAAATTTAAGTCTCTTGAAGGCTGTGGGTGCAAACTGAATCTCTACTACGTCACCTGCTCCGCCTTTATATTCTCCAGAGGATACTAGCGTAAAATCGCCTGCATCCGTTGTTGAACCATAAATATCAAATTCCTGAGCAAACCCCTTACCCTTTGCACTGGATTGTCTTGCAGCATATACGATTCTATTTAATTCAGTGGACTCATTGAAAACAAAGACAACCTCATTCGTAAACGTTGAACTATTCGGTTTGCCCGTTTCCCAATGCGTACTCATATCGCCATCCATAGCCTTAGCTATAGGTGAACCTGAGTAGTTACCACCGTTATTGGTAATGGATTTAATATTCGCAGGATTCATTCTAAAAACATCATTATAAGCGCCTAGGATAGCCTTGCCGTACAGATCAAACGGAATAACTGAAGCATTGCTTAATAGGTCAGCCTTGCTTTGTACTACAGTGTTCACTACACTTACCTTGCTTACATCACTTGCTAAAGCATAACCTGCCTCACTCGAAAAACTAGCTAACATGGCTGCCGATGTAGCGATCGCAATCATTTTTTTCATCTTTTCTACCCCCCAGATGTAATATGAATCTCTTCCGTGCCTAAAAATAGGCACAAAAAAAACTACCCCAAAAGAGTAGCTTGATTGCGTATAAAGTCGCACAAAAACTAAGACTTAATTTTCATTAAACTTTAACAAGCATAAACGCCTTCGGCGTCTTTATAAGGACGATAAGGGTTTAGGCAAGAAATATAAGACATTAAGTATAGGTGTATAACTTAACCTTTCTTATATTTTAACAAAAAGCGTAATACACTCTTTGGCAGCTGGCTGACAATAGTTATGATAACCTTAGTCCCTATAGCTTTGCGTCCCTACATTTCCATAGGTTTGCCTATGAAGTTTCGAATACATTACAAAGAGTAACATAACGCTACATCTGATCGCATGATTAATTGGTATGAAATCCGAATAGGTAATTGCAATTACTTTTTCTATCGTGATAGATATTCTTTATCGAGTATCCCGGAAGAGAGAGGACACTTTAGGACTGGAGGTCTACTTAACTCCCTGCACCAAACAAACGCCGGAACCAATTCCACACATCGCCCGTGATGGGAATTAATCCGAAGCCATGCTCGCCAACTGCGATTAGACCATATGCCCATTGGCCAATAGCTACTGCTCCCCCAGCAATTCGTCCTATGGCTACCGCCCCAAATGCCGTATCACCTATGGCAACAGCTCCCAACGCTTTTTCGGCTATCGCGATCGCTCCTACAGCCACTCCTGCAATGGCAATCGCCCCAACTGCGAAGCCAAGCCAGCTAATTGCTATCGCTCCAAGGGCTAACCACATTCCTAGTGATATTGCACCCACGGATAGAACCCCTACGCTTATCGCACCTATGGAAATCAAGCCTACAGCTACATCTCCAATAGCAATTAATCCAACAGCTGTCTTCACTTGTGGCTTGCTTCCGTGACCATACCCCTGACCTGAGTATCGACCCAAATTGCTGCGAATACTTACCACCGGAAATGATGGAGACGGCCATTGATAATCAATTTCTCGTCCACCTAACCCTCTAGAATCCGCCCAGCGTGTGATGTACTTATGCCATTTCATATCCATCCCGTCCCCCTTCTCAATTACCTTAATTATACAACCCCGGGGGTTGGCTGTACTCAGACTCTGACCTGAAATTCATCTCATCCTCTAGACGGAGTTATACTCATTAGGATCACTGTTTGGGAATAGGATCAGGCTTTCCAAATAAATATCCCTGAAACAACTGATAACCACTCTGCTTAAGCCATTCAAAGTCCTCTCTAAACTCCACACCTTCTGCTAAAGGAACGGATTGGATTTCTAAAGCTTTTTCTAAAAATTGTTTAGATATTTTCTGTTTGTTCAGATCGCTGGACACACCCTGAACATATTTCATATCCAGTTTCATGTAATGGGGTTTAAGCTCCAACAACATCTCGATCGTGCTGAAGCCCTCGCCAACATCATCTAAAGCGTATTCAAATCCCCGATCCTTGTAATATGTCAAAATAGCTTTCAAATGAGCGAGATCATCCACTTTCTCCGTCTCAACAACTTCAAAGACAAAAAGAGAGGGATCGACGCCTAATTGATTGGCCAGTTCAACGGTTGATCTTAAGCAGAACTCTGGCGCGTAGATCGACGTTGGGATAAAATTAATAAACGTTTTTTTATTTAAGGGTGCAGCATATTTTACAGCAGTCATTCTACATAACCGGTCTAAAGCATATAAACGCCCACGATTCCGTGCCGCCGCAAAAATCTCATTAGGATAGATAAGGGACCCATCTTCTTTTTTAAATCTGGATAGGAGCTCGTATGCAAAAATCTCTTCCCGTACGTTCACAATCGGTTGGAAGTGACAAGTAACTAAGCCCTTAGTTATAACCTCATCAATCCACTCCATATCAAGTACAGTGGGTAATTCGGATAGAGGTCTCCATGTTTGGTCATCTATACGGAATTCAAACTGCTCCGACTCCATATGGTCATTACAGAAATCTAGAAAATCCCGCACCCCAGCCTCCTTAATCGTAATCACATTTTCTTCTACCTTATGTATCGTATTACTTCTACTCAAGTGATGAATAACCTCAGGTAAAATCCTTAGATTAAGCTCACCATGAGCCTTGATTTCAAAATTCAACTCTCTTACTACACAATGATTACATGCCACATTCATAACCCCTTTAATAATCAATTCTCTGAAAAAGATCCCGGAACTGCTCTTCTCAATCGAAATCCGTATACTCTAGTAAATACGTCGGGTCTAACACGGTGATCTGCTGATGTTGAATATCAATAATCTTTTGCTCTTGCAGATCTTTAAGCACAAGGGTAGCCGTCTCCCTTAACGTTCCGATCATATCCGCGAACTGCTGATGGGTCAATCGAAGATCAATCCTCTGTTTGCCTTGCTCCTCTACTCCGAATCTTTGGTATAGTCTTCTTAGTGTAAATATCGCACGCGCTCTCGCATCATGAAATTTCATTTCATGTAATAACCGA
This sequence comes from Paenibacillus sp. B2(2019), assembly GCF_008370385.1. Taxonomy (NCBI): domain Bacteria; kingdom Bacillati; phylum Bacillota; class Bacilli; order Caryophanales; family Paenibacillaceae; genus Paenibacillus; species Paenibacillus sp. B2(2019). Next base: position 443,229 of record NZ_VTZR01000013.1, read on the forward strand.
TTCGATAAAAATAAACGGTCCATTTGCAGCAGCATCAATTGTTCCTTAATCAACGGGTAATCGGCAAGCATCTGCTCAAAAGGCTCACGTTTAATCTCAAATAATACTGTATCATTCATAGCCACCGCAGACAGCACTCTTATATTGGAGGGATGGATCACTTCCAGATCGCCAAAGAAATCGCCTTTCCCAAAAAGATCTACGGTATGCTCTTTCCCTTTCGTGGTAGCGTACACCCTTATAATCCCCGAATAGATAATGTAGGCATGATCCCCCGGATCTGATTCTGCAAACACCAGGGTCCCCTTAGAATATGCCTTATAAGTGAATAATCCTGAGACCGCCTCGATCTTCTCCGAGGGTAAACCCTGAAAAAAGCGAATGCCAGTCCAAAAAGAAGCTTCCATCTCATTATTCCTTTCTAACACATTCCATAGTTTTGTATGCCAACATACTGATAATAAATCATCACCCTGTTATATTCTATCGTAACGTTGTCACATAGGCTCGATGCCAATACGAATTAAAAAGGAGATCCATTGATGAGATATAATTTTGACGGAAAAGGGCTTACCGAAACGCCAGAAGTCGTGTTTGAGAGCAATCCTCTACTAGAACTGAGCATGTACAACAACCATCTTAAAGAAATCCCCGACAAGCTCTTCCTTCATGACGAATTAGAGGTACTTAATTATGCGGGTAATGAAATCGAACAGTTATCCGAGAACATCGGTCGCTTAGTTCACCTAAGAATGTTGGATTTAGGCCATAATCGACTAAAGGTGTTGCCGGAGAAAATTGGCGAACTACAGGGGTTAGATTCTTTTCTATACCTAAGCAATAATCAGTTCGAACAGCTGCCGGAGCAGCTTTGTAATCTCCAGAAACTCAAGTATCTGAACGTAACAGATAATCATCTCAAGCAATTGCCTACCCGTATAGGCGAAATGAGCAGTCTAATTGAATTGCGGCTTTATTATAATCAGCTAGAACGTCTACCTGATTCGATCACACAAATAAAAGGGTTAAGAGAGATTCATCTTTACGGTAATCAACTGGTCGTATTGCCAGAGCATTTGGGTGCTTTAGAAGAACTGCGGATACTCGATATGAGTGATAATCGAATCACTGAACTTCCCTCATCCATCGGTAAACTAAGCAAGTTAAGAAGACTTAACTTTCGAAAAAATAAACTGAATAAGCTGCCTGAGGAAATAGGTCAATTATGCAGCCTTGTTGAGCTTGATTTAAGAGATAATAACCTGCAAGAAATCCCGAGCTCCCTTCTACAACTAGAACGATTAGAGAAACTGGATCTCAGATGGAATCACAGTTTGAGAAGAACAGACATTTTAGAGCAATTAGAGCAAAGAGGATGTATCGTTTATAAATAACAAAAAAGCCCCCTGTTAAAGAAGCTTTTCATTCAAATCTATGCTATGCGTGACGCGGTTTCTCCCCTTTTCTTTAGAGGCATAGAGCGCTTGATCAGCTTTTTGCAGAAGGGTGGTTTCTGAATCAGCTGGAATAAATGTTGCTATACCAATACTCACCGTAATCCGGCCCATTTCCCAAGTTGAATACGCGATAGATTGCCGTAAATTCTCAGCTATAGTCTTTGACTCCGAGATGTCTGTATTAGGTAAAAGAAGTATGAATTCCTCACCGCCATATCTAACCGCCATATCCTCTTTACGAGATTGCAGTTTCAAGATACTCGCCATTTTCTCCAGTACATAGTCACCTGTCTGATGCCCATAGGTGTCGTTCACTTTTTTAAAATGATCAATATCTATAATACACAGCGAAAATGCTGCTTGAACTTGGCCATACCCTGCAATCTGCTCTTCCAGCTTCTCTTGAAGAAACCTTCTATTCTTCAGCCCAGTCAGCTTATCTGTATTAGATAATTCTACTAAAACGGCATTTATCTCCAGCAATTCAGCTTGCTTTTGCTCGATTTCCAGGTGAATTTGTTTGAGCTTTGCCAGCGCCTGATCTTTTTCCCAATAAGCCTCTTCTATTTGCTTCTTCGCAGATCGTAACTCTAGCTCATAATCAATACGTTTGCCCATCTGTACTAAAATACAATCAATGACCTCTACACCTTCACACTCAAGGCGTCTGCCATTTAACAAGTAAGGGACGGCTTGTCCCTTGCTGTCCTTCAAATTGATAAATAGCTCTTCTACGTGTCCATTCAGATTGATAAAAGGATAGAAGTATGAATGAAAAATAAGCTTGTTTGCCGTAGACATGATAGATTCAAAATGCTTATGCACCAAATCAACCTGCTTATACCCCATACGGTCCAAAAATGTCTGATTTACATCCTTGATTATTCCTTCATGGGTAATAGAAACATAGCCACAAGGCGCATATCTTAATCGGTCATCCATGATCTAAATATCCTTTCAACACAGCATAATCTCATCTAGCTTACGTAAGATATTCATTAATTAAAGTGATGGTCTCCTCAGGATGGCTTATATGCGGGTAATGCCCTTTAGCCTCCATTAACCGAAAGATGCTATTATTCAAGTGTTTATGTAGATATTCTCCAGCCGCTAAAGGTACGATACTGTCATCCGAGCATTGTAGAATAAGTGTAGGGATTGTAGCCTTAGGTAGATCTTCCCGATGATCTGAAAAGAACGTAACTTCTGCAAATTCTCTTGCAATAACAGGATCTGCCGAGATAAAGCTGCGCTCCAGCTCTTTCGTTAACATCGGGTCAGGGTTGTTCATAGCAAGAGGTGCCATAAAGCTAGCCCAGCCAGCAAAATTCATCTCCATCATCTCCAGAAGCTCAGTAATATCGCTCTTCTCGAAGCCTCCGAAATAAGTATCCCCCTCATTTAAATAACATGAAGAAGGACCAATCATAATCATTTTATCAAAATAATCCGGCCGCTCAATCGAAGCAAGCATCCCGATCATAGAACTAATCGAATGACCTATAAAAATAATATCTTTGAGTTCCAACGTTTCGATGACATCCAATACATCCTGTACATAGCCGTGGAGCGTATGATATTTATCTGTTGTATATGCACTTAAATCTGAGTTACCTGAACCTACATAATCAAATAGAACGATTCGATATTTCTTCTCAAAAGAAGGCGTGATAAACTGCCACATGCTCTGGTCACACCCAAATCCATGTGCAAAAAGGATGGTTCTTTCTCCTTCTCCAATCACTTTTACATGATTCCGCGCCTTAACATCGTTCATTTCATATAACTCCCTCTATAGTTAGCATTCTCTCTATTTTGAAGGGTTAACCTGGAAATATCAAGAGCATAAAAAACTCCGCTAGAGTAATCTCTAGCGGAGTTTTTATGATATCTAATTTTAGAATGCTGAAGTCCATCCCGCATCGGCAGCGAGGACTGCTCCGTTTACAAAACTGGAGTCATCTGAAGCCAGGAATAACGCAACTTGTGCGATTTCTTCAGGTGAACCTACACGAGGAATTACAGCCTGTGTTAGTTGAGTGCGGCTCATGCCGAACTCATTAATATTTTTCATAGAAGCACTAATGTTAGTGGCAGTAGCTCCTGGTGCGATGGCATTACAACGAATGCCTTTGTTGGCATACATAAAAGCTGTATTTTTCGTCAAGCCTACTACTGCATGTTTGGAGGCAGTATAAGTTGCTCCAGCATGAGCACCACTTACGCCACCGGTAGAAGCGGTATTCACAATAACGCCCTTTCCTTTTTCGAGGAAAATAGGTAGCGCTTTACGTGTGGACCGCATTACACTTTTGGTATTGATGTCAAAGATAAGATCCCATCTCTCATCATTAATATCACCAACTGGCTCAAAGCCGTCCATAATACCCGCATTATTCACTAGTATATCTAGCGTTCCATATTCATTTACTGCGGTATCAATCATGTTATTGATATCTTCGACTAGAGCAACATTTACTTTCAACGCCTTAGCTACTCCACCATTACTAACGATTCCTGCTGCGACTTGTTCCGCACCTTCGAGGTTAAGATCGGCTACTATTACTTTAGCACCTTCTTTAGCGTACAACTCTGCGATAGATTTCCCCATACCCGAGGCTGCTCCGGTAACAACTGCAACTCTGTCTTGAAGTTTCATGTTGGAAGTCTCCTTTACGTTTATCTATAATGTAAGTATCAATTTATAAAATCTCTAAATCACTTAAAATTTATTCTACTCAAGTTTAATCTTCTGCAATTTAACTATCAATATACAAATGAGACATCAAATGTTCATAAATATATATAACTTGGAATTGTGTTGAAATAGGAATAGAAAATAGACAGTTAGGTGGTCTTCAGTTGCTTAAAAATCGAAGAACGAGTAAATCGAAGAAAGAACTAAAAAATGCATTGATATTACTCATGGAAAAAAAGAATTTCCGCACCATTACGATAACCGATATTGTTACCCTAGCCGATTTAAACCGTGGAACCTTCTATAAGCATTATCAAACCAAAGAAGAACTTCTGAATGAGCTGATTGATGATGTGCTGGAGGATTTAATTAAGGCTTATAAAGATCCCTATCTCCATACAGATAAATTCATGTTGAGTGAGCTTACTACCTCTAGCATCAAAATTTTTGAGCATGTCGTTTCCTACTCTAATTTTTATACCATCATTGTAAATTCCAATGTTCTGCCCGGGTTTCAAAATAAGATTTGTGACATCTTAAAGGAGCTAACCAAGCAGGACTTAGTCGCGGTTAATAATACTAATAACAATATAAATATCGAATTATTTTCTAGCTATACGGCCTATGCTCTATTTGGATTAATCATGGAATGGGTGAAGGGAGGGTTCAAATATACTGCGAACCATATGGCAGAGCAGCTGATTCAAATTCTGTCTTTTAATTCACACAATGTAGTTATCAACACTTCTAATAAACCGATTGAGTTGGGTTCCACCCCAGTGAATAGAAACTAGATTACTTCTAACAACCTCCAGAACGGTCAGTCTCATTTATGCTGAAGATAGATACAGCGTTGAACCTCATAAAGGAAAAATTTACGCCAAAAGCACGGTGGGCGAATCCACCACCTTTTACGTTCATCTTTCGTAACTAAAAGTAAAAAAAGACTCAATCCCAGTTATCACTAGGATTTGAGTCTTTTTAATATGCTGATCATTTACTAAACTTCGCCCCAATAGACCTCGGTCTCATATTCAAAAAATACTTTATCATCCTGTTTATTTCGTTCAAATAGGTTCCTCAGCTCCGTCATCATATTCTCGTAACGTGGATCTCCGGGGGCCGGAATGTAGGAAGATGATCTCGCCCGTCCGCTTAATCCCTCGAAATCAAACACCTGCTGATTGCAAAAGTGCGCTACTTGCATCTGCCCTGCCTTAAAAAGGGAGCTAAGGATTTCAGGGGTAATATTCTTATGATTAACTTGAGTGTAGTCGGTGCCGAAGGTTTGCACGAGCTGCTCATATTCCTCCAGAAATGGGGTACCGTAAGTACGCCGAGAATTCCATATCAGAACTGCCTTTCCACCCGGTTTAAGAATCCGCTTGAATTCCAATTGCGCTGCATCCCTATCAAACCAGTGAAACGCCTGGGCACACACGATAAAGTCTACAGACTGGTCTGGCAATTCTGTCTTCTCGGCAGACCCAGGCAATGCGCGGAAATGGTTATCCTTTGCGAACTTCTCCTCCGCAGCTGTACGCATTTCCGGATTTGGTTCAACGGCAGTCACGCGACACCCGCGCTCCAGAAGCAGTGCTGAGAATATTCCTGTTCCTGCGCCAATATCCGCAATATCACAATACGATTTTAGCCCAATCGTATTGTATAAATAATCAATGGCTTCTTTAGGATAACTCGGGCGATATTTCACATACGAATCTACCCGATTTGAGAACCGTTCTTTGTTATTCATCCAAATACTCTCCCTTAGCTTTTAGGTTCGTACTCACTTAATTTGCCTTGATAGATCAGCTTCAGCCGATCGCTTTGCCGAAAATCATCCGGCGTTACGAGCGCAGGCAGCTTGTTCCATAGCTTAATGCCGGACCTCTCCAGAATTTCCGCTACAAATTGTGAGCAGAAATAAGAGTTGCTGAATTCAACAGGTTCCTTCAGAGCGATACCAATCACGCCGAGAATATTATAGAGATACTTTTGCCGGCTTCGGATAAAGACTTTGAGTACCCGCTCCATTTTCTCCACTTCACGGGCTGTAACTTGAAGTTCATATAGAACACACGTCGTATTTGGATATTTGCTGAACGTGCCTGTCTTAATATCCTCCTTCACGAATCCTCCGTTTAGAGGGTTGCTCGGGTGCTTTCTGCCAAAGCTATATAACTCGGAAAGCTCCCGATTAAAGGAGATCGAGGCATGATTATAAGGAGCTCTCGTGTAGCCTTGAATAAGCTTCGTAAAGAGCGTTCCGGTATTCGTAAGCAAGATAAAGACCGATGGATCATCTGTCATTTACAATTTTCCCCTTATCAAGATTGAACGTTTCCTTCATAATAACATATGAACCCATTAATGGAATCTACTCTACGACAAGTTGGTGATTAGCTATCGACCGCTCTCTTTTAACGGTAATCCTGATTTTTGCGGCCTTATCGGCCATTCACTTGATGTATGTAGTTATAGGCAAATTACAACCCAGTAAAGACTATACGGGAATCGGCTTCCGCATCAAAACCTGGTGGGGAATGCTTTTTATCTTTTGTTTGGCTACTCTCTTTAATCCAGTCGTCTCACTATTGGCGCTAATGGTGCTGACCTTCTTCGCACTCAAAGAATATTTCTCCATGATAAAGTCACGAAAATCCGACCGCAGACTATTTCTGTGGGCGTACTTATCCATTCCTCTACAGTTCTACTGGATTTATATTGAATGGTACGGGATGTTTATTGTGTTTATTCCAGTCTATGTATTCTTACTCCTACCGCTACCTAGGCTCATTAATAAAGGGACAGTTGGCTTCCTGCGTAGTGTTAGTTCAACCCAGTGGGGATTAATGCTGATGGTTTTCGGACTTAGTCACTTAGCTTATTTTCAATTTGCTACACCGGAGTATGGAGCGGGGCTTGTATTATTCCTAGTAGTGCTGACACAGCTGAATGATGTGGTCCACTATCTCGCATCCCTTTATATGGGAAAGCGCAAAGTGGTCCCAACCGCCAACCCGTATTTGACCTGGGAAGGTTTTGCCTGTGCGTTTGTCGTAACAACCGGGGTCTCCTATTTGATCTATCCCTACCTGACGCCGCTAAACCCGATCTTCGGTTTCCTGTCAGGCATGCTAATCAGTTTGAGCGGCTTCTTGGGTAGCTTAACGGTTTCCGTGCTGAAGCGAGATTTGCTCATCGGTGATGGCGATAAATTCGTAGCTTTAAAAGAAAGCTATTTAAGCCGTGTGGATAGCTTGACCTACACCTCGCCGGTCTTTTTCCATGTCATCCGTTATTTCTTCGATTTCATGTAAATTAGTTTTCTACAACGATTTTGGTCGCTTGGCCGATAGGTTCTCCACTGCCTTGCTCCTTAGAATTAATCGTATCTTAACGTGAGGTTCAGGAAAAATGTCGCAATAGATAGCCGTTCAGGCGTTCCATAAATGATCTTGGAGCGTCTTTGTCATGTTCTCTTGCTGGCTGGAAAACTGCTTAAATCTATGTCCGTTCGCTCCAGATGGATGAGGAAATCCCCATAAACAGCGCCGATGATCGAGCTTACCCTCAGAAACCAAAAGCTGGAGCATTCCCTCCACCGTTTTTCCTAAAGGAATAATTAAAGCTTGGCTCAAGATGCCCAACTCCTGCTCTAACGACAATAGCGCACATTCTCTAAGGAACGGATCTGAACGTAGCTTAGGATGTGCCCCATTATAATTTTTCTTCTCTACGAATATAGGAAAACGCAATAAAGATGTGGTATGCAGGTTCGTTTGCTGCTTCTGAAACAATTGGTCACAAGAGGTAAGGTTCAAGTAATGATGAAGCCCAAGTGTATCTAGCATGTGAATTAACGTACTCCTCATGGAGCCTGCGAATCTCGCCGCTTCTTTTGCTTTTCTGCATACCTCTTCATCTGAAAGCCCGGCTTTCAACCCAATAACTGCTTCTTGTATGGCTATTCTCATTTGTGTAAAACCGGGTGTTAGTCCGATAATAATCACCTTTGCAGATGGATTAATGTATTCATTGTGCGGTGCATAGTACATTTCAAGCTTCCCGCTTCGCTTCATTAGAAGCTCATCCACCTGCAGATCATCTTTCGATAGCGCGGTTCCCTTCGGAAGAGAGAGCATCGCTGCTTTATACTGTTGTAAATGGTTAGAGATGAGCATGTCATCCACCTCTCATGTCCCTATAATGATCCACTCACGAGACGCCCTTCGAACCATACCGCTTGACGGTCCGCTCTTCTTGCTACTGCTTCGGCCGAGCAGCTGGCATGCAGTAGCACAAAGCTTGCCGTGTCTCCTACTTTTGGCCATACCTGTTCACCTTTTAGATTAAGAGGCGTTATCCCTCCTGTTATGAATCTAAGGGATTGCGATAATGACCGTTCATCACTACACCCATATAACTCTGCGTACCGTCCCGCCTTCTCCAATTGATCTCCATTTCCAAAAGGAGACCAGTGATCCGTAAGGCTGTCTGTTGCCAGTTTCACTTGTACACCTTGGCTGTGCAGCATCGGTAGTGGCATCATCATTCTTCCAATAGGTACTGTGGATGCAATACCCATACCAAGTGATGCCATCCGTGTAGCCATTTCTTCTGCTTCCTGCTGCGATGCACCTGCGAACCAGAATGCGTGACTAACGGTCACCTTGCCCTGTAAGCCAGCTTCTTCTGTGAGATCAGCCAAACGCGACAGCGTCTGCTTTCCTGCTTCTTTTCCATCATGTAAGTGAAGATCAATGCCAGCATTATTCATTACCGCTAGCTTGACCATGGTCTGGAGTGACTTCTCTATATCTCCATCCACTGAGTATGGATCGACACCACCTACATAGGTTGCCCCCTCTGCCAGGGATTGCTTTACTAATTCAACAGAATTAGAGCGAAGCAGACCATGCTGCGGAAAGGCTACAATTTCAGATGAAATTTTGCCGGAGAAGGTATCCAATGCTTGCAGGGTTGCCTCTAAACGCTTCAGACCGCTGACAGGCTCAATATTACAATGACTACGCACATGTGTGGCACCGAAACGCTGTATAAGCGTCAAGATGCTCTCCGCTTGTTGTCTCGCCATAGGCAGCAGCTTAGGCAATAATACCTTCTCTTCCTCAATGCGTTCGAAGACACCGGCAGCAGGCTTTACCGCTTTCCATGGTCCAGCGAAATATGTTTTATCTAAATGGATATGCGCCTCCTCAAAAGAAGGAAGCATCAATAACCCTTTGCAGTCATATTTAGGTAGATGACTCTGAAGCTCTACGTCCACTCCAACCACTTCTGAAATCTTATCCCCGTCAATTCGGATATGACAAACCTTCGTATCCGTACCAACCACTTGTCCATCTTCAATAACATAACCCTGCTCTAATCTTATATTGGTTAACCAGTAAGAAGCATTCAACATGCTACCCCATCCTTTTCTCAACGATTTAATATAGGTGCGAACCACTTTATCCTAAATGGTACCATAGCCCTTCCTATATAAAAAATGTTTGAAAGGTTTTTAGCATAAGACTATATCGTAAATATCCCAACTTCTAACTTTAAAAATACAGATAACTCGCTGAGTTCTCTAAGTTTGATCGTCATCTCATCGATAGTCGCAAGTTGCTCCTCCGTGGAAGCTGCTACTTCCTGTGAGGACGATGCCGACTGATCAATGAGTTGCGAAGATTGCACTAGAGCCTTCAATGATTGATGTGACATTGTAGACAACTCACCAAATATGCTTTGAATGCGCAGCGTGCTTTGGGTTGTTAGATCAACCTTCTGAACGATTTCCTCCAGGGATTGTTGCCCTTGTAATACTAAATCATTCTGTTGATTGACCACTTGTTGACTCGATTCCATCGTTTTGACCGCTGCATTCGTATCCGCTTGAATTGCGCCAACAAGCTCGGCAATCTGCTCGGCTGCTCTTTCGGAACCTTCCGCAAGCTTACGGATCTCTCCTGCAACTACTGCAAAACCTTTCCCTTGCTCTCCAGCGCGGGCCGCTTCAATGGCTGCATTTAGCGCGAGTAGATTCGTCTGACTAGCCAATTCTGAAATCACGTTAATGATCTCACCGATTTGGCTGGATCGGCTGTTCAGCTGTGCAATGGTTTCTGTTGAGCGCTCAATGGAACTAACCATAGTTTCCAAGTGATCTACAGATGCCCGGTTTGCACGCTGGCCAGTTTGCACCGCTTTTATTAAATGATTGGAATCGTGAACTGTCTTTACCGTTTCCTGCATAATTTCCTCAGAGATTTCCCCTGTCCGTTCCATCATCGTGAGTACTTGCCGCACATGTTCTGCTTGCTCCGTCGACCTCACAGCCATATCCGTAATAATCGTGGTAATTTGCTTGGATGTCTCATTTGTCTGCTCTGCTGAAACTTGAAGTATTCCTGCATTTTCATTCAGATGATTGGCCTGTAAAGTGACATTCCCGACGATGGCCCGAATGTTATCCAGAAACTGATTCATGGAATACGCCAACATCCCAATCTCATCATTTCGCTTCATGTCCAGCTTCTTGGTCAGATCGCCTCCGTGTTCAACAAGCTCCATTACATGCTCATTGATTCTGCGAAGCGGTCGTACAATAAGGCGGGTTAAGATAATGAAGAGCAAGACAATAAAAATAATCAGAGCGATAACAAAACCGCTTATAATTAAATATTGGTTGTCCATCATAGGCTCCAAGATCTGTTCTACAGGCATCACCAGCACTAAGTTATAATCTGTCTCGCCGATCCTTGTAAAGGCATAAACATTCTTCGAGTCCTCCGTACCACTAGTTCCCGAAGATTGTGCTATGACCTGACCAACCTTTTGCAACTGTATGTCCGGTTCATCAAATATAGCTTTACCTATATCGTGCTTAGGGTTCTGGCTTGCTACATATCGACCAGCTTTATCTATGACAAAATAATAACCTGCATCCTCCTCACTCATTTCAGCCAAGCTCTTCTGAAAATCATTCGACAATCGACTATTCAGTTTAGTAGAAGTAAGCTCCACCTTATAGTTAAGCTTTTGTTCAACTTCATGACTGAGAATTTCATTAAACTTAGAAAATGTGTACATACATAGACCTGCAAAAATTAACACCATGTATACTACAGAAACGGTCATAACGATGGTTCGAACGGTTTTCTTTTTCAATGTCTAAATTCCCTTCCAATCTAGTGACATCATGTCATCCATAGCTACAGATTAATCTGACCGTGATGTTTGACGCTGGACCTAGCTTCACCAATGCGACTAGCTTCCTTGTTCAGTAGCTCATACAATCGCTGGCTCTTCAGCCCCCTTCTAGGAATCTCCTTTAAGACCTCTTCCAGTCCGGTGATCATGTTCAGCGGCGCTTCTCGATCTGCCCCCGGTGTATCACCATTGTCGTGCAGAACGATGATAGAACCGGGTTTTATCTTTTTCAATAAGTCATGCTTTATTTGGGCTGCGCTAACAGACGCCTTCCAGTCTCCCACCATTACAGACCACAACACTACCCGATAAGAACGTCTAAGAAAGACAAGATCGCCTAAATTAAGGAGCCCCCATGGTGGTCGATACAAGATAGGCCGCTCTCCTGTAATCCGCTCGACAATATCAGCTGTTCGATCTACTTGCTTCCGTCTATTCGTCCATGGAGAGTAAATCCAGTTAGGCGTATGTGTATAATTATGAATGCCGATCTGATGTCCTTCACGGTGCATTCGCTGGATTAAATCCGGGTATTGCTCAGCCCTTTTGCCTAATACGAAGAAAGTTGCCTTAACGTCATGTTCATGCAGCAAGTCCAATAATTCAGGGGTATAGCATGGATCTGGTCCGTCATCGAAAGTAAAGGCAACTTCCTTCGCGGCATTTCCTCTGGATACAACACCCCATCCCAATATTCGAGTAATCACAAACGGAACAATCATATAAAGAATAATCGCATCTATAGCTAAAACAAGGAGCGTCCACATTAGGAAACCGCCTCTTTCCTTCGAGGAGCAAACCGCGCTTTCAAAGACTGCTTACTAAGCACGAGCATCTTAGGAGACAACTTCTCCGTGCTGTCCTCAACGCGATGTTTCCCCTCCGGATGCAGCATCCGAAGTAAGAACCGAAGATAGATTCCGAACCATCGCCGCTGCCATTTGGACTTGATAGGATGCTGCTCAAACCCTATTCCATGAATGATCCCGCGGTGAAGTAGCGTAATCCCCGTTAACGCCTGCACTTTGCTTAGTTCTGGATTGCTATCTAGTTCACGACTAATCTCCTTCATGGCCTCGCGAAGCATACGTGCAGTTCGAATTCCGGCCCGATCAGCGCCCAGGGTACGCGTAAGCTGCACTACCTGACGATTATCCAGATGAAGCTCCCCCACCCAATCTCCGGGAAGAATCTGATGTCCATCTTGGCAGACTATACTTTCACCGTGATACTTTAACACGACCAATTTACATATCCCGTATCTCCACACGGACTGGCTGCGGAATTTGGTGACAACAGCAAATAGGCTCTCCCACATCATCCAAAGGGATTGAGAGAATAATTTTATAAATGAAACTGAGGCTACCATTAATCTTCCTTCTTTCGTGTAAAAATATTTTATCTTCTAGCAAAATCTTTCACTAAACGCCGCGTATACCTGCCGATCATCTTTACTAAACTGTTGCCAAGATAAGCACCTATCCAAAGAGATACCGCGCCTAACAGCATGAACAGAAGTGAGGTGTTGAGTGTTTTATTTTCAATCCCGAATAACGATATAGAAGAGATATCGATGAAATACAAGATAGGTGACAACAAGAGAATAATAGGGGACAAATAAAAAAGAGTTGCACATATGAGACTGAGCATTCCAATTCCAAGTTGCAGCATCAACCCTATAATTGCTCTCCAGTTATGCTCATCGAACAACTCCACCTTAACCTTTTCCCATATGTTTCCTTCTTCTTGAGATCGAGTTGGAAGCGTCCGAACGGAGATATCCGTATAGACTTTCGTTCGAATTCGCTCATGTTGTAAAAAGGTTTCGGTAGAACGCAAAACATAATAAAGGATCGGAATCCCTACTATGGTGAAGGACATCGCGATCCCAAAAGTGATGCCTACCAAATAAAAGCAAAAGTAAAATAGCCCTGTGGCAAAAGTAATTAATAAGAAACAGAAATTCCTCACATGCTTCCGGATCATTTGACTCATATTCTCCTCTTCCTCTCTGCACTAAAAATTTGTTCATCTACGCAGCTCTTATGCTAATGCTCCTGATGTAAAATCGACCAGTGCCATAATGTCATATGACAGTTATTTCATACAAAAAAGCACCTTTCGCCTACTCCCACAAGGGAAAATAGACAACAAGGTGCTCGCTCTACAATTTCAGATCATTCGGTTTTAGTTATTCCAAAGTGCCAAAGGCTTTCTCAACAGCCTCTTCGCGATTCCGTACACCCAGCTTAGCATAGATGGTAGAAGCGTAATTTCTCACCGTTCCATCAGACAAATACAATTTAGCTGCAATGGATTTATAACGCATGCCCTTTGACAGGCATTCTAGAATTTCCAGCTCGCGCGGGGTCAGCCCATACTCATTACTCTGCTCAGTCTGCGCTTCAGAAGTTGGATGCATCTCATAATGATCAATTAATACATTCGTAATAGCTGGTGTTATCATCTTCACACCCCGATGTACGAGACGTATCCCTTCGAATAGCTCCTGTGGTTCAGTAGACTTTAACAAGTAGCCATCTGCCCCGTTTTGCAGTGCTTCGACTGCCAAATCCGTTTCTTGAAAAGTAGTCAGGATCAGCACTCGTACTCCTGGCCACTTTTGCTTAATAAGCTTCGTTGCTTCCGCACCGTCCATGTCAGGCATATTTAAGTCCATCAGCACCACATGAGGCTGTTCCTGCTCACAGAAGCCTACTGCTTGTTCACCATTCTCAGCTAACCCAATGATCTCAAAATCGGGCTGCTGCTCTAAAATAATTCGCAGACTATCCCGGATATAAGGTTGATCATCGACCAGCAATAAGCGAATCATTTCCTCCTGTATCTCTTCAAGCCTTGGTAAACTACAGGTCACTAAGGTTCCTTCCCCTGGCTTAGAGTAGAGATACACTTGGCCTTGCAGGTTAGAAGCACGTTCCTTCATCGCGTTCACACCAAATCCTGCTTTTAAATCTTCAGTGCCTAATCCATTATCCTGCACTTCCAGTCGAATTAACTTCTCTTCGTAATGCAGGGTGATGACAATTTCACTGGCTTGACCATGACGAACAGCGTTGGTTATCGACTCTTGCAAACATCTATATAAGGTCATTTTAGCCTGCTTGGATATTGTATAAGCCTCTCCGAACGTTCTTAGACGAACCTTAACCTTCGAAAAGGTCTGGAAATCATCTACTAATTTCTGCAGGGACTGCATAAGCGTCAATGAATCCTGCGAAGAGCCCACATGGTGCAAATATTTACGCACATCATCCAAGCCATTGCGAGTTAGCTTTAATAAGGAATCTATCTTTTGCTCTCCTTCAGAGGTATTCACCTCCGTACGTAAAGTCTCTAGCCCCATAAGAATGGAAGTATAAGAATGCCCGACAGTGTCATGCAAATCTTTGGATAATCGATCTCTTTCCTCCAGAAGGGTCATACGCTCGACTTGTGAGATATACTGCTCCAGGACAGCATTCTGGTTCTTAATAATCCCGTTCTGCTTATGATTCACCACCAGCAAGTGAAAAGCGAAGCCAATCGTATACACCAAGCCAAAGTTCACAATCATCGATATAGCATCCATTTGTTGTGACAATCTAGATAGCATTATTGGAATAAAGATCACCGTGATCGGAGCTGACCAACGATAGGACTTCTGTGCACTATTGCTGGCAATCATAAAAGCAATTGGCAGAAAAGTTACATACGAATCAGGAAACAGAGCAGCCAAATATAAGCACAGACCACCTGAAAGGAGGATCTCCGCCATCAGATAATACTTATAATGCAGCTGCAAACAAAACCAAGGCACTGAAAAAGAGATCACACCCCAAACAAACACGATCCAGAAAGGAATCGTAAAATCCTCCGAGAGGTAACACATCGTAACTATAAAAGAAGTAGAAAAACAAATCCGAAACAGGAGGACGAGCCAATCGTACCAGAACCACTGTTTGACCAGATTAAACAAGACATTGCCCCCTATAAATTCTGCTGACTAGACCCTTATTATAGTGTAACCCCCTGAGGCCTTACTAGTTACAAAAGGTCATGAGATGGGATGACATTTATGTTAGGGGTGTAATTACAGAATAGAAAAAAAGATACCATCCCTTTAGGGGCAGCATCCCTTGATCCATCCTCTATTCATATCACAAATTAAAACTTAATTCGTGAAAATCCATTGTCTGTCATTACATACCCCACGCCATTGCCTACATAGTTGAAATTAAAATCATCCTTCAGCTTAAAAGTATAATCTACTGCGAGCGTTTTAGGATTTAAAACATATGTGGCGGAACCCGGGAAGCCAAGCTCAATATTACCATCCTGTAATCGGTCCAACGATACAAAAAATTCTGTCTCATCTTTAAGAACTACCGACTTAACCAATCCTTTGACATTATATAGAGACAGCTTGCCATTGGCATAAACCCCATAAACTTCACCAAGTGAGGATACGACAGCATCACCTGCGATATCTCTTCCCCACAGTAGATTACCTTTAGAGTTGAATCCGAATAACCGATTCCCTGTCTTTGGTATATTAGTACGGATTAATACTGTTCCATCGGAAAGCACCTGATTGTAAGACACTTCAGTGTACGAATCGGCTGGCATTTGATATGTAAACACTGAATTTAAGGAAGAATCGAGTGCCTGGATACGTGAGCCTTTCCCACCACCGTAATTCGTTTGAATTAAGACACGATTTCCTTGCGCCAATACCGTTCCTTTATAAGAAATATTTTTTACTTTGGTACCACTTTTATTAATTAAAGTTAGTGACCCGTTATAATTCCCATTGTTATCAAAATTACCTTGGGATGCAAAGACTAAACTCCCGTTATCAAGTCTATATAAGTATCCCTCTGTCTGAGACAAATTCACTTTCCATTTCCGTCTTCCGTCTGGTCCCACCGCATAGATCTGAGTTGCGTCAGTTGAAAGATTATCTGTAAAGGTTATGTATACCGTTCCATCCGGCGCCACTAAATAATCTTTCGATTCACGAAACATCGCTGTGCCAGGATCTGCAAAATTAACTGACCACTTTAGCTTCCCTGTCTGTGTATCATAAGATTTCAGCGTATCAACCAACCATACCTTAGTTTGGGTAGCATGCTCTTCCTTAGTGTGGAGATAGACTGTATTTAATGATGGAAGTTCCACGGGACCCCCTTCTATGCTTTCTAATGCTCCCACAACATTCAGCTGACTCCATTGGGGGCTAGGTAATTTCGTTACTGTTCCAGCGGCCTCTACGACATTAAAAGATAGCGTACTGGCGGTAATCAGCAAGAGCGCAAGAAGACCTGTAAATATTCCTTTTTTCAAAAAATATCAACCTTTCTTTCCATAAATAGTATGTATCATGTTACTTTACTACCTTTTTTAAGGGACAACAAGATTATATTAATCATCTTTTTTTATAAAGGCATAAATTGTATGATAGTACATATTATTTAGCCAGAAATTATAGATGAAGGGGTCGATAACCAATGGGCGAGAATATCCAGATACAAAATGTAATGGATCAATTAAACAAATGGCTCATTAAATTACCTCAAGAGTTCAACATTATGTCAGAAGCAGAAGTGTCAGAACGGCCCCAGCCGCATAAATGGTCACGAAAAGAAATATTAGGCCATCTATGTGACTCCGCGATCAATAATCTTGAACGATTCATCAAAATTCAATATGAGGAGCAACCATACGTCCTGCAGAAATATAATCAAGAGAAGTGGGTTGATCTACAGGATTATCAGAATACCTCTATCGAAGAAATCGTGCTTTTATGGAGCAGCTTAAATAAACGAATCGTCAAAGTCATTGCCACGATTCCTAACGACAAACTGAGCTACCTCTGTGATCTAGGAAATCACCAACTAATGACTTTTGAATGGTTGATTCAAGACTATCTAGAACATATGGAGCACCATATTCAAAAGCAAATTTTATAACGCATTACTCATCATCGGAGGACACAACTATGTTAGCCGCACTACTTCACGGAATCGCCTTAGCCTTTGGATTAATTCTTCCGCTTGGCGCACAAAATGTTTTTGTATTTAACCAAGGAGCTTCACAGCCACAATTTAAAAAGGCCCTCCCAGTTATTATTACGGCTGCTTTATGTGACACCCTTCTTATTTTATTAGCCGTGTTAGGTGTTTCCGTTCTTGTGTTTGCCATCCCTGTTCTGCAGACCGCTTTATTTGCAGTAGGACTTGTATTCCTTTTGTATATGGGATGGTCCATCTGGAGAAGCACACCTACCTCTTCATCCCAAGACGCAGCACCTCTATCTTCAAAAAAACAGATCTTATTGGCGATGTCCGTTTCTTTATTAAATCCACACGCGATCCTGGATACGATTGGGGTTATCGGCACCAGCTCCCTTAGTTACACGGGCATAGACAAAGTTACATTCGCCGTTTCGACTATCCTTGTTTCTTGGATTTGGTTCTTTGGGCTTGCTGTAGCAGGAAAGACCGTAGGACAAATAGATTCAAGCGGCAAAATCATGCTGATCATTAATAAGATCTCTGCGATTATCATTTGGGTCGTTGCAGCATATATTGCTTACAAGCTTTTTCAGATGTAATAGAAGAAAGGCCATCCCTATAGGGATGGCCTTTTGTTAATATCTATACATATTCTTGTCCCTACATTCAGTTCACTATATGAATCATTACCCGTACACCAAATCGTCGTATAATTAAGTCCAATTTACACCATAATGTACTAGAATTTTGACTTCTTGTTCGGAATGCTGTACATTACAAAGTGGACGAACAATAATCAAACCAAAATACTATAATGTTCGCATTTAGAGGTGTATATAATGAAAAAAGTATTCGATTATGAAGATATTCAGTTAATTCCTGCAAAATGTATCGTAAATAGCCGTTCTGAGTGTGATACAACAGTCACCTTAGGTGGTCATACTTTTAAATTACCTGTGGTACCCGCAAATATGCAAACCATCATAGATGAGAAAATCGCCAGCTTCTTAGCCCAAAATGGCTACTTCTACATTATGCATCGTTTTGAACCGGAGAAGCGTACGTCTTTCATCAAGGACATGCACACCCGCGGATTAATCGCATCCATTAGTGTCGGAGTCAAAGAAGAAGAATACGATTTCGTTGAACAATTAGCTAACGAACAGTTGATTCCGGAATTCATTACGATCGATATTGCACATGGTCATTCCGAGGCTGTCATTCGAATGATCAAACATATTAAACAGTATTTACCTGCTAGTTTCGTTATTGCTGGAAACGTGGGAACTCCTGAAGGCGTTAGAGAATTAGAGAACGCTGGGGCCGACGCTACTAAAGTGGGAATTGGACCAGGGAAAGTATGTATCACGAAGATTAAGACAGGATTCGGAACAGGTGGCTGGCAATTAGCCGCACTACGCTTGTGTGCCAAGGCTGCAAGTAAGCCTATTATCGCTGACGGAGGCATTCGGACACACGGAGATATCGCCAAGTCCATTAGATTTGGTGCTTCCATGGTCATGATCGGTTCCCTATTTGCTGGGCATGAAGAATCTCCTGGTGACACCATCGAGATCGATGGAAAGCTGTATAAAGAGTACTTCGGCTCCGCTTCTGAATACCAAAAAGGTGAAAAGAAGAATGTTGAGGGCAAAAAAATTGTTGTCGAGCACAAAGGTGCTTTAGCAGAAACCTTGAGAGAGATGGAGCAAGATCTTCAGTCCTCGATTTCTTATGCTGGAGGCAATAAATTGGAAGCCATTCGTAAAGTAGATTATGTTATCGTTAAGAATTCCATTTTTAATGGTGACAAGGTCTATTAACAAGCATAAACGCCTTCGGCGTCCTTATAAGGACGGCAAGCGTTTAAGCGAGAAATATAAGAAAGTACCGTGTGAAACTTATACTTTCTTATATCTTAAGAAAGAGGTGAGTAAGACGACTTAGGTCGTTCTTGCTCACCTTTTTTAAGTTGTTATGATTTCTGCTATACCACTTTGGGGTAATCATCTAATAGGCTATTAGATTGAACAAGAGAGGATAATCCCTATGCGGCAAGCTATGATTATTATTAACCCCTCATCTGGTAAAGAAGAAGCTGGCGAATATGTCAGATATGCAGAAAGAGTTCTAGCTGATCAAGGCTACTTGGTTACGATTAAGGAGACGGCAAAAGAACTAGATGCAACTCGTTATTGTATCACTGCCTGTGAGGAGTGTTACGATCTAGTCGTCTCCATTGGCGGGGATGGCACGCTTCACGAGACTATTAATGGTCTTATGAATCAGAAACAACACCCAAAGTTAGGTGTAGTCCCTTTAGGAACGGTTAATGATTTTGCCCGCGCGTTACAGATTCCATTGAATCCCGAAATAGCCATTCAAACCCTTGCTTCCTCTAACGTAAAGACAGTTGATATTGGTTGCTTGAATGACCGCTTATTCGGAAATGTTGTTGCTGTAGGTTCAATCGCCGGATCCTTATCCTCCGTATCAATCGAAGAGAAAACCAAGCTCGGCTCATTGGCATATTTGAAAGAAGGCCTAAAACAACTTACAAGCACTTCCCCCCACCCTCTTGTCATTCATTATGACGAGAAGACATGGCAAGGCGATTCCCCGCTTTTTCTCGCCGTGTTAACCAACTCCGTTGGCGGATTCGAGAATCTGATACCTGATGCTGCGGTTGACGATGGTCTGCTTCACTGTTTTATTATTCAAGACCTCAGTATACTCAATACCATTACAGCCAGTATTTCTTTACTACTTGGCAGCCTTAAGGATCATAAAGACGTTGTCTATTTCACGGCCCAAAATGTGACTGTGAGCTCTCCAGAAGCCGTAAGAACCAATGTGGATGGTGAAGAAGGTCCGATTTTACCCATTACGCTAAGTGTTCTCCCTCGTCATATCCAAGTCATTGTGCCGGAAGTGGACTAACAAATAAAAAGCAGTCCGGAACTCAAAAAGTTCCAGACTGCCATTCATTTATGGATACCCCGTTCCATATCTCCTTCTGATCAAATAACTAAGAAGTAAATTCTATTCCGCTACAATAAACTTTTTACTTAATAACCACATTCCACCGCTAATTCCTAAGAAATAGATGGGCATCGTCAGTAATGAACCATTATGCAGGGCGCTCATTCCCCATGTCGCCAAACTAACTAATAAGTAATATCCCAAACTGAAGATCGCACCTGCTGTTCCCACAACATCCTGAAAATTGACAAGCGCAAGACTTAGACAATTAGGTAAAGCGATACCGGCCCCCATTAACATGACAAAAAGGGTTATTAGAATGCATACCATCAACATCATATTCGGCAACGAGACAAGGCTGCTTACGATTGTTAATAGCAAAGCCCCACTGGTCATCACTAAACAGCCGATGTGAATTATTTTTTCTGCGGCATAGAGACTCAATAATCTCTTGGACATCATTGCTCCCACTATCGATGCCAAAGCCACAACAATGCCTAGAAAACCATATACTCCCGGTGAAATGTTAAAGTGTTCAATAAATATAAAGGGTGCTTCCGCATAGTAGCTAAATAAAACTCCATTGATGCCCCCGATCAGTAACCCAAACACTAGTACACGTGGCAATGAGAGCATTCTTTTAACGATAGGTAGAATAGCCACCTTTTTTCTCACGGAAACATCAGTCGTTTCTGGCAGCTTCCAAAAAGCATACACAAATAACAACACACTCATCATCACTAATGTAAAGAAAACCGCTCGAAAACCAAAAGCTTGATCCACCCATCCGCCAATAAGCGGCCCTACTGCTGGAGTAAAAGCGATCACCGCCGAGATTTGGGCAAACATGGCATGCCGCTTATTCCCGGATACACTCTCTCGAAGAATGGTTTGCGTAATGATAGAGCCAGTTGCTGCTCCAAATGCTTGAATGAAACGGCTGACCAGAAGTAGAGTAATGGATTCCGAGTAAAAACACATCAAGCTTCCAACACCATATACAATGAGGCCACCCAGCATGGCAGGTCTCCGTCCGATGAAATCAGAGAGCCAACCCCAACACAAAACACCTAAAGCAAATCCGATAAAATATATACTTAATGTTAACTGTACAGAACTATTAGAGACCCCAAGTGCTACCGCAATATCCGGCAACGATGGAGTGTAGATCGTCTCACTAATTTGCGGAAAAGCCACAAGAACAATCATTAAAAGCAAAGATGGTGCTGCATATTTTTTCATATTAAATTCGCCCTCCTACAAGCTTATATCCTCGAACAACAACAAGAATATGAGCCTAGCTAGGGAAATGGGGGCATCATTATGGCAAGACGACTATAGATCATCATGTTCGATATTACCTTTCATTGTTAAGTTTTCTTTGTTATATAGGAGGGTTTCAATGATTCAACTAAAATATCATTATATACGGTAATAGAAAAGGACTCAAACGAAATGCTTCGCCTGAGAGCATATTTATGTTATGAGTTTTGTTCCGATAATCCATTTACAGTTATACCAGCGGCGCTGGACTTCTTTTTATCCTGAGAAGCATGTAGCTTTACCATCACAAATCGTGCAAAAGGTTGGATCACTATACTTTCAGCGATCAGTACAATTAGGAAATTTCTTGGCCAATTCGCTAAGAAGTGATTGAACGATTCAGAACTCAATCCGTTTCCGATGATGTCTCCAATAAAGGTCATCACAAATGACATTCCTAGTACGGTGAAAAGAATACGAAATAGAATTTTGGCGTTGAAGCTATCGCTAGGTTGTGTGAATTTAGCTGTCAGCTTTTCTGCGATACGCCCAATAACAACAGGCTCTATAATCATAACAATGACCCAAATGATCGGAAACACCTTAAGGATCGATAAAGCAACTTCCCCATTGAATTCTCCAACCGCTAAAATGATATTTAATGAAGACATAAACAGAACGGTTAGTGTACAAATAATTGCACCGTATAATGCGCCCTCTTTGCCGTTTCTCGGTAATCTTGTTTCTAGATTCATGATGTTCTTCCTTTCAAAATTGTCGGTAATAGTTTCGCAATAATCTTTAAAGGTGCAGTAGATCGCTGCGTTTGACACAGCATGATCGCACCCTCAATCGAGGTTGTCATCAATAAAGCAATATCAGAAGCTAGTTCATTCGAGAAGCCTTCAGTTGCAAGTTTCGTGTAGTAAATAGTCTGAATGTTCTCATAAAGTGAGTTACATGCTTGGCGGACAGGCTCACTGACCGTAGCCATTTCACTGACAATACTGCTAAATGTATAGCCTGTAAGCTTGCCCTCGGTTTCCAAGTTGTGAATTAACTTATTAAGCATGAATTGCGTGGCCTCTTGCGTAGAAGAATGCTTTTTGAAAATGTCCTCCATATCTATTGTTATTGCTTCCTTTAGGCTTTTTAAACAAGCAATTAATAGCTCTTCTTTTCCATTTGAAAAATGATGATAGAGCGCTCCTTTGGTAACATCACAAGCTTTTAAAATTTCACTAACGCCTACACTCTTATAACCTTTTTGTTGAAAAAGGAGTGTCGCCTTCTCAATCATTAGTGATTTTGTATCCATAATTACGTATTTCCCCCTAACATACCAACCGGTCTGTTTGTAATTATAACAATATAATATCCGTTAATGTAAGTGTTTTTTGCTTTTTTTCAAAAAAGCATTGAAGTTTTCATGAAATACAGCAAAAAAAAAGACCCTAATCATGTTGTGCCGGAGGAGGCAAAGTTGCCGTCGCACATGGATTAATGTTATCATTCTGATGAAGTTATCTTACTTTAAATATGAAGGAGGAATACCTGATGAAAAAGAGATCCCTTAAATATTTATCTTTTGGTATTGGGTATTCTACTGCTGTTTTTTTCTAG
This sequence comes from Paenibacillus sp. B2(2019), assembly GCF_008370385.1. Taxonomy (NCBI): domain Bacteria; kingdom Bacillati; phylum Bacillota; class Bacilli; order Caryophanales; family Paenibacillaceae; genus Paenibacillus; species Paenibacillus sp. B2(2019). The sequence continues at coordinate 466,490 of NZ_VTZR01000013.1, forward strand.
AATTAATGATTGATAGGATAAGTCTGTCAAAAATTAAAACTAAAAAACAGTGGAGATATATAACCTAGCTATCGTTATGTATCTTCTATTTAAAGGAGACTTCATAAAAATGAATTTAAATAATAATGTGATCACAAGATATAATCCAGAAAATATTGCGAAACCCGTTGGTAACTACAGTCATGTAACAAAAATAAGCAGAAACGCGGAAATGTATGTATTTTCTGGTCAAATTGGAATCGATCAAAACAGTAATATCCCTACAGATTTTAATCAACAAGTAACAAACACGATGAGTAATATTGTGGAAGTCCTCTCTTCTCAAAAGTTGACTCCCGATAACGTAATCAAAATCAACATTTGGGCCACAGAAGAAATCGATTGGGATCATTTCTATGGAATTTGGAATAAAGTATTCGGGATGACGCCTCCTTCAATGACCATTGCTTATGTTAAAGGATTAGGTTTACCTGAATTGAAAATCGAATTAGATGTTTGGGCTGCAGGATAAACTATATTAAGCAGGACTAATTTAAAATACTGTACGCAAAACGAGCCTTAGAAGCAATTCTAAAGGCTCGTTTTTGTAATCTGACAGCAAAAAGAGCTCAGTCTCCTGAGCCCTTCAAATACATTTCTATCTTTTTATATCTGAAGAATTGTCCCAACCTTCAACGTTCTCGAGCCCCGGAATGCTGTCTTTATAGAAAACAGGATCCTTCCCTTCACGTTTCTGCTTTTTATAATCCTTCAAGGCGGCAAAGGCCACTTTAGATAATAGCAGGATGGCAATCAAATTCACGATAACCATGAAGCCCATAAATAAGTCGGCCAAATCCCATACCAATTGAACCTTTGCTACGGAACCAAAAATAATCATTGCTAAAACACTGTATCTATAGAATAGTAATACCTTTTTGTTGGAATTCAAAAATTCTATATTGGTTTCACCGTAATAATAATTTCCAATTAACGTGCTGAAAGCAAACAAAAAAATCATAATCGCTAGTGATCCGGATGCCCACGAACCAATATGCTCGCTTAATGCGGCTTGTGTCAGCTTGATTCCGTCCAGCCCTGGCTGCTTATAGGCATCAGACAACAAGATAATGAACGCCGTACTCGAACAAATAAGTAACGTATCTGTGAGTACGCCTAGCGCTTGCATTAGCCCTTGCTTCACCGGATGACTCGTAGTTGCCGTTGCCGCAGCATTAGGCGCACTACCCATACCCGCTTCGTTAGAGAACAAACCACGCTTCACGCCCTGTAGAATTACTGCACCAAGAGAGCCACCAGCGACTTGTTCAAATCCGAAGGCACTTTTCACAATGAGTGCGAAAACTCCTGGGAGTTCTGTAATATTAATCAGCATAATAATAAGAGCAGCCCCAATGTAGATTCCTGCCATTACCACTACAATATATTCGGACATTCTTGCGATACGCTTAACACCGCCAAAGATAACCAGCGCAAAGGCAGCAGCCATTACAAGCCCAAGAATGGCCCGATTGGTGCCAAATGAATTCTCAAAGGCCACTGTGACCGTATTCGATTGGACCGCGTTAAATACAAGCCCGAAGGATAATGTAATCAGAACCGCGAATATCGCACCCATCCAGCGCTTGTTCAGGCCTTTCTCCATATAATAGGCAGGCCCACCGCGAAATCCGGTCTTATCCTTCACTTTATATACCTGTGCCAAAGTGCTTTCTATAAAACCGGACGCTGATCCAATAATGGCAATCACCCACATCCAGAAAATAGCCCCTGGACCACCTATGGCAATAGCAATTGCGATTCCCGTTATATTACCTGTCCCTACCCTCGCCGCCATACTGATGCAGAAGGCCTGGAAGGATGAAATACTATCTTTTGACCTTTCATTGGATCCTTTAAGAACCCGAAACATTTCTTTGAACATACCAAACTGTACAAATTTCGATCTTACGGTGAAATAAAGTCCACAAGCAATAAGAAGGATCACCAATATTTTCGACCACAAAAAATCATTTGTTACGCTAATCATACTATCTAAAAATTGTTGCATGTAATTCCGCCTCTCCATTCTGTCGATACCAAGTTGCTAAGCTTATAACACATAGTATTTTCAAATATAACAGTCATTATTTCAAATGCCAATAAAAATTGTAACTTTCATAACATCTCTTGTCAGTGGGTTTCGCATACTTTTCAGAATTCTGGTAGAAAATACTATTCATATCTGAAAAGAGGTGGAGCTTTGTCATATGGATAAGGAAAAAGAAGATATGATTTTAACGGATCGACAAGGTCATCCCATTACAGATAATCAAAATATACGAACGGTAGGGAATCGCGGACCGTCGACGCTCGAAAACTACCACTTTATCGAGAAAATATCTCATTTTGATCGAGAGCGTATTCCGGAACGTGTTGTGCATGCTAGGGGTGCAGGAGCCCACGGGTATTTTGAAGCTTATGGAAAAGTAGGCGATGAACCCGTCTCGAAGTATACGCGTGCTAAGCTTTTTCAAGAAGCAGGCAAAAAAACACCTGTATTCGTAAGGTTTTCAACAGTGGTTCATGGCATGTACTCTCCGGAGACCTTTCGTGATCCACGTGGCTTCGCCACAAAGTTCTATACAGAGGATGGCAACTGGGACTTGGTCGGCAACAATCTGAAGATTTTCTTTATCCGTGATCCGCTGAAATTTCCTGACATGGTGCATGCTTTCAAACCAGATCCCGTGACCAATCTGCAAAACCCAGAGCGGATGTTTGATTTCGTATCGAACTCTCCTGAAGCTACTCATATGATTACATTCCTGTTCTCTCCTTGGGGGATTCCAGCCAACTATCGGCAGATGCAGGGGTCTGGAGTTAATACTTATAAATGGGTGAATGAAAACGGCGAAGCCGTCTTAATCAAATACCATTGGGAGCCGCTGAAACATGGCATTAAGAATCTAACTCAGCAAGCCGCTGAGGATATACAAGCCAATAACGTCAGCCATGCTACGCAGGATCTATATGAGGCTATTGCGCGTAAGGATTACCCTGAATGGGAGCTTTGTGTGCAAATCCTAAGTGACGATGAGCATCCTGAGCTCGATTTTGATCCACTCGATCCTACTAAGCTTTGGGATCATGAACGTTTTCCATTTTTACCTGTAGGGAAGATGGTTCTGGATCGAAACCCAGACAATTATTTTGCCGAGGTCGAACAGGTCGCTTTCGGGACTGGAGTTCTAGTAGACGGTCTGGATTTCTCGGATGACAAGCTGCTGCAAGGCCGGACGTTCTCCTATTCGGATACTCAGCGGCACCGGGTGGGCGCCAACTACATTCAATTACCGATCAATGCTCCAAAGACAAGGGTAGCGACGAATCAGCGGGATGGGCAAATGACTTATCATGTGGATAAGGCTCCTGAGCAAAACCCACATGTGAATTACGAACCTTCCTCGCTTGGCGGGTTAAAGGAGGCAGCTCCTTCTGGCAAAGAACATCAACCGATGTATAATGATCGACTAGTTCGCGACAAAATTAGTCGGACAAATGACTTCGGGCAAGCTGGTGATACCTATCGCAAGTTCGAGGATTGGGAACGGGATGAATTGATTCATAACCTGGTCGATGCCCTAAAAATATGTGCGCCTGTGATTCAAAACAATATGATTGAACATTTTACAAAAGCTGATCCAGACTATGGTCGCCGAGTGGCTGAAGGTCTTGCTCAAGCCAAAGCCGACCACAATCATCTAGGTACTTCAGAGAATCGAGACGGCGCGGAAATTGCGGAGCAATCCGGTAAACAAACCGATGGCTATTAGAAGTTAAATGAAGGGTTAAGGGACCTGTTATAAGGGTTCTTTAACCTTTTTTTGATTTTAAGAGCTTTCGCTTTGCCATATTCACGTAACATATGAACACTATGATGATTGTGTAGCTAAGATCATAGGAGGAACAAACCGTGCAAAATACAACCATATTAATTACCGGTGGAACCGGATCTTGGGGACGACAACTCGTGAAACGGTTATTGGAAAGAGACCCAAAAGAAATCAGAATATTTTCCCGCAATGAGTCACTTCAAGTAGAACTACAACAGGAATATCATCATAATCCCAAACTAACGTTCATCATCGGTGATATACGTGATAAGCAAGAACTGATGCAAGCTTGCCATCAGGTAGATTATATCTATCATTTAGCGGCCTTGAAGCATGTTCCGATCTGCGAACAACAACCTGACAGTGCGATGAAGACTAACGTACTCGGAACTCAGCATGTGATTCAAGCCGCTATTAAACATGGCGTAAAAAAAGTAGTCTATGTCTCAACCGATAAAGCAGCGCAACCATCGAGCACCTACGGAATGACAAAATCACTCGGTGAAAAGCTAATGGTCCATGCCAACCTCAGACAAACCAAAACTCAGTTTGTATGTGTGAGAAGTGGCAATGTACTTGGCTCAACGGGTAGCGTGGTGCCTATTTTCAAACAAAGTATTGTGGATGGAGTAGACATTTCCCTTACAGATGCTAGAATGACTCGTTTTTTCTTAACCATAGATGATGCAATTACCCTACTCCTTAAAGCAACAGAAGAAAGCAGAGGCGGAGAAGTCTTTGTGACCAAAATGCCTGCTTGCAGCATTAAGGATCTTGCCCAGGTCTTAATTGACGACTTATCAACTAGCACGATCCAAATCAAGGAAACGGGGATACGTCCCGGTGAAAGCTTAAGTGAGGCCCTGATATCGGAATTTGAGAGTGCTTCTTCTATTCATCTGGATGATCACTATTATGTGATTCTCCCTCCTTTTCCTATAGAAGGTTTACAAGAAGCCTATGCCTCTTGCCCGCCTGTGGACTTCCAGAGCTATGATTCGAATCATGTGTTGATGAGCAAACCTGCGATAAAAGAAATGTTACAACAAGGTGGGTTTCTAGCATGAGTACCTCGATCGTATTTACAGGTGGGGGCTCCGCAGGGCATGTATCCGGCAACCTCGTGTTGATCCCTAAGTGTTTAGCAGAGGACTGGGACGTCCATTATATAGGCTCCGAACAAGGGATTGAGCGTAAGCTTTTGTCTGACTACAAGGAGGAAGTGACCTACCATCCCATTTCCACAGGGAAATTGAGACGCTACTTCGATTGGAAGAATGTAACTGATGTATTCAAAATCATGAAGGGTATCTTTCAATCTTACCGACTCCTACGAACCATCAAACCAAGTGTGATTTTTTCTAAAGGTGGATTTGTTTCTGTACCGGTCGTGATTGGAGCCAAACTTAACAAAGTGCCCATCATTATTTATGAACCAGACTTAAATCTTGGACTAGCTAATAAAATCTCACTTCCGTTTGCCACTCATCTGTGTACAAATTTTCTGGATACTGTAACCAAATCTGCTTCTCTCAAGGCCGTTCATGCGGGACCGCTCTTGAAGGAGCAATTCAAATTAGCTGATAAACAGCGTGGTTTAGCCTTTTGCGGATTCACCTCTGCTAAGCCCGTTCTTCTTATTATGGGAGGAAGCCAAGGGGCACACAGCATTAACCAAATGGTGAACAATGTTCTCGCTGAGTTGATAGATAAATTTCAAGTGGTTCATATTTGCGGGGAGGGAAAAGTTGATTATCACCTCTCGATGTCAGGCTACAAATCTTATGAATTCATTACAAACTGTGAGCTGCCGCATTTATTAGCTATGGCAGATGTTGTCGTATCCCGTGCAGGCTCAAATTCTATGATGGAGCTTCTTTCTATGCAAAAGCCAATGTTATTAATTCCTCACACGAATGGTGGCAGCCGCTCTGGTCAACTTGCCCAAGCGCAGTATTTTCAACAAACTGGACTCGCTGAAATATTACTTGAAGAAGAGATGACTAATCAAACCTTTGTTCATTCGATTATGACGCTATACGAGCACCGCTCTACTTACAAAGATAAGATGAAGCCTTATGAGAACGGCAGAGGAGCCTATAAGGTAATGAATTTAATCAAACAAGTAAGCGGCGAGGATTTAACAATGATTAAGGTAGGTAAGGTTTAGATGGGAATGAAGCTAGCGAATTGGTTACTCCTCTGCTTTATCGCTGTCGTCTGTATTTTGGTTTATCTTGGGCAAAGGATCCTATAATAAACATCTCTAAATTGTACCGAACATTTTTGGAATGGGTATAATTAAAGCATCTATAATCTTAGGGGGAGAAACTCATGGAGAAACATCCAACGTTAGAAATGTATGACTACAATGTATGGGCTAATCAAACGATCATCCATCGCTTAAAGGAGCTGCCTAAAGACATTTATCATAAGGATATCCAGAGCGGTTTTTCTTCGGTAGCGAAGGTTGTGACGCATATTTATGTCGTGGAGAACATTTGGTTTGACTTGATTGAAGGGCGAACTAGGAATGAAGCTAAAGCATCAGCTGCCCAATTAGAGCCCTTATTAGCTATAAAAGATATTGAAGAAATGGATGTCCTCTATCGTGAGCTAACCAGCAAAAATAAGATGGTGCTGGCTAGTCAAATAGATAAGGACCCCACCGTTGTGTTAGATCATCCAACTATGGGATCACTTGAGACATCCATTTCCGGGGCTATCTTCCACATCGTAAACCATGGCAGCTATCACCGTGGAAATATCGGGACTATGCTGCGACAAATGGACCACACCTCAGTGCTGCAGGATTATGTTGCCTATCTTTATAACGAGTCCAAATGATCATCGAGCTATTATCTTTGAGGCATCAATTAGCTACAGATTTAAAATATTGGTAGACCTGATTTAGCTTTTTGTCATGTTTACCTTTTGGACTCTCCATATTCCCAAACTCGAAAAACTTCACTTTTTTCATACCGCAATATTGAAATAATGCTTTTCTCATCAGTACCTTATGGGAATTGTTTAACCAATATAAAGGATAAAGGGTTGGCCCCTTCATGCTGGAAATACAAACTACTGACTTCCCTTTCAGCAGCCCCTCCGGGATAAGACCGCCCTTTTCTCTATAAGCAAAATTAGAGGCAAACATTTGATCAATATAACCGAGTAGCATGGCGGGAGGCCGGCCCCACCAGATCGGATACACAAACACAATTTTGTCAGCCTGACGAATCTGCTCACGATATTTCTCAAACTTGGGATCGATATGCATATCTCTTCTACGTTTATTTTCGTTAAAGACCAGCACCGGATCAAATTGCTCCTCATATAGATCAAGCACCTCGATGTTCGTGATCTTTCGATTTTCATTACTTCCTTGAATGACCTTATTGAGAAAAGCATAACTTAAACTTTTATGATTCGGATGAGTATAGATGACTAGAACGTTCATTGGTCCACCTCTTTAATTATCATTTGATAACAAAATCGTATCACAACCTTTATTTAGTTGTCAAATGATAATTGTATTATGATAATTATTTTGTTAAAGTTTACACTAAGAGGTGATCGTTATGGACAAAGAAGCGTTTTTTCATAAATTAGTGACCTTTACGACGGCAGTCCATGAAGTAACATTCGACTTAACCAAAGATGTTAGACCGGAAGGTATTACACCCGTTCAATATAGTATTCTGGAGTATATTGCGGTCAGCCAGCCTGTTACTCTCAGTCAAATTAGTGATTGTAAGAATATCTCTATGCCGAACACGAGCCGTGAGCTCAAGAAATTAACAGAAAAGAATCTTTGCGAAAAGCTGGATGTCGCAGAAGATCGGCGTAAGCAAATGATTCGGTTGTCTGACGCTGGACAAGCGATGATGAACAAAGCTTTTGGGCAGATCGGCGAACGTTTCCTGGACCGGATCAAGGATTCTTCTACTGAAGAACTAGAAGAAATCAACCGAGCACTCGATGTGCTTCAGTCCAAGGTGTTTAATAGCGACAATTGAGCAGATTAAAAAACAGAGCAGCTGCCTCCATTATAGGAGAACCGTTGCTCTGTTTTTTTCGGTCGTTTATTTGGCTGATTTATTAGCCCCACATTCAGCTAAATCAGCAAATCCACTATTTCACCAGTCCGCCGATAAAGGACTCGAAATTATCAGCCAAGCGAGTAATCTTGTATTTGTTATCACGATCAACATGAATAACCTCGGGTTCGCCATCATTTCCAAACTCACGGTAATCCAGCATGATTACTTCATTCTCAGAAGGACAATCACAAATCACCACACCAACCTCAGGATAACGTCCATTTTCAATCACAGTCCGGCTGCCTGAAGCTCCACACAGCGACTTATTCTTATCTCGTCCAATTCCAAGGATCCCTGAAATCGTAATAAATTCTTCTGATCCCGGAATTGGGTACCGATTGTTATGAGGAATTCCCCCATTATGTAGCTTCATCATTTCAACGTAGTATTTTGGCAGCTTAAAAACCAGCTCTTCTTCTACTGAAGCAATCAATGCATCTGTAGGCGATTCAGAGATATATTCTGAGAACGCATACTCGCTGTCATCCCAAAAGTTGGTGGTGTCGATCGCTACTACAGGCTTCTTTGCAGGTTTATTCACAGGCTTTTTCGTAGCTTTCTTAGCCAATTTTCTTTTGATCCATCCCAAAAACTCCAAGGTGTCCTCATCATCAGGCTCTAGCTCGTCTGCAATTGTAAATGCTTTTAAAGCTTCGTCGTACCGCTTCAGATAATAATAGGAAACTCCGATACGGTAATGCCAAAGCGGGTCACCTTCACCCTCTTCTTCAATGCTCAAATACTGCTCTAAAGCTTCTTCATATTGCCCGAGATTATTAAGCGCTCTGCCCAAATGACTAGTTAGAACATAATCTCTTTCCTCTTCAGGAATTTCCGTTATTGCATCCACGATTTCTTGAAATTCATCCTCTTCATGCCAAGTATCCAATTTTTCCAATAGCTCATCACTCATCATTAATACCTCCTAGTAACGATCACTCAAAATACCTATTAGAAATTATACCATTTATAGCCTATGCCCAGCCAATCACGCATTAAAGGCGAAATTTAGTTAAAAAAACAGACCACATAGCTCTTCTGCGGTCTGTTACGTATACACAAATTCATGAGCACCCCTCATTGCTTGTTTTCAATCCTCTGCATAAACTCTTCTACGGCGCTATAGCCAAGCTGCTTCAGATACCAGTTGTTGGCGGCAGCTTCGATTAGGCCGGCTACGTCACGGCCGGGCTGAAGCTGGATTTCAATATGCGGAATTAGGACACCGAGATAGTCTGTGAACTTCGGCTCCACTTCGAGCTCATTATTCAAGGAATTTTCTCGCCAAGGAGACAACTCGATGTCGAGTACAATTCGCGTCTCATCCTGAAAAGCTCTACGCCCGTACTGGCGTACAACATTGATCAGACCAATACTGCGCAGCGCTAGGAATTCGCGGGTCGTCTCGTTATGTGTGCCGAGAAGCGTCGCCGGTCCCAGCTTCTTCAGCACCACGATATCATCCGCCACAAACCGATGGCCTCTTCTAATAAGCGTATGCGCGGTTTCGCTTTTTCCAATCCCTGACTTGCCCCTGAGTAGGACACCTATACCAGACACGTTTACACATACCCCATGAATTGAAAGCTCTGGCGCCAGCGCCTTCACCAGATAGGTGTCAATCTTTGCGATGATCTCTGTCGTCGTCTCCTGCGTCCGAAGCAACGGGATGCCCTCTTCTTCGCAGAATAGAGTTAAATAAGGAATCTCCTGCTGACCTGTCGTCACAATAAAGCATGGTGGATGATACTTGACGATATTACCAATATGTAACTTGCGCTCTTCAACGCTTAGGGTTAACAGATAATTGATTTCCTTGCAGCCCAATACTTGTACCCGCTTCGTTGGGAAAAAATCAAAGTAACCCACGAACTCCAGACCAGGTCTATGCGCCTTTGAACGAGTGATTTCACGATCCATGTAGCTAGCACCTGCAAGCACTTCCAGCTTAAACGTCTCTGTAAGGCTTTGAACGGTAGTCGATTTCAATGTTGTTCCCTCCTGTGGCTGCGTATCTCGAATACGCAATACGGTTAACGGGATATATTCAACGAAGAACGGAATGATTCCTGCAATAACGCTACTATTAGCCTGCAAGCCTTATATGTTATTTACACCAAACATTCATCATTTTCGATCAGTATTTGGATTTGACAACTGTAGGATTCAGAATCAAATAAATCGTTATATAATTCGATCTCGATATATTTTTTAGCGTTCAGACTGTTTTTTTCTATATAGTCTAGTACTCTTTTTACGCGTTCCACTTCGTTTTCTTTACGATATGCCAAAGTTACATACCTTCCTTCCGGAAGGATTTGCACATGTGAATCTGCTCCTATGCTTTCATCCCCTTCAAAACCATGAAACACATATCGGGGCTCGAGTTTACCTTCTGTATTCAGCATGTACAGAATGCCTCTCTCCATGGTCATTTTCTTTTGCTGATTCCGTATGGTCTTCTCCAACTCTGAATAATACAACAGCTCCTTAAGGCTTCCCGCTTCTCTGTATGGAGCCGTCAACACATAACGCTTCTCGAAAAACTGAATAACGACCTGATCCTGATTCAAGATTTCTTTTGAGGACTCGACACTCTTGTTTAAATTATCAATATTTTGAATAACCTCTGTCACTTGTTTCAGTTTTTCTTCCGCTTCCTGTCTTTTCAGTTGTAGAAATTCGATTAATTTGTCCGTGTTGCTTTCTTTAAAAATCTCCTGAAGTTCTTTAATACTGGTACCAAAAGAACGGCAGCCTTTAATGACGTCTATATAAATAAATTGATCTATTGAGTAATACCGATAACCTGTCTCGGGATCGATATATCTTGGAATCAGAATGCCCATTTTGTGATAATATCTCAGGGCTTTTATAGATACCTCTTTTATTTCAGTAACTTCTCCGATCGAGAACAGCTTGTTCATTTAAGTCCCTCCTTCGTTAATGGTCCATACCCATCCTTGACTCTCTCCTAAGGGGAGACCTTATGCTCATTATAAAGAAAGTCACCCTAAGAAAGGAAAGTGTATCCACATGCCTGAGGTTATCTATAGAGAGATTATGAAAGACGATTATGACCGCATTAAAGAATTAATAGATGAAGCATTCGGTATCCATGACTTTATTCAAGACAACATATTTTTAGATGTCATATTGAATCTTTATTTGCAAAGCTGCATTTTAGACAGTTCTTTCAGCAAAGTCGCTGTAAAAGACAATAGGGTCATTGGTATTATTCTGGGCAAGGCCTACAAAGATAAACATCGCTTAGCCAAAACCCATAATTACTTAAGTCTTGCGATTGCCTTCATCAAAATCATCACGGCGAATAAAGAAAATAGAAAATCCGCTAAAGAACTGGCGAAGGTTCAACAGACATATAAAGAGATTATTCAAGGAAAAAAAGACGATTTTCAAGGTTATATCGAGTTGTTCATTGTATCCGAGGAATCGAGAGGTCTTGGCGTGGGAAAAGCGCTGATGCATCATGTGTCCAATTACATGAGAAGTCTGGATGTAGATTCGATCTACGTTTATACAGATAATAGATGTAATTACGGTTTTTACGAGAGTCAGAACTTTAACCGGCTGAACGAAAAAGAAATCTTTCTGGACTCCATCCAGAGTAAACTTCTTATTTTTCTATATAGTCATCAAATTAAGTAATGATTGCAAGCTTACTTCAAATAACAAAAGGCGTTCAATCACCATTGAATGATTGAACGCCTTTTGTTCCTCAACTTTCGAGCATCATTTGCTTTTCATCTTTTCATATCTTATTTGTATTTCTATCTCTCTTACTTTACTCGTTAATGTAAGTGTTGACTCGATTTTGAATCAGCTTGCTGACATCTTCAGCGGATTTCTGACCACTCATATATGAATCAAATTCTTCAATTGCAATTGAAACGACCTTATGATCACTAGATAAATTCCTACTTGCTCCATCTAGAAGCTGATGTAATTCTTGGATTTTACTTTCTACAGTCTCAGCATCAAACTTCTGTTCTAGAAGAGGTAGTGTTCCCGCTACTGCCTGCTGCTTAGCATCATTAAGCTGTTTCTCCACAACTCCCTTATGCAGCGGAAAGCCTTGTACCACTGGTGAAGATTGCATATCTTCGGAAAGCATGAACTTAATAAAGTTCCAAGCTTCCTCTTGAACCTTGGACTTGCTGTTAATGCCTAAAGTAAAGTATGACTTAAATGGAGTTCCATTATATTTTCCATTGACTGTTGGATTTTGATATAGTTTAAGCTTTGGATCAAGGACTTGGGAGAGGCCTGACATTGGATCGAAAAGGTTAGCTTTGCTGAACAAAGTTTTGGAATAATCGTAAGAAAACTCCTCTTTAAGTACGCCTTCATCATACATCGATTTGATTTGCTTCATCATGTCTCGAAACAGATCGGAATCAAAATTAGCTTGACCTTGATCAATGAGCTTATCATAATTCGCTTCTATATACTCCGCTAACATTTGAATCGGAAATAGATTAACAAATGCTACATAATCCTCACCAACTTGTTCCTTAAGCTTCTTAGAAATTTCTTTAAATCCATCCCATGTCCAGGTCTTATCATCGATTTTAATATTAGCTTTTTCTAACAACTCTGTATTCCCAGTAAGCGCGTCGATGACAAATGAGAATGGCATTGCATACAATCCGTCCCCATCCTGGGAGTTCTTAAAGATATTTTGATAGTACTGATTTCGATCAAATTCTGAGTCCTTATCCATCAGATCATAGAAATTAGTCAGCATGTTTTTGGCGACATATTTGTCCTGCGGCAGATCGTTCATTACGATGATGTCTGCCCCTTTGCCGGACATCATCTGTGTGCTAACCGTTTGTATATATTTCTCAACATCGCTCTTTGAGAATGATTCGCTCGATGTCATTTCCTCCGTTTGAGGTCTGGCTAGATACTCTTTGATTTCAATTTGTATATCTGGGCGAATTTTTTTATATTGCTTAACCGCCTCATCTAAATAAGGAGTTACCGCCATGGTCGCAATCTCAATCTTATTGCCATTCTGGACTGATTGTTCATTAGTTGATCCTTCTGTACCTGATCCCACGCTGCTGCTAGAGCATCCCGATAATACGACTATCATTGCTAATAAGGACAAAAACCATCTTCTTTTCAAATTCATTCATTCCCTTCAATATACTCGGATTCGATTACCTTCCTGAAGTGGTTCACTTGATTCAATAATGATCTCATCATCAGGACTTAAGCCGCTCACAACTACAATCTCATCTTCGGTTGAATCACCCGTTACAATATAAGCCTTGCGTGCATTAAACGTATTGCCGAGTGAGCTTTTCTTCTCATCAATTACAAAGACATAGCTCCCTGTTGTATCTTTATGAACCCATTTCTTTGGTAACACATAACCTTTTTCATTTGACTCCTTCTTTATATCCAGACTGACTTGTTCGCCACCTTTAATACCATCATCGGAGACAGAAACGACAACCTGATAACTGGATTTATCGGATGAATCTTCTTCACTGCTCTCTTGGGATGCAGCTTTAATCTCTTCAATTACACCGTTAACCAGTGTATTGTCTTTCTGCAATCGAACAGAAACCTTAGATCCAATCTCGAATAATGCCGTATTATCCGACTCGACAGCAAATGAAAACTCGAAGCCCTTATCACTATCCATTAAGGTCAGGATTGTCCCCCCTTGTGAAGCATTCATACTATCCTCTGCTGTAATCTTTGTGACTTTTCCATCAAAGGGGGCTGTCAGTGTCTGTTTATCCGCTTTATCTTTGCGCAGCTTATTCATCTTTCTTTGCGCCAGTTCAAGATCCATATTATCCAGTTCAAGAGCTCGCTCTGCCTTGGCAATCACCTGCTCATCACCATCTATCAAAGCATTAAGCATATCCTCCTCCAGAATCTCCCGATTTAACTGTTGTTTCTTCAGCGCCGTTTCCTCTTGATAGATCTGCTCATCCAGATCAGAGCTATCAAATGTCACGAGCTTTTGCCCCTTCTTAACCTCATCATTCTCTTTTACATGTACCTTCACAATTTTTGAGCCAGTCTCATTCAACAAATCCACCTGCTTTCGAGGTGTTAAGACTCCACTCCCTTTAAACTGATGAACTAATGATTTCGAGGTAAGTTTCTCCGTAACTACTTTGGGCAGCGTCATCGTTTCGAGTGTGCTGCTAAAGAAAGTCAGGCCAGCCAATATCGCAAAGAACAATACAAACAAAGCAGCCGTTAATCGTTGTCGCTTAGATGTGCTTGTCATCTCATTTCCCCTATCCTTTAATTCCAGAAAGCTCTATACCCTCAATAAAATACCGTTCCGCCAAAAGAAACAAGAGAATCATAGGCGTCATATACAAGACTGCAGCCGCAAAGGATACCCCAAGCGCATCTTCCTGTAGACGAGATAGAAAAATGGACAAGGGCTGCAAATTGGCATCCTGCAGAAAGATCAGGGGCTGCTCCACCATATTCCAGTAATCTGCAAACAGCAGAACAACAAGCGCTGCCATTCCAGGTTTAACCATAGGCAGGACAATCCTGATAAAGGATCGAAAATAACCCGCCCCATCCATTTGGGCTGCTTCCATATATGCCGTTGGAATTTGGAGCATAAATTGTCTGAGCAGGAACACACCAAACGCCGCAAATATCCCTGGTAAAATAATGGAGCTTGGACTATTAATCAGCCCTAGTCGATCGGACATGATATAGTTCGGCACAAGCGTGACCTGGAACGGCATGAGCATCGTGATCAGATACACAATAAATAAGGGCTCTCTGCCAGGAAATCGCAGCTTGGCAAATGCAAATGCCGCTAATGTTGCCACCACGACCTGGCCTATAATGATTGGAAACACCATAAATACAGAATTCCAAAACATACGAAGAAATTGCGAGGTTGAAATAAGCACCTTATAAAATTGCTCCAGCGAAACCCAATCTGGAATCAGCTTCAAATTCACAAAATCGTTCATCTGTGTATTACCTAACATGCCGTAATTCAGCATAATTTCCTTCTCCGTCATCAAGGAGCTTACCATTGTGAGTACAACTGGAAATAGCATTACCAGCGCGATTACGGCTAAGAAAATAGTAAGTAGCAGTGTTCTTATCGGTTTCTTGTTCATCTACACCCCTCCCTTTACTCCATAAATGAACGGAACTTATGTTCAACTCGGAAGAGCATCAAGACAATGACTAAAATGCAGAGCACCATTAAGAAAGCTGCAGCCGACAGCTTCTGAATATCGAGCGATAAGAACATATTGTTCATATAGTGCTGAAGCATATAGATACTGTCATGAGGATAGTCACCCGCAACTAAATAAATTTCCCGAAATACCTTGAATGAGTTTAGAATCGACATCAGCATCACTAAAAATCCTGTCGGTATTAAATAAATCAAGGTGATCTGGTGCTTACGAGCCCAGCTTGCACCTTCCAGGTTTGCTATCTCATAATATTGATCTGGGATATTTTGCAGTCCAGCCAAGAATAGAACCACATTATAGCCAATGTTTTTCCATACATAGATAAAAATAATGACCCCTTGCGCCCACTCTGATTTCATCCAATCGATCCGCTCAATTCCAATCCACTCTAATGCATGATTGAAAAAACCATTCCAGTCGAATAGGATCTGCCATACGAGCACAATTGACGCTACTGGAACAACCAGTGGCAGTACATAAGAGGTACGCAGCCAATTCCGAAGGTAGACTCGTTTGTTAAGCTGCATGGCAAGAGCAAGTGACAACAGAATAAGGATCGGAACACCAATTATTGTGAACCAGAATGTATTCCCTGCCGCCTTTTGAAAGGACGAGCTAGCTAATAGGCTCTGATAATTGGCAAACGATAACCCTGCCTCACCACTTGGATTCTCAAATGAAAATACAACACTTTGACCAAACGGAATCAAATAAAATAGCGCAAACCCGATCAAACTGGGAGCAAGAAAGCAGAACGCTACAAGAATCTCCTTGCGAGCCAAATATGAAATTCTCACAGCCTCAACCCCCTTTCGAGCTTGTTCCATACAAGCAACATGTTTACCGTACAAATAACTATTCTATAGATCAGCTTCGGTATTAATTTGGAGCAATTGTGGAAAAAGTATGGAAAAGCCCGCTTGAAAGGACAACTTTGTTAGAATAATAGATGTATTGGTCAGGAGGTCTGTTGATGAAGAACTATCAAATCGCAATCGTTGAAGATGATTGTCATATAAGAGATATCGTTGAGAATTATTTACAGAAGGAAGGCTATAGCACCCTATCGTTAGGTTCAGCAGAAGAAGCGCTCATGTTATGGAACACAGAGCGCCCGGATATGTGGATTCTAGACATCATGCTTCCAGGTATGAATGGCTATGAATTCTGCAAACAAATTCGCAAGGAAGCCGAAGTTCCTATTATTATGATCTCTGCTCGTGATGAGGAAGTAGATAAGATACTTGGACTTGAGCTTGGAAGCGATGATTATTTAACTAAGCCTTTCAGCCCACGTGAGCTGGTCGCACGAGTAAATCGTTTATTCCATCGGCTTAACTCCCTTGCAGAAAGATCAGAACAGAGTATAGTCTCTTCTAAATCAAACGACCTCATCATCGATGAGCTTCGTCTAGTATTAGACAGTCGTCTGGTTTACTGGAGGTCTAAAGAAATTGAAATGACGGTGAAGGAATTTTCATTGCTTCATACCTTAGCAGCGCAACCGAATCGTGCTTTTTCTCGCAATGAGTTGTTAACATTAGTGTGGGGGGATGACTATTTCGGTAGCGATCGGGCAATTGACGATTTAGTCAAAAGACTTCGTCGTAAAATGGAAGACCTGCCTCTTGAAACCGTTTGGGGCTATGGTTATCGAATGCGCGTGGATGGAGTGAAGACATAACATGAAACTAATCTATAAGCTTCATTTATCATTTGGAATATTACTGGTATGCGTACTCGTGCTTACAGCTACATTCGTTTATCCTCTACTAATGGACACACTAATCAATAATCAAAGAGAAGAGCTAAGATCACAAGGCAGTGCAATGATGGAGTTGGTCAATTCGTTACCTGTTCAAGACCTAACACCTTCTCAGTCAGCAGCAGCTATCGTACAGCCGGCTCAAGAAATTAATAGATCCGTCGATGCGTTACTCATAGAGCCGAATCGTAATATATTATTTAGTACAATGACTGAAGCGCAGACACAGACATGGCTACCGCTCATTGAACAGCACTCAAGTCACAATCAGCCGGGTTTATGGGAAAATGGACAGGAGAAATATATTGTTGAGACCTTAACTTCTAATCCACAGAATCTTGATCCAGCTAGTGCTGTAACCGCAGCCACCCTTGTCTTGTCTACACCGCTAAGCAAAGTGAAATCATATCAATCAGAGCTTTTTACAAGAATGATGTTCATTATGGTGATTGGGGGCATTATTGCCTTTGGCCTAAGTTTATTTATTACCAAACGTCTCGTTACTCCTCTTGAGAAATTAAAGCTTGAGCTCAAAAAAGTTGAAAAACGCCAATTCGATGAGGTGCAGCTCATTCAAACTGGCGGGGAAATTGGTGAGGTAGCCCAAAGTGTCCATCATCTCGCAGGAGAACTTAAACAATACCATCATGCTCAAAGACAATTTTTCCAGAATGCTTCTCATGAACTTAAGACCCCACTAATGACGATTCAAGGTTATGCTGAGGGAATCCGAGATGGTATTTTCACCGGGGATCGTGCTGACAATGGTCTTGATGTCATCTCAAGCGAATGTGAACGACTTAAGGGAATTGTTACAGAGATGATCTTGTTAGCCAAGCTTGAAAGTGAAGATGGTATTTTTGATCAAGAAGAAGTGTCAGTAGAACAATTAATCGATAAAACCGCCGATCGAATACGTCCATTAGCTATAAATGAGAGAGTTGACATCAAAATAAATTACGAGGTAGATAACCCGAGAAAACTTCATATTCATGGAGATTCAGAAAAACTCTTACAAGCAGTACTAAATATTATGAGCAATGCGATCAGACATGCATCACAAGCCGTGGATATAGAAATTTCGGAGCGGGATGGACAAGTGCAGATTGATGTCATTGATGATGGTCAAGGTATTCCTGATCAATTACTGCCTCAGCTATTTCAGCGTTTTATTAAAGGTAAGAATGGAGAAACGGGACTTGGACTCGCCATTTCACGTGCAATTGTTGAACGGTGCGACGGTACTATATCCGCTCATAACGGAGAGCAGGGTGGAGCTATCTTTCGAATGAGTTTTCCTTCAAAATAAATGTCATTCTGATCCTCAAAGACTGTCATCAAATCGAATACGAACTCTTTCTATGATGCCGCCAGACAGCTCTATACTTTGTATGACTTTTTTGGCAAAGAGCCATACTAACCCTCACAGACTATGACTATCCCGAAGGAGAGTACTGATGAGCGAACAACAATGGCTGATTCCAGCAACCAAGGGATTGGGCTTCAAGTTGGACAAAGGGCAGATCGTCCGGGTAACCGATGTAGAAGGAAAGCAGGTAGCAGATTTCGCTGCTTATAACGCCGTTCGCCCTAATGAGCGAATCGACCCTGGTGTGACGATAGATGCTCTAGGCAAGATGAATGTTCTTCCGGGGGACATCCTCTATTCCAACCAATACAGACCACTGCTTACGATTATTAAGGATACTGTGGGCCGCCATGATTTCATTAACTCTGCCTGCCGTCCCGAGATGTATGAGGTGCTGTATAACAAAAAGGATCACGCCAGCTGCTACAATAACCTGAATGAGGCGCTGGAGGAGTTTGGCCTGCCCGCTCCCGATCAGCATTATACGTTTAACCTTTTTATGAATACTGTCATTGATCCTTCTGGAAAAGTCAGCGTGGAGCGACCGCTTTCTAAAGCCGGGGATTATATTGAGTTGCGGGCTGAGATGGATCTGATCATTGCCATATCGGCTTGTCCCTGCTCCGAAAGTGTCTGCAACGGGTATAAATGTACACCGATTGCCGTGGAGATCCTTTAGAGTATGTCGCAAAGAGGTTCGTCTTCTAACTTACCTACTTCTTGAATAGAATGACTTGTATAAGTTAACATCTCCTTCAAGGAGCGATGACCATGAATAGCTTTATTACCTATATAGTACTCGGCATTTCGTTATCTGCACCGATTGGTCCCATCAATGCAGCCCAGCTCGACCGGGGAGCGCGGATGGGATTCTTCCAATCCTGGATGATCGGACTGGGGGCTATGTGTGCGGATTTAGTGTATATGCTACTCATTTATTTTGGACTAGCCCACTTTCTGAATACCCCGTTTATGAAAACCTTCCTGTGGACATTTGGCAGCTTCGTTCTCCTTTATATCGGAATTGACACTTTGAAAAATATCAATGCCGTGCCTGGATCCGCCTCACGAGGTGCACAGACCGGCACTAGCGCCTTCCGTTCAGGCTTTTTGATGGCACTAATGAACCCACTCAGCATTCTGTTCTGGTTAGGTATCTACGGCTCCATTCTGGCCAAAAGCATAGAAAATCAACATTTCGATCAGGTGCTGTGGAACAGCATGGGTATTTTTGTCGGTATCCTACTCTGGGATGTAGTGATGGCGATGCTGTCTAGCTTCTTTCATCGGTTCACCGGCCCTTCTATGCTCCGGTTCATTTCCCTTGCCGCGGGGATTTGCCTTCTTGGTTTTGGCATCTACTTCGGTTCTCAGGCATTTATACAGTTGTTTGGCTAATAGGTTCAACCAGCAAGAGCTTTCCTAGGCCTTCACCTATCCCCCTCCCTTCGCATAGGATGTTTTGAACTTAACGAGGAGGGTGTTTTTGGATGGCCCATTTGAACACAAAGGTCTGGCTGGATGAACATCTGGCTGAGCTGCCGTACTGGCAGCAGGATGCTTTTCGTCAATTTACATCTATGATTGCAGATCCCGAAGGCAAATATCCCTGTATTCCAGGACGTCAGGGATTTCTGTCCAATCATTTGCGTTTTGGCTTCGTAGCTGATCCACGAAGTGAAGAGTCTGCAATAGAGGTCGCACAATTACTTCGTCAATATGGGGAATGCTCGCGGGATACCGGCAAATATGCTTCCCTTGTTCTATTTTTTGAAACTCCGGAAGATTTGGCGGAAGGTTTCTCCATTGAGGAATATGAGAATTTATTCTGGTCCATTCTGGGCCGCGTCAGCGCGGTAGACACGGTGCCTTGGCCGAATGAAATTTCTACAGATCCCTCCCATCCTTCTTGGGAGTTCTGCTTTGATGGGCACCCATATTTCGCGTTCTGCGCAACCCCGGCACATGAGCTGCGGAGAAGCCGCCATACCCCTTATTTTTTCATTGCTTTTCAGCCGCGTTGGGTGTTCGAGAATATTAATGATTCTACCGCATTTGGCCGCAATATGAAGAAGCAGATCCGCAAGAAGCTCGCTGACTACGACAGTGTTCCCGCACATCCTTCCCTTCAATGGTATGGGCAGGAGGACAGTCTGGAATGGAAGCAATATTTTCTGCGAGATGACGAAAGTGCGCCGTCTAAATGTCCATATACTTATATGAAGAACAAGTTCAAAGCAATAGGAATTAAATTTCACTCTTAAGCGCTTATGAGGTTTGTCCGCGTTTTTTCAAGAGGTGCTCCCTAAACCAGGTAATCAACGCAATGACACAGATGATCAGAAGGCTGGACCAGAAGCCGGGACGGCCCCCTTTTTCAAAAAGTGTACCTGCCACGGCAGTAATGATCAGCGCCATAGCGACCATGGATCTAATCCAACCGCCCATCTTTGGTCTCAATAACTTAAGGAAAGAGGCAAGGATAAATAGCCATGTGTACAAAATAACTAGACCGGCCGCCGTGGTGATATGCTCAAAAATTTGCTTTGGCAGAAACAAGCTCAGTACAATTGTCACGCAGAGACCCAGCATATTAATACCAAGCGCGTAGAGCGGCATCTTCCTTTTTCCTTTGGTCACCGCCAGCCAAGAAGGAGCATCTTTATCCTCGGCCAAGGTTACCAGCATAGTCGAGACCGCATACAATGAAGCCACTAAGATAGAGAACCCGGCCACGATCATTACCCCATTCAGTACATATACAAAAATAGGTAGTCCCATCGCTTCAAGTTCCCCCTCCCTCTCAAAAGGGCAACCATGGCGACCACGATGAACATCAGTACCGCGGCGATTTTGATCATGGCGAATAGATTTTCCGCTTTGTTAATCCCCTGGCTACCTAGAATAATGACCAGCAGACCTAGCACGGCATAAATGGCAGTGAAAATCCAAAGCGGCCAACTCGGAAACCAGACCCGCGAGAACAGGCCCAAAGCAGTCAAGGTACTGCCAAGTATTAGAATTTCTGAACACCAATAGATCCAGCCCATGCCAAACCCGGCCCAGCGGCCAAAAGCCTCTTTGGCATAACTACGAAAAGAGCCCTTTTGAGGATTCTGTATAGTCATTTGGGCCAGCGCCTCATAGACGAACAGAGTTGCCACAGCCGCCAACACAAAAATAACCAACACCAATAATCCGCTCTTACGGATAGCGATGCTGGAACCAAGAAAGAATCCCGTGCCAATCGTGCAGCCTACACCAAATAAAGTAAGCTGCCACCAAGGTAGCTTGCCAGTTGGAGTACCCATATGTATATCCCCTCCGTCTGGTGTTACTATGCGTTATCGGGTGTTATTTTATTCTGGTATAGGCTTAGGCAGGCAAAAGAAGACCCGACTTCCTGTTCAACAACAAGCGAGTCGGGTCTTCTACAGTTAGAATGGTCAGCGCCCTAGTTATTTACGGGCATCTGAGGAGATCCGACAGCGGGAACATAGGCATCCAGCATCTGCTGTATTACTGAAACCTGAAGCTGCGGAACCTGATAATAGGCATGTTTGTTCTGATAAAGGAACAACTCATATCCCATTTCAATAAAATGCTGCACCTGTGAAGCCAGCACCCGACGCAGCGCTGGGTTCGTCACTTCCGGTGAAGACATGGCCAGCAGTGAGGCATGGGATTTGATTAGACCCAGCATATACCCGCTGACGCCCGCATCTTTCACATCCGCCAGTGACGAGTTAGGCTTCTTGGGCGGGGCCGGTTGGAGGCCGTAAACCGGCTGTGTCATATTCGGGATAAGATAGGTAGCCGTTTCCTGGCTTGGCTTTTGCCCTGTCTTAAAGCATTGGCAGGTCAAGTTGTACTGATCCAGCATGAAATTGTACTGCCGATCCAAGATAGACAGTAGCTCTTGATCCTGTACAAAGGTTCTGAACATCATGAACTGGTCCAGTAAATTGATCTGGCAGGACAATACCTCGTGCACATCGAACATTTCGTGGGCGCCGTGACCTAGCTGCTGTCCGCCCATCGTTATACTTCCTAACTGTGGTTGCTGCTGCAAATTATATTCTCCTTTGTTCTTAGATGAGTACCCTCTATAATATGAAGGACAAGATAGCCAATTATGCACGCAGTTATATTTACATCCCTCCATATCTAAGTCAAAGTGCCTCACTTACTGCAACCTTCTTATTTTGAATCCGAAGATTCCTTCTATGTGTCGTGAATAATCCGAAGTACCCTAGCGTTACGAGGATACAGATTATAACATCAACTACAATTAAGTTCTGATAATTCCCAAAATAATCGAAGGATAGGCCTCCGATTAATACACCTACTATACCGCCGCCCTGGTGCATGAGAAGTAGAACACCGGTATGTTTTCCTTTACCCTTTGCAAACTCATTAATGACAAGCATTCCACCTGGTAATGCACTTAAGTAGGTAATTCCGAACGCTATAGCAAAAAGAATAGGTGAACTTCCCAAGTGCATAAAGAGGAAAGCAAAACCTATAATACGAATGCCATACAATAGAGACATCATCATTAATTTATTGTATCGGTCCAGAAAATAGCCGCAAATGAGTGCCCCCGTGATTTCCATAATACCAAGGATGCTCATAGATAAGGCGATCATGCTTGGTGATACAACTGCCAACTGATGTATGGCTACCAAATTCATCTCGACGGATCCCATATTGATACCGCAGGTGAACAGCGCAATCGCGACTACGACAAAAATAGGAAGAGAAATAAATTTCTTCGACGGTGGAGTTACTCTAGGTGATGTATCTTGACCTTCGACTTCTATTGAACGATCCGAAGGAGCTCTCTCCGTATTTTTCTGTTGTGAACTCTTAATTCCTAACCAAATTACGGGAAGTGTTACACAAACACCTAGGATAAAAGAAGCCATAAAGGCGTTTTTCCAAGTCAGCCAGTCCATGGATACGAAAATGGGTGTAATAATCGCTAATCCTACAGAAGAGGCACTCGCCAGCAAGGCCATTGCTTTAGCCCGATGATGCCGAAACCATTCAAACATCAATATATAATTCGTCGTCGCCCCAATACCTGCTAAACCAGAGATAACACCGTATCCAATAAAAAAGACAATAGGATGGTGGCCTAACACGACAATACCAGTACCCAAAGTACTCATGATTGCACTTAACATTAGTATCTTCTTTGTGCCATAACGATCCACGAGCCAGCCCCCCAAAGGCGCGCATACGGCTACGATGAATAAATTGGTGGACCATGCCATTGAGATGAATCCCCTGCTAATCTGTAAATCCGTCGATATTTGCACCTGAAAAAAAGACAAGCTGAAGCGAGTCAATGCACCAATAAATCCAATAACCCAGAGAGATCCTAATCCAATCCATGCATACCTGGATTCCTTAAACCATGTCGTTTCCATTATGGTTTCCACCCCTGTCTATTATAAAAGATACCGATTGGTATCTTTTATAATAGCATAGATGCTTTTTTTTGCAACAGAATAATTTCATTTGATATACTACGTGTACATATACAATTAAGGACGGAGGATGACAATGGAAAAGGGTGAGAAGACTCGCAATTACATCATAGCTAAAGCCGCTGAACTGTTTAACCAGAAAGGATATTCGGGCTCATCCTTATCTGATATAACTGAATTGACAGGCATTAAGAAAGGTGGCATTTATCGTCATTTTTCAAGTAAGGATGAGATTGCATATGAAGCCTTTAGCTATGCGGGTAGTATTGTGGGGGCCCAACTAGCTCATGCCATTAGTCAGCAAGAAACGGCCTCTGGCAAGCTATTAGCTTATTTACATGTGTACGAGAAAGTAGTTGAAGCGCCACCCTTTATTGGGGGGTGCCCGCTCCTCAACACGGCTATTGAAAGCGACGACAGTCATCCAGGCTTACGTGAAAAAGCCCAGCAAGCCCTTATAGGCACACTGGAATCCAAAAAGAAAATCATTTCTGAAGGTGTACAAAGTGGTGAATTCAAAGCGGATCTCGACATTGAGGCACTAGCTACCTTCTCCCTTTCCATCATGGAAGGCGGCATCATGATGAGTAAGCTCGAGGGCAATAATCGGCATATACGGATGAATATCAAGAGCTTTGCTGCTTATTTAAAAAAAGAGTGCCTACGCGAACCTAGTTAGTTCATTCAAAACTTTTTTAAATACAAAGATTTTAAAATAAAAAGGAGCTTCGTCACTACTCACGAGGCTCCTTTAGCTTATTCTTAGTTCCTTAACTTTATTTATGTTCCAACCACTGACATTCTGTGATTTCTATTTCTGTAAATGTTGCTTTAAATGACGAATCCTCTGGGCTACAAGCATATAAACCAAAGTTGATATGCTCACTCCCTTCAAACAAATGAAAAATACGCATCTGCTTAAATGTAATCCCATCAAGAGAATTTTCAACACAGAAGTCACTCTCACGCCGACTTAATCTGTAATACATTGTTTTTATTGTTGCGTCGATATCTGTTGTTGCCCAATCCGAATATCCGTGATTCGTAACTACACTACCCAATCTTTGATATTCTTCATTCTCATATTCAATCGATGCCTTGAACCAATTGTCACTGTCCTGATAAATAATGACTCCACACTGGTCAAATCTATGAGCGCTGTCAAAATCAGTTTTCACTATTAAAGAAAAGTATTTCTCGTCAGTCCTCATTAGCAGCGCAGGTGCAGTATCATTTCTGAATCCATAATAGGTACGTTGCCAAAAATCAGTATTAGGCTCAGTTACAATTTCAATCTTCTCATCTGTAATAGAAAAAGTGCTTACTGGATACTGCCAAAAAAGATTTTCTTTTAAAAAGTTCATCTCACTGCTCCTTATCTAGGTCCTCTTTACCCTTGAATGTCCCTTCTGGCATCTTGCTCGGCGAGAATCTCTTTGTCCTCCGCGTTATCTCTCGTCACTTTCTGAACGCCAACGGCGCTATATGAAATCAACAGAATAACAGCTATATAATACCCCTTTACATTCAATTGAAATGGAGCATTGTACAGACCAATAAAGAACATTACATACCCAATAACCAAGCCTGCAAAAGCCATAATTGTGAAAGCCCCTGTATTTCTCATCCTGTGTTTCGGATTTTCTAGCTTAATTTCTTTATCCTCTGAATTGTCTCTAACGACCTTTTGCACAACGATACAGCTAATCGTAATTAACACCATGCAAAGCAAATAATACCCTTTCACGTTCAATTCCCAATCGTCGTTGTACACCCCCAAACAGAATAGAAAAAGACCTGCAGCCAATGCAAAATACGATACCCCTGTGAAAGCAGCTGTGTTGCGTTTACGATACCTCTGATTCATCCGACGATTCCTCTCCCAATACAGAATTGAATGGCGTTATAACCTTCTTCACTATACCGTGGAACATCGGTAAAATTCTACCATTAATTAGGTTGTTTTGGGAAAACGCAAAGAAAACGGTCTCAGTCCCAGGCAATTCAGGACTAAAGCCGCCTCCTACATTTTCTGCAACTTTATGATTTAGAAAAAATGCTACTCCCTTTCCTGATCCACCAATTGCTGCTGCGCAAGACGAATCATCTCGCGGACCATCGATCCACCAATTTTTCCACCAATCTGACCCACTGATTCTGTACTCAAATGTCCATTCTCACCGTGTTCTAATGGGATACCTAGTTCTTTTGCGACTTCATATTTCACATCATCAGGCCGCTCCGGATCTACATCATAACCCTCGCGCCGCATCACCTCGGCTTTAAACGTTTGCATGCCGCGATTGACTCCCGGCACGGCATATTTCCTGTTTCTTCTGGACATCCCTTATCCCCTCCTAAACATGTTTTAAGTAACATGCCCGAAAATCGGAACCTCCACCCCTGTTGATTTGCTCCGATTATTTCCAAGAGGGCGCTGAAAGGCCAACTGCTGTCAGGGTGCTTGCCCTCTGTTTCTTATGCATAAATTTTGCTTGAAGGTGACGTTACGTCACCTGCTATACTAACTGAGAACAACACGCTGGAGCAATCGATTGGATGTGAGAAAGGATGTACAAAGAGAACTATTTAACGACAGGGCAGCTTGCAAAGCGTACAGGAATAACGGTCAGGACATTGCGATATTACGATCAGATTGGGCTTCTAATTCCAGAAGATCATCACGCGGGATCGATAAGATCTTATAACATGAAAGACCTAGAAAAATTGCAGCAAATTCAAACGTTGAAATACTTAGGGCTATCACTTCAAGAAATAAAAGACATCTTAGATGCAGAGTCGCTATCCATAGGGGAGATCAGACATTCATTACAAGCACAGCTCGATGTTCTACAGAGAAAAATCACTCATACGGAGCATGTAGTTCATGCAATACGAGATGCTATGCAAATGTCGGTCAATCGGTCTGATTGGAACCACTTAGCAAATGTTATTCAAACCTTGCAGAGTAAGCAAGATTGGGGGGAACAGTATCGGACGGCGAGCCGCTTGCAAACGCGGATACATCTTTATGACAAGTTCAGTACAAATCCGCAAGGCTGGCATAATTGGGTGTTTGAACAACTGGAGGTGCACCCTGGAGCCCACATTCTAGAGTTAGGTGGCGGCGATGGGACCTTTTGGATAAGAAACGCCGAACGAATTCCAAGCAGCTGGCGCATCACACTTACTGATATTTCGAGCGGGATGGTAGAAGAAGCACGTTGCCGCTTAGGAAGTAAAAGTTCACAGTTTAAGCTCTTATCTGTTGACGCGCAACAAATCCCCTTTCACGATGAGCATTTCGATGTGGTTATCGCTAACAACATGCTGTATCACGTGCCGGACATCGCTAAAGCGATCTACGAGATACACCGCGTACTAAAGCGAGGGGGTATAATATGCACCTCTACAATGAGCACTCAACACCTACAAGAGATTGAACACTTGGCGGTCTCGTTTGACCCCGACCTTCATGTATTGGATCAAGCTATTAAACGATTTAATCTGGGTAACGGAGGAGACCTGCTGTCTTCTTGCTTCTCCGATCTTCGGTTACTACGTTACGACGACCGTCTGTTAGTCGACGAAGCTGAACCCCTGATTGAATATATGATATCGACCCCGATGAACGCAAAAGAGCGACTTGTCGGTGCGGCTATAGACGAATTTCGAAAACACGTCAATCGGCTTCTACAGGAGAATGGAGCCCTCGAAATGACTAAAGAAAATGGGATTTTCCTAGGGAGGAAATGAGATGAAGGCACAGCATTACAACCCAAGAGTACGGATCGTAAAAGAGGAACTTCTATCGGATAACTGGTACACCTTAAAGAAGATCACATTCAAGTATGAAAAAGAAAATGGACAATGGGAGACACAATCCCGTGAAGTGTATGATCGAGGCAACGGAGCGACCATTCTACTCTATAATCGACACAAACAAACCATCGTACTTACGAGACAATTCCGAATGCCTACTTATCTAAACGGCAATGTGACTGGAATGCTTATCGAAACCTGCGCGGGGCTACTCGATAAAGAAACACCAGAAGAAAGTATTCTGAGGGAAACGGAGGAAGAGACGGGGTACCGTATCGACCGAGTGCAGAAAGTTGGCGAGGTCTATATGTCACCAGGATCTGTTACCGAAACCCTGCACTTCTTTGTAGCTGAGTATAGTGATGTCATGACAAAAGGTCCGGGTGGGGGACTTGAGGAGGAACAGGAAAATATTGAAGTAGTGGAACTTCCGTTTGCACAAGCGCTTGACATGGTCCAAAGCGGCGAGATTCGTGATGCTAAGAC
This sequence comes from Paenibacillus sp. B2(2019), assembly GCF_008370385.1. NCBI lineage: Bacteria > Bacillati > Bacillota > Bacilli > Caryophanales > Paenibacillaceae > Paenibacillus > Paenibacillus sp. B2(2019). The sequence continues at coordinate 494,637 of NZ_VTZR01000013.1, forward strand.
GGTAATGCTGCTCCAATACGCTCAGATCCAAGGTCTCTTGAAGGTAAAATCAAAACCGCTGCATATCCTTATCGCTGGCCCGTATCGTTCTGGAACCAATGATGATCAAGTATTAATTGAGGAAAATGTCAAATACATGAATAAAATTGCTCTTCAAGTTTACGAGGCTGGGCATATGCCAGTGCTGGGGGAGTGGTATGCTTTGCCTCTTATTGCTACAGCCGGTTCCACTAATCTAGGAGACGACGTTTTCAACCGGATTTTCCATCCGTCTTCCATTCGCCTGCTTAATTACTGTGATGCCGTGCTTCGAGTTGGAGGATCATCTCAGGGTGCCGATGAAATGGTACAGGTTGCGCAAGAGAAAGGATTGTTGATTTACGAACGGCTGGATGAACTTCCGTTATTGTGATAACAAGCATTTGTTCCTGTCTGATGATGCACTCTTGATTTAAGTCAATGCCCGCCATACTACTCCTAATTACAATGAAAATAAAAAGTCCTTTAGGAGGCTATCTATGGCTATCTCAGAAAAAGATCTATCGAATCAGCGAAAGTCCGCTTTAATTGCTGGAATCTCACTTATTATCATGACCCTTGCCTCATTTTTTTCGTATGGCTTTGTCCATGGGAACCTTGTTGTTCAGGGCGATGCCAGCGTTACATTCAATAACCTCGTGTCATCCACTAACCTTTTCAAAGGTGAAATTTTGGGTTGGATCATCATTATGATTACTGACATCCTGGTCGCCTGGGCGTTTTATGTGTTTCTAGAACCGATTAACCAAAAGCTTTCATTACTCGGCGCATGGCTTCGTCTAACTTATTCCGCTATATTGGGAATCGCTATACTAAACTTAATCGTTGTGCTGCTGCTCACGGGAAATACAATCGACTTTTCCTCATTAAAAATCGAACAGACTCAAGCAATTATGATGTTATTTCTGGAAGCATTTCAATGGATTTGGTCTATGGGGTTAGTCGTTTTTGGCGGGCATCTGTTAATTGTGGGCTGTGTGGCTTTAAAGTCTGACATCATCCCTAAAGTAATCGGCATCTTATTGCTGCTTGCTTCAATAGGTTATATGATCATTCATCTAAGCAAAATATTTCTTCCACAATACGAAGGGGTCATTACAACATTAAATTACGTTTTCACTATTCCTATGATTGTAGGAGAACTAGGCTTTGGGATATGGCTGCTGCTTAGAGGAGGAAAACTCCACAAAAGTGTATGACTTTCTTTTTAGTTATCACTGGAATGAACCCGCTTCTTAATTCTACTTAATGACTCTGGTGTCATCCCCAGATAGCTGGCCAATTGATGCTGAGGTACGCGAGTGAGTAAGTGAGGTCTTTTTCGCAACAAAGCTTTGTAACGTTCTTCAGGATTGGAAGCGATAAATGAAGTTAATTCGTCCTGTACCTCACCTAAGTTTTCCTCTACCATTTTGCGGATCATCGTTTCCAATTGCGAGTGTTTGTGAAGCATGTCTTGTTCCGCATTAAGTTCACCAACCACCAATGTGCTATCTTCCAGGCAGATTAAGGTGTACGCAGAGGGCTTGCTTTCTTGATGCCGATTAAAAATCGAAGCCGCTTGCTCTTCCGTGTAGAAATTAGATGTGACTTCTTTTCCCGATTCATCTATCGAGTACTGCCTAACACAACCTCTTAGCACGAAAAAACATTTTGTGGGAACATCTCCTTGTCTAAGGAGCACTGTCCCCTTTTTAAATTCCTCTATAAGGATACCTTCAACAATATCCTGCTGTTCTTCTTCGTTAAGAGATGTAAATTTACTCATATACTTATACAATATTTTTTTCATATATCTCTCCAATCTTCCGAAGCTAATGGCCCGCTTATGATGCGCTTGAAGCTATTTAGGCTCCCGAGAGGGAGCTTCTTGCCTTATTATACTAGCTCATACAAAGACAAATCCAACCTTTCAACTCTTCATACGCCGCACAGCTGTGTCCACTAGTGAGCCTCATATTCGGACGATCCCCCAAAACAGGGAGGCCCAACAGCCATTTCATGACTGTTGGGCCTCCCTTATCCTGTATCTTACTTGTTCGCTAAGAAAGCATCGATTTGCGCTTGCAGCTCAGCCTGGATTTTATCAATGCCAGCTGATTTCAGCTGTTTGTTCAAATCTGCAAGGCCTTTGTCGATATCTTTAATTACGCCGTACTCCAGCGGAATGGCATAGCGGAGCATTACATTGCCCACATTGGCAATTTCCGTCTTCACTTTGCTATTGTCGAATACAAAGGTTTCAAGGGCATAGTGGTAGACGTTAGCTTCCCAGCCCTTAGCCAGATCGTTAGCTTCTTGAGGGAATGCTTCATTGTCAAGGTTGAGTGGCGAGTTGAAGTTCCAATTAGAGAAGCCGGTAAAGTTCGGATTTTTGTCGAGTGCTTTATATTTGGTGTCGCCAACCGGTTCATAGTGCACGCCACTAATTCCGTACATCATCAGGTCGTGCAGTTCTTTATCATTCTGCATCAGATCGATCAGCATCAAGGAACGTTCTACATTTTTGGAAGTCGCATGAATCGACGTACCGTTTTGTGTAGAGATCGCCACTGATTTTTTCTTCCCTTGGTTAATATCAGCCAATGCTACTTCATAAGGAGAATTTTCTTGGCGCATCAAGGCCATGAGTGCCCCAAGTGTTCCGTTATTGTGCGTAATTGAGGCGGTTTTACCTGCTTTAAAATCCGCCTGATGATCATTTTTACTGTTCAGAACGTTTTTCGACCAGGCATTGTTATCAGCAAGATCTTTATAATACACGAGTAGATCCTTGAACTCTTGCGTTTCATAGACGTTAAAGACTTTACCTGTTTCATCGGTCAGTTTGAAGGCAAACGGAAGATCTAGGTCAAACATATTCCATTCGTTTTGCTGCTTCAGTAATACACGGTCCAAATTATGATACTTCCAGTCTCCCGTTTCCGGAGTGAAAGGTGTAATTCCTTTTTCCTTCTCAGCTATCGTCTTCAAATAGGTAGCATATGCTTCCGGGCTGTTGATTTCAGGAAGATTGTATTTCTTACGCAAATCTTCACGATATAGAATCAGCTTTTCAACAGACTCTCCTCTGTTTTGCGGAACCATATACAGCTTACCGTTTACTTTTGCCTGATCCCAGCTCACATCTGACATAGCTTCCTTAGTTTGCGGCATATATTTGGTAAGCAGCTCGTCGGTCAATTCTAGAAATCCGCCTTTCAGCGCCTGATCATTATAACCAGCCCAGTTTGCCGAATAGATGAGATCAAAATCTTCATTTGCCGCCAGCTTCAGTGGATATTTTTGAGCCCAGTCAGACCAGTCCAAGAACTCGCCCTCAAGGGTCGCATTAATTTTTTCTTTCAGTTTCTTATTAATTTCAGCAAAAACACTATCATAGTCTATCGGTTTAGGCCCAACGAAGATCATTTTCAGCTTTACTTCTTTAGAGGTGTCTATGGTATCTGAAGTTTCGGCGGCATTCGTTGCACTCGCTGTTTCTGTAGGCTCACTTGTTACCTCAGCGGCATTATTGGTAGCCTTAGCGGGTGTATTGGCGTTGTTGTTGCCACCACCACATGCGCTCAAAATCATTACGAAGGTTAAAACGAGTGCGAGCATAATGAATCTATTTTTTCTCAGCATTTCAAGCCTTCCCCCTTGTATTCATTATATTGATAAACCGGATTTCCCCGGGTTCATCCTTTTACAGCGCCAATCGTCAAGCCTTGAACGAAATATCTCTGAACGAATGGATAAGCGAGCAGAATCGGACCTGTAGCTACAACCGTCATTGCCATCTTCAAGCTCTCGCTTGGGATCGATGTGGTTACGACTGCTCCTGCACCCATCATGGCTTTTCGCATGCCATCCATATTGCCAAGCATTTTGTACAAATAATATTGAAGCGGCATCAGCTTCTCATCGGAAATAAATAGAAGGGCATTGTACCAGTCGTTCCAATAGGCAAGAGCCAGAAACAAACCAATAGTCGCTAGCGCCGGCTTGGAAAGAGGCAGAATTAGACGAGCGTAGATCTTAAAATCGCCTGCACCGTCAATTTTAGCTGATTCTACGATTGCTTCCGGAATGCTGCCCATAAACGACTTCATAACAATGATGTAGAAGACGTTGAGCATCATCGGAATCACTAAAGCCAGCAATGTATCTTTGATATGGAGGTAATTGACCATAAGCAGATACCAAGGAACCAGACCCCCGTTAAATAAAGTTGTAAAGAAAAAGAAGAACGAAAATTTATTACGCCATTTAAAATCTTTTCTGGATAGCGCATAAGCCGTCATCGAAGTCAGAAACAAACCAAACAGTGTGCCTATTATAGTAACGCCTATGGTCACCATATAGGCTTGAATCATCTGGTCGGGATACTTAAACAAAATGCTGTAGGCTTCTGTTGAGAAGGCCGTAGGTATAAATTGATAGCCATCAGTTAATATTTTTGACTCTTCCGTCAGCGATGAAGATACGACAAGTATAAACGGGAATATACATAAAATTGCGAGAAAGATTAGGGATACATAACCAATACCCGAGAATATTTTACGATCGAGCTGCTTCATATCGTTACCTCCATTATGAAAACTGTACCTCTGATGCGGTTAGAATAAGGCGCGGTCTTTATCGTATTTACGAACAGCATAGTTCACAGTCATGATCGTTGCGAAGCCAAGAACGGACTGGAAAACGCCAGCCGCAGCCGACATGCCGATATCATTCGAAGTAATCAGCGATCTGAACACGAAAGTATCGATAACGTCCGTCGAAGAGAACAACAAACCGTTATTGCCGATCATGTTATAAAACATCCCGAAATCACCGCGGAAAATATTCCCGACCGCCAGCAGCACCAAAATAATAATCGTCGGGTAAAGATTTGGAATCGTCACTTTCCGGATCCGCTGAAAAATATTGGCGCCATCGATTTCAGCTGCCTCATACTGTTCAGTATCTATGCCCGTAATCGCGGCCAAGTACATTACTGTTCCGTATCCAAGGCCTTTCCAGGCGGAAACGAGAACTAGGATATACGGCCAGTAGGCAGGCGTATTATAAATATCAATAGGTTCTAGCCCGAGTCCTCTAAGGAGTGCGTTCACAGTACCAATATCATAATTGAGCAGGTTATAGGCAATCGCGCCGACAACTACCCATGAAATAAAGTAGGGAAGAAACAACGCCGATTGCGTAATTTTGCGGAACCATTTGCCACCGACCTCAAACAACATAATGGCTGCAAAAATTTGCAAAGAGTTATTTACAACGATGAATGCAATATTGTACAATGCTGTATTCCGTGTTACCCGCCAGGCATCTCCTGATTCAAAGAAAAAGCGGAAGTTATCGAGCCCGTTCCAGGCACTTCCAAAAATACCGCCCGCGTAATCATAATGCTTGAAGGCAATAATAATGCCCGCCATTGGGACATAGGCAAACAAAAGAAAAAAAGCAACCGCCGGAGCCAGCATCAGCAACAGAACCCTATAGTTTTTTAAATCGCTCCAAAATGTATGCCCTTTCATCTTTGCACCCCTTTCTTCTCTATATCTCTCATTATAAAAGGACGGCGGCGGCGAGATAATTCAGCGAAACAACTAAACATAATACTAATTCAACGATTCATAAACAATTTCGATAAAAAAGAAGCCCCTGTTCCATATAGAACATGAGCCTCCCCAATAAGTAATCGATTCAGATTTTATTTTTCTTCCGGTACTCGCCGGGCGACATGCCCATATATTGCTTGAACTGCCTATTGAAATAAATAATATTTTTATATCCGGCTTGTTCCGCAATCTCATATACTTTTTTCGTTGGATCCTCGAGTAGCTCGCATACCCGCTTCATACGCAATTCACTTAGAAAATCGCTGAAGAGACTATTGGTTTCGACCTTGAACAGATGCCCCAGATAGTTAGGGGTAAAGTCGAAATGTGCAGCGACCTCGTTTAGCGTTATTTTTTGATCTAATCTTTCTTTCACATACTCCGTGATTTCATCAATTAACTTGCGCTTTTGCCTTTGGCGTTTCAAATAAAGCAGCTCCGACAGTTCAAAGAATCTTCTTCTCAGCCACGAAAGGATATCATGCACCGTTTCGAACTGAAACAGCACAAAAGGATGATGAGAATCCCAATTCAAAATCTCGTACAAATGCTCATTCATTTGCTGCAGATCAGCATGAAGCTTAGAGGTAATCCGGATAATGATATCGTAGATGTCGTTTTTCTGGGAGATCGGACTGTCTCCGGCAAATAGCTGAAGCAAGCAATCATCAATAGTGGTAAGGTCGTAGTCGATCATAGCTTTAAGCATACGATCCACAATAACCTCTAAGTCCGAAGCCATCTTTTCCTTTGGTGACCATTCCGAGGCATCTTGGATCAACCTATTCTTCCCTACGATCCATTTAATGCTTAGAGCGGCCTGTGCCTGCCGATAGGAATCATGTAGCTTGACCGGGTCGGTTGTGTACATTCCTCTTCCGATCGTAATCGAACAGGAGAACTCCTGATAGAACGCCCGAATCAACTCTTCCAGCAAAGCTGTAAAATATTGTTCCTGAACCGCAGCAAGGATCACAAAGTGATAGTCATAAGTCGTAATCACCATGCCCAAATTTTGATCCTGAGCAAACTTTCGGATAAACTGATTGGCAGTGCTGCTCCATAAACTCCGCTCTTCTTCCGTCCAAGTTTGGATTTTTCGCGCCATGTCGTCGATCTCAATGATGGCAACCGCTGATGCACCTTGTAAGTATGGCGTGAGAACGTTGTGAATGTGCGTCTCAACCTGTCCCGGTGCAGCCTCGTTAAACCAACGCAGCAGTAACTCCTGATTAACAAGCGTCAGCGTTTCCGACAAGGAAGTACGCTGCGTCCTCTCTTTCTCAATCTTTGTGCAGAGTTCGGTCAGCGTCTCGTTCAGCTCGTCATCATCCACAGGCTTAAGCAAATAACTGTATGCGTTCAATTGAATCGCTTCCTTGGCATAATTGAAATCCTGGTGTCCGCTAATAAATAGAATATGGACCTCTGGGTTAATCTCCTTCGCTTTCCGTGCAAATTCCACACCTGACATAATCGGCATACCGATATCAGAGAGAATAATATCAACAGGGTGCTGCTCCATCATTTTCAGAGCGGCAAACCCGCTCGTTGCCGTTCTCACGCTATGCAAAGGCAAATGATCACTGCCGGCTACACGCCGTCTAAGCCATTCCAAATCGATTACTTCATCATCCACCAGCAGAACATTGATCTCCATCGCCATACTCCTCACTCCCCCATCACTTCCCTGATTTCTGCATTTTCCACCGGTAAAATAATTTGAACTGTCGTTCCCGCTCCAAAATAGCTACCGATTTGAATACCGAAATCGCTGCCGTATCGCAGTTTAATTCGTTCTTCCACGTTTCTCAGACCGTAGCTGCCTGGTTGATATGCGCTTGATCGCATGTTTTGAAGTGTCTCCGGCCGCATGCCGATCCCGTTATCAATGACCTTGAGTTCGATGCGGTCACCCAGCCGCTTTCCAGTAATACGAATCGCAATAGTCTCCCCGAACCAGGCGTGCTTGAATATATTCTCCACAAACGGCTGTAAAATCAGCTTAATAATAGGCACCTGTAAAATTTCCGGATCGACATCATAATAAACCTCAAAGGCGTCCGCATACTTCACTCTCTGAATTTCCAGATACATCCTCACCTGCTCCAGCTCATTTTCAAGGGAGATATATACATGTCCATCGTTTAATGTGAGTCGATAAAATTTGGAGAGACCTTGTACCATCTGCGTAACCTTCTCCACTTCCCCCAAATTGGCCAGACTGCCGATGGTCGACAGCGTATTGTACAAGAAATGTGGACTGATCTGGGCTTGAAGCACATCCAGCTCCGCTTGCTTTTTCTGAATGCCCTGCACATAGACGTTCCGGATGAGTTCCTGAATGCTGGTCGCCATTTGGTTGAAGCTATTAGCGATATAGACAAATTCATCGTTCCCCGGAAATCCGATTCTTTTATAAAAATTACCCTCCTGAAAAGATCGAACCAAATACACAATCCGCTTGATCTTCTTGCCAGATATACGTGCAACTAGAAAACCGATAATAGCCATCACCAAAAAACTGATGGAACAAACGGTACTAATCACCTTCCGCATTCTACTAGCATCTTTGTTCAAATAAGAGTGAGGTACGCGCGCCTCAATGACATAGCTTGATACCGGAATATCTTCACTAATAATTAAATAATCATCTTGTTTCGTATCTTCAGCAGCAACACCTTGTTCATACAAAGTCATTCCTGTAGCCCTATCCAACAGACGAAGTTCAATCCCCTGTTCAATCGGAAAAGTATCAAAGTTACCAAATAGCTCATCAATCCTCGCCGTAACGCGAATATATCCGATAATCGCAGGTGCTGCCTTGGAAGAAACAAGCTTGCGGAAATATGAAATATTACCTAGCTCACGGTCGGTATCCGCTTGAAGCCACAAACTGTCTTGATTATTCGCAACAATCGACTTAAACCACTCCGTATTCTCGATCACCTGATCAGAAAGAACATAATAATCACTTCGACCGATAGGTGTCGACATATCATCACCTGTAATTTCAAGCATCGTCTCATTGACCGTAAAAAGCGCAAGTCTCAGCTTGTTCCCATACAGTTGCAGAGGAGCCTTCATATAAGGAACGATATCATCTCTCATTTTGAGCATGTTTTCCAAAGGATCTCCCCTGAACTGAAGAGCATTCTGAAAATTCGTATTTAGAAACAGCGAGTTGGTCATACGTTTGATTTCATCTGTCTGGTATTCGATGTTGTTCCTCGTCTGCTTTAATGCGGTCCGGACATTCGTTTCCGCCATTTCAGTCCTGGACTCTACGAGCATTGTATAGGCTATATAGCCAACCAGCACATCTGTCAGCAATACAAGAATGAGATACGGAATCATCATCTTGTATGTGAATGGAATATACTTTTTACTAGACAGTTTCCTCTCCATGCGCATGCTCCCTTATATACGTATCAATACGACTGCTATTTTGACCCATTTTACAATGAAAAGAAAGCGGTTACTACATCTTGTATTTGGAAACTTCGCTTTAGAGTAGCACTCTGTTCTCCAAAATATTTTTTAAGCTGATATGCGATTTGGAAGGTCCGAACTTTATAAGGTGATCTTGAAATTCAGCAAGCGCCTCAATCGTTGAGGTCTGTACCTTAATGAGATAATTATATTCTCCACTAATGCGGAACAAATCGGTAACTTCCATAGCATCGTTGCAAAAATCGGTGAGCTCTTGGCAATGTTCTGTTTTGATTAGAATAAAAGTAGTCGTACCCCGGTTCAGATCCCGCAAATTAAAAGCTGTATGATACCCCGATATGATGTTCCTTTCCTCCAACTTAATGATTCTTTCTTTAACGGATGGTTGTGACATCGAAACCTCTTTGCTGATTTGTGAAATGGGCATTCGAGCATTGTACTGCAATAATTGCATAATCTTTTTATCAATATCATCCATAAGATGTTCCATATCAAGCGCCTCCTAGCTCTTTTTAATAAATAAACCCATTCAACTAAAATACCTTATATTCAATAACCATGTCAGGATAAAACACTTATCTTATATATGTATCTCCTATTTTAATCCAACTATAATAAATAGTACATTAGATATAGGAGTGATTAATAATGAGCGTAAAAGGTCTTGCACATATAGCGATTCAAGCCAAAGACTATAAAGCAACAATTTCATTTTACATTGACGTCTTAGGATTTAAGTTAGGTCATCATTGGAGTCTGCCCTCCTTTCAAATCAAAGAAGCTTCGATGCTTATTTCACCTGATCAAAGAACTTGCATAGAGATTTTTGATAACGATGCAGTCATTGCCGCCCAAGGAAAAAAAGCCTTGTCTGAAGAGGATATAGCTCACGGAGCACTCTTACATTTCGCCTTCTATGTGGATAATGTAGATGAAATGTACCAAAAAGCCCTTGCTCATGGAGCAAAGGCTTTTATAGAACCAGATTCTATTTCTCTTGGTGAACCACCTCTTCTGATCAAGAACGCGATCGTTCACAGCCCCAATGGGGAAGTTATCGAATTTCTTGAAGAGGTTGATTTTGATATGTCTAATTACACTTCCTCATACAAAGAGGTATCCAAGGCTTGAATAAAGTGCGACCAATTGCCTGTCGTGTACAGCAGAAGTCGATGCATCGCGCGCGTACAAGCTGTATAAAAGAGTTTACGTTCGCTCTCCCGATGATAAGTCTGAGTAGAAGCATCGTAAATTAGCACGGCGTCGAATTCTACGCCCTTAGCAAGATACGCGGGAATAACTAGCGTTCCCTTCTCAAAGGTGAGCGTCTCCTTCGTAATAAGCCGCAGATTCTCGCCCCCTTGTGCAGCCAATGCTTCATAGGCTTCGCGGCTTTCCTCAGCAGTCTTAGTAATAACGGCGATGGAGTCGAGACCTTCGGCCATAAGCGCCGCAAGCTCCTCTTTTATCCGCACCGCCCGCTCCACATCATTGCTAGCCTTCACTAGGTACGGCTTCTCGCCGCCCCTTTCAAAAGGCACGATCTCTTCACGAGGTAGCAGCGCCTTCGTAAACTCCACAATCTCGCGAGTGGAGCGATAGCTTCGGATTAGACGAAATAGGTTCGTTTCCTCTTCACCATAAAGCCGGATCAAAGGAGAATTCACCTCTTGCAGATTCGTCGCTTGCGGGAAAATCGCTTGACTGAAATCGCCGAGAACTGTCATGCTGGCGCGGGGAAACAATTGCTTGAGGAACGCGAATTGGAACGGCGAATAATCCTGTCCTTCATCAATAAATAAATGCCGCACCATTGTATTCGTACGCGAACCCTCGATAAGCTCTTTTAAATATAGGAATGGGGTCTCATCCTCATAAAACAGCTCGGTACGGCTCAACTTTTCCTTCGTTTGCTTACAGATTTCCTGCCACTGCTCGGGCACTTCGGCTTCACCCGTCATTTTCTGATAAGTGACTTCATCACTAAATAACTGCTCGTATAAACCAACCATATCTATGAACTTCAACCGTTTGGCATCTCGTCTCAGCGGTTTGAAGTGCTCCTTCACGATCATGCGACGCAGCAGCTCATCTTCCTGAGAACTAAAATCAAAGACATTCTCTTCCCCGTCCTTCTGAGTACGAAAATCGCCATAGATTTCAAGATACTGCTCTGTAAAATCGAAGACAGCTTCTTCTCGCCGGTACTTCTTAAGCACCTCACTGTAAGCTTCGGCATATTGATCGTTGTCGAGGTAATCGACCTCGTCTTGAACCCAGGGCGCCTCCATTTCCTGACGCTCTAGTTTAGTCAGCTCGCGCAGCAGCCATTCACGTAGTAAAGCGACACGATTAGCCAATCGGATAGAGCTGTCATAGCTATAAAATTGCGACTTCATCTGCTCCGCAGTAATCAACTCGCGGTCCCGAAAACGGATACTGTGGAACAGCATACCTTCTTTCCCTAGCCATAACGCGTAGCTTTGAAGAGCATGCAGGAAAGCCTCAGAAGCCTTATATTGCATCCCCGTTAACCGTGCCTCATACCCCTGCGAGGATTGTGATGTCAGTACATATTCAATCTGCTCGAAGGGGTCCTCCAAATTCATCGTGGATCCGAGCCAATAGGCAAGGTACTCCTGAAAGGTCGTTTGCTGCATATTCTCTTCGCCGAGCTCAGGGAGCACCGTCGATACATAACTGTTAAACATCGGATTTGGCGAAAAAAGAACGATCTGATCTGCCTTGAGCCTATCGCGGTGTTTATATAATAAATACGCTACCCGTTGCAGCGCTGCGGACGTTTTTCCGCTGCCAGCCGCTCCTTGCACAATAAGCATACGGCTTTTGTCATTGCGGATGATGGCGTTCTGTTCCTTCTGGATGGTCGCCACAATGCTCTTCATTTGTGAATCTGCGCCTTTACCAAGCACCTGCTGAAGCAATTCGTCCCCGATCGTTAAGCTCGTATCGAACACGTTCTGGAGCTGACCGTAACGGATCTGATATTGCCGCTTCAGCATCATCTCACCTGTAATCTGTCCTCCCGGCGTTTCGTAAGTAGATGGCCCTGGGGAATGATCATAATACATGCTTGCAATAGGCGTTCGCCAGTCATACACCAGAAAGTCCACACCGTCTGCATCAACGAAAGAAGCCACTCCGATATAAAGTTCCTCACTCAAGCCCAAACCATCTTCTTGAAAATCCATTCGCCCAAAATAGGGAGACGGCAGTAGCCGTTTCATATTCTTAAAACGCTGCACCCGCTGCCGGTGGCTGCGCTCTCGCTCGGACAACAATGCTTCTTGCTGCTTTATACTGTAGAAGGTCTCTTCGAAATCTTCGTCTGTGCTCGTATTGACCGTGACTTCTTCCCAAAACCGCTTGCGAATGTCCACCACTTGATCACGTAGCCCAGTCACTTCTGGTTCTAGTTCTGCGATTCTTGATTGCAGCTTTTCCGTAACCAAATCAAGCCGATCTTGTTCTTGCTGCCAATCCATTACGTTTACCATCTTCACGAACACGCTCCTTTTCATTCTTGTTATAAAGAAGCAAAAATTAAAATTTGACAAACTGTTAATCCACATGGTATTATAATAGTGTAGATAAGATGTTACATTTATGTTCAAATATGTGAAATAAACAGCGATTATTTTATAATATCACGAACTTTCTTTGCATGCAAATTATTTATATAAGTTAGAAGAACCAGCAGTCTCTGCTGGTTCTTCTTTTTTTGAATGCCAAGCTTGGGCGCACATAGAGAATAGACAAAAAGACCGTCCTTAGGACGGTCTTTTTTCTTACTACAGTAAGTTTACTATTTAGTTTGCAGCAGATTCATAATGATGGTCACTGCCTCTGCTCTTGTTGCCGTCTCGTTTGGTGCAAATACATTGCCGTTACGCCCGCTCACAATGCCTGATTTCTTCACGGCTGCAACCGCATCCTTTGCCCATGCAGGAATTTGGCTATCATCAGCAAAGCCTGTTGATGCCGCCGTTGTTAAATCTCCCCCTGCTGCTCTAGCGATCATAACTGCTAGCTCCGAACGTGTTATGCTCGCTGCCGGACGGAAGGTAACATCCTCATAACCGCGTATAATCTTCGCCTCTAAAGCTTGTGCAATGGACTTATCAGCCCAAGCAGGGATTGTATCTGTAAAGCCCAGTTCCACACCGTTTCCAGTTGGCTTCAGCGCATTCATCAGCATCACCGCAAATTCAGCGCGTGTCACCGCAGCATTCGGTTTGAACGTTCCGTCGGTATAACCCTTGACGATCCCTTCGCTCACCGCTTTCTTAATATTAGCCTGTGCCCAATGTCCCGAGATATCGCTAAATTGAGCCTCTGTTGTCGGTTCAGTAGATGCATTGGTTACCGGTAATCCAGTCGCTTGATCCACTAAGAGTACAGCAAACTTCGTAAAGTGATCCACATCTGCAGCAATGCGATTTCCATCTATTTTGCCGCCATTAACTTTCACCCAGCTCTTCTTCACTTCATCATAATAAAAGATCGCTACAGTTTGGCCGCTCTTCACTTGTCCTGAATCGAACACAAAGGTTAGTGTGACTGGTTTACTAAAGTTCTCCGCGAAGTTTTTTAGAACTTCATAGATCGGGCTTACGAGAATCTCATGATTGCTGAGAAGATTCTGCGAATCGAGCACTTTCTCAATCGTTAATACCAACTGCTTGCCTGAAGCATTAGCTGGAATTGAAATCACAAGCCCATTATCCAATCTGACTTCACCCGCTTGACCTGCAGGAAGCGTCAGTTTCCCATTGGAGGAGATAACCGGAAGTACGACATTAGAGGTACTACCACCATCATTACCACCGTTTCCATTACCATCAGAACCGTTATCTTGCTCAGCTCTCGTTATTGTTGCTGTGTATCTCGTACCTGTGCCATCTTGGGCAATTACGAATAACTCCAATCGGTTACTACCTACTTCAAGGGGAAGCTCTATGCTAGTTGCCCCACTTGCCAAACTTATCGGACCGGCCACAAGTGTATTGGCACTATTGTACATACTCACTGTCAAGGTACCATAGACAGCATCGCTGGCCGTTGCCGTCACTGTGAAGTTAGATAAAGAATACGGTACACTCGCTGTATAGCCGTATACACTTCCGCTCACTGTTTGATCCAATGTTATGCCGCTCAAATCCAAGCTATTCAAGCTTGCACTAGAACTTAATGTTGTAAACGTAATCTCTTGTCCGTAGCTTACTCCGGTTGCATTCACTGCGTAGGCACGTACATGATAGGTAGATCGAGATTGAAGTCCTGCAAGACTTACTGAAAAGGCTCCTGTTCCACCTGATTCAGCTATAACTTTACCATCCTCAATTGTCGGATTGGCACTAGTAGAATATACGATTCCTCGCTCTGTAACCTTAGCGCCACCGTCCGAAGTGATATTTCCTCCAACCGTAGCTGTCATAGAAGTGATATTTTGTACTTCTGCATCCGTAACAACAATAGCAGGTTCCTCAATACCTTTGACAAAGCTTAGATAGAAATCATCAATCGATCCCCATGCGCCGCCGTCTGCTTTGACATTAGCTCCGATTGTAAGGGTTCCATCGGTAACGAGAATATCCTGGATCTCAGGATTGTTCCACTGTGCCCATCCTTTCACACCGGTGTTTACTTTTATTTCCTTACCATCCGTTACAGCAAATAGATTCATATTGGGGTTGGCAGCATCTCCCCCTTGAATAAACATCGAAAGATTATAATATCCCGGCTTCAGACCAGAAATAGTCTGCTCTACTCTAAAATCCACTGCTTTCGCAGAGTAGAAATGTAGTGAATAGTTGCCTGTTTTGGCATCTGTAACTTTATTTTGGTAGTCTGTATGTGGAGCATTAACGTCAGCATAGGTGATTTTCCACATGCTTCTATCGCTATTTTCAAAGCCTGCGTTGACGATAAAGTTCTCTTTTTTAATAACTAGAAAGGCTTTTACCACCTGACCGCCTTCCGCCGTTCCACCGATCACATAGCTGCCCGCACCCTTGCTAATGGCTTGCTCAAGCGCAACTTGATCCCAAACCACTGACATCTTGCCGGAACTTCCATCATTGTAAGTAACACTTACGTCTGTTGGCAGATGGATTGGCTCCCCAGCAATCGCCGTTATCGAAACATCCTTAATTTCATCTACAGCAATAGGGGCCACTGCGCCTGTATTCACATATTTGAACACATTCAGCGAGGCAAGCGGATGTCCGTTAAAATCAAACAAAGCCTGGTTATCAACGGCACTTCCGCCATACCATTCCCCTGCATCATCAGGGTCATATTCCTTCGCATAGCTGGATGCCCAACCGGAACCGTACTGTTCCCATATCAACTTATTCTGCTCCAGATTGTCTTTCGGACCTACCGGAAGCCAAGCAGGCTCCCAATAAAACACGCCAATTCCCGCTTTACCCACATTCGCAACCGCTTCGATCACGTCTCTAACCGAGTTAGCCTGACCTTGAACGCTGATAGGGTAGTTTAAAGTTTGACCTGAGCTCTGAGGTGCTGTATTTCCGTGCCCATCCCCGTCTTCTGCGGTATATGCGTAAGAGGTTTCAGCTACCATTACTTTTTTACCATAAGTATCAGCTACTTGCTTCAACACGGATGTCAAATTGCTTAATGTACCGTGCCAGAACGGATAATAAGAACTTGCAAACACATCATAGTCTACATTGTTATCTTGCAAATTCTTCGCTATAGTGGCATATCTGCCTGCCGACTCCGGATTTGTAAAATGCAGAGCAACCAGAATATTAGGATCGATCTCCCGAATGGCTTTGCTTCCCTCATTGAACAATTGGCTCATCTTCGTCCAATTAGATTCACCAACGAATTGTCCATTCGTTTCATTGCCTACTTGAACCATGCCAATATCAATACCTGCATCAACAAGGGCTTGCAGGCTTACTTTGGTATATTCGTAAAGTGCGGTCTTCTTATCTTCGAGACTCAGATTGGCCCATGCCTTAGGCGTATGCTGCTTGGCCGGATCGGCCCAAAAGTCGGAATAATGGAAGTCCACCAGCAGCTTCATGCCGTTTGCGGTCGCCCTTTTCCCAATTTCAATCGCGGTGGACAGATCATTATTGCCACCACCATAACCTTTTCCAGCTGTATCAAAAGGATCATTCCATATCCGTACCCGAACGTAATTAACCCCGGCTTCATGTACGGTTGTAAAAATATCCTGCACCTCTCCGTTTTCATTGTAAAACTCGACTCCGCTATTCTCTAAAGAAATAATACTGGAGATGTCCACGCCCTTAATAAAATCAGGCTGGAGTCCTTCCACCTTCTTCACAAAAATATCCGCAGCCACCGGCTGGGTCGTATCCGTACTCAACTGTTTCAACTCAAAGCTGTCCAGAAATCCATATGCGCTTGGAGCGCCGCTTATGTTCGCACCAACCTCAAGACTCGGGGTATCCTGCTTCAAGATAAATTTCAGGCTGAGCGTTCCCCAAGCATTATAGCCAGTGGTAGCAACAGCGGATGCCGTCTCGTCACCCGCAAACAATTCAACATTCCCCGTTTCTTTGTCAGTACCGCCCATCGACTTGACTGAGAGCTCATAACTTCCCGCAGGGAGGTTCGTTATAGTCTGCTTAAGCGAGATGGTCTGGTTTCCAGTAGCGACTTTGTTAATCCAATATTTGAAAGCATGAGCTCCTTCATCTGGATTTAGCCAAGTATCATCGGCATATGCAAAATGCTTAATTTCTACTTGATTCCAATCTGCCGTATCGACACTCCATGATCCATCATCCCAGAAATTGTCCTCGAAACCGCCATTTACTATTAAAGAACTGTTCGAATCTGCAGCCAAAGCACTCCTCATGTTGAATGAGAATGAACTTAGCAGCAACAACACTGCTAAAAATGCAGAGATACCCTTTTGATTAACTCTCACGTTCTGATCACCTTCCATTCTAAATTTTCAGATGCATATGTGCGTCCCAAGTTATGTAAGCACTTACAAATCAATATACCAATAGTTAAAATATTTAGTAACGGATGAAAAGATAACATTTTGTATGCTTAAGCAAGCTTTATAGGCTTTAATCTTCATTTTCCATTATTCTGGAATAGATGATATTAAATAGATTTCAGATTTTTTTATCCAAATATAACTTTTTGTATGCCTTCTCCATCTAATCATACAGAGGGCCCTCAAG
Source organism: Paenibacillus sp. B2(2019) (assembly GCF_008370385.1). NCBI lineage: Bacteria > Bacillati > Bacillota > Bacilli > Caryophanales > Paenibacillaceae > Paenibacillus > Paenibacillus sp. B2(2019). The sequence continues at coordinate 511,957 of NZ_VTZR01000013.1, forward strand.
GAGGAAAAATCATTTGCTGGAAAACGAACTGGATATCAAAAAAGCGCAGAAAGGCGACCACGAGGCGTTTACCCGTCTTTTTAGGCAACTGGAATCCCAGTTGTACAGATTAGCCAAAACCATTCTGCTAAAAGATGAAGATTGCGCGGATGCTCTTCAGGAGACGACACTGAAGGTGTATAAAGGGTTGGCCAACCTTAAACAGCCTAAGTTTTTTAAAACCTGGGTTATACGCATCCTGATTAATGAATGCAATCAGTTACTTCGTATGCGAGAGCGAACTATAGCTGTGGCGGAAATTCCCGAAGAACCGGTCGATTCCTATGTGCATTTTGAAGATTCAGGCAACGTAGACCTGCAAAGCTTCATTAATCAGTTGGACGAATCCCTGCGGCTTGCTATCGTGCTTTTTTATTATGACGATTTATCCATTAAGCAGATTGCAGATGTGCTCGACATCTCCGAAGGAGCGGTCAGGGCACGACTTCATCGCGCACGGAGATTGTTGTCCAAACAGATACATCCTGTGCGGGAGGAGGGTCTTGCTAATGAATAATAACAATTTAGAAAAGCAGATCAGGGAGCTAGGAAAGGCTAATATACAGGAGCTTCCACCTTTACTGCGGTCGCGGCAGGATTCGATTTATGCATCACTCGCCACAATTGTCCAGGATCCTGTGGAAAAGGAAAAGAAAAAACGGATATATCCAAAAATCGTAGCTGTTGTATCTGCAGCGATAGTGCTAAGTGTTATGCTAACGGCTGTATATCCGCCAACGTTGGCAAATGCGCTCAAGCAGCTTCCATGGATAGGCGGAATTTTTGAACGGGCAGATGATATAGGATTACAAGCTGCTCAGCGTCTGGGTCTGATTACCCGACCGAATAGCAGTGATACGCATGATGGAATCACCTTGTCTGCCGAAGAGGCTGTATTTGATGGCAACCGATTGGCATTCTCAGTGAAGCGTGAGGGAGAAGGGCTGGACGGTAAGCTCGCCGGAGTGACGATTGGAGAGGATGGGAAGCCTTTCCTAGGGAAAGGTTCGATAATGTCTGCAGAAGTATTGATCGACGGGGCTTCCCTAGAGCAATTTTCAGATGGTCTCTGGAAAGCTATGCCGTTTCTAAGCTGGATGGAAGGCACGGAGCAGAGTACAGCTATTTTTCAACTGGTGGATTCTTCGAATTTGGGGATCACCAAGCCTTTCCCTGATCAATTTGAACTGACTGTAACCCTTCTCTTAAACGGTATAGATACACCATACATTCTGGAGATTCCTGCACGTAAGGTTACAGAAAATAGCATTGCCGTACCTGATATACGCGCACAAGCAGAGGGATGGAGTCTGACGCTGCAAAAGCTGGAATATAGCCCATTAACCACGCGTCTGTTAATCAACATTGAACAAGAGACTAACGGGGATTATGCAGATTTTAATACATTGGGCTTTGAAGTGAAGGATGAACAGGGACTGGTTTTGGAAAATATATCGCAAAAATCAGTCCTTTCTTCCAATAGATCACGGGATCTGAATCTGCTTGTAGAGCCGTTCGAGAAACATCCCAATATGCTCACAATCCGTGGCTATCTTTATGAGTTCGAGGATCCAAAAAGTAAGAGTGGCGCATTCAAAACAGACAGTTCCGGAAATCCTGTGAAGTATTATATCGATGGTCTGGAAATAAACGTGCTAGTTAAATAAACACTAAGGAGAATGATATCATGAAGAAAATGACAACTAAATTGTCTGTAATTTTAAGTGCTGCTGTATGCCTTGGAGCGTTGGGAATGCCGGCTTTAACCCAAGCAGCCAGTGTTCAAACCGCCGCTGAAGCTTCCCTGAATACAACAAAAGTCGCCGATTCACACGATCAGCTTACTTTAAAGGGCAGTGCACAGTTTAACGGTAATTATATTAAGATCGATCTGAGCCGTGAGGGATCCCTGTTCTCAGGAATGCTCGCAGGAGTAACCTTGAACGATAAAGGTGAGCCTTACCTTGCAGAAGGAACCATTATGGCAGTAGACGCCAAGCTCACTAATTCAGGTGGAATTGATTTTAAATCACCACGCTGGATCAGTGATGGTGATGCCAACAAGGCGGTTGTTGTATTGCAGACCGGATGGCTAACTGAGCAGCAAAAGGCAAGCCTGGCTTCCTCTGAATTGAGCATCCATGTGAAGCTTAACGGAATCGAAGATCCGTATGTACTAAAATTTTCTCTTAAGCAAGCAGGAGTAGCGCGTAACATTCAGCTACCAGCTTTAAAGAAAGACAACCAATTTGAAATCAAAACCAATCGTGTTGCTGTGGGAGAGACTTCTGTGCGCATTGCTTTAGCAGTTAAAGGGATTGCTACCCAAGCACAGGCTTTAGGATATGATATTTATGATAATCTGGGAAATGAATTAGAATATATTGCACGGGAATCTGTTGCAACAACCCAGAATACTGTTTCTGAAGATTTATTGTTCGAGGCGCTTCGCCCGGCCGCAGAATATCTCATTATCAGACCTTATCAAGCGGTGTTTGAAAAAGGCACTGCAGGGGCTTATAAAGTAGATGCCAAAGGTAATGTAGTTAAAAATTACAACAAGCAACTAGAGATCAAAATTCCTCTGAAATAATAATCGTTATCGCTGCAACAGATCCATATGTATGAGGAAAAGGGGATTACCTGTTGGCCGTAAGGCCTGAGGCAATCCCCTTTTTCATGGATGAAGCGTAATTTTACAATTAATCATCCATAGACAAATCCAGTGTATTCCCTTTACTAATGAAGACCTTGTAATTAGCAATTTTGTCGTTTAGCATCTTCTCTGTCTCTGTTAAATGTCTGATTTGATCCTGAACTGAGCTTCTATGATCTTCCAGAAGATTCAAGCGGGCTTGGCTTGTATGTTCTCCTTCTAAATATAACTGGGCATATTGCCTGATTTGTGAAATGGGCATTTGGGTTTGTTTCAACCTCAGTACAAATCGCAGCCAAGCAACATGAGTATCATCATATACCCTCTCTCCATTGGCATTGCGTATCGGAGCAACGATCCCTTCTTTTTCATAATATCTCAGTGTATATGTGGTTATCTCCAATAACTTGGATACCTCGCTAATCGTGTACATGCAAATCCTCTAATCTATTTTATTTTGAAAGTCACCCTGATTATAAAAAACATTTGCCTTAGAGTAAACTCTAACCTATATAATCAAATCGCTGTAAGATCGAATTACATTCTCGTAGAAAAAATAGGAGGAAATCACATGAAGTACACTGTAATTACCGGCGCTAGTTCAGGGATAGGTTATGAAACTGCCCTAGCTTTTGCTTCTCGTGGAAAAAACTTAATCCTTGTGGCCCGCAGAAAGGAACAGCTAGAGGAATTACAGTCTAAAATCGCTGCTATTCATCCTAATGTAGAGGTTGTCATTCAAACGATTGACTTATCCGTTATCGAGAATGCTTATACATTGTATGAAAGCCTGCAAGGATATTCCATCGAAACCTGGATCAACAATGCCGGATTTGGGAACTTTGCTTCAGTGGCCGAGCAAGATTTAAATAAAATAACTACAATGCTACATCTGAACATAGAAGCGTTGACTATACTCTCCTCTTTATTCGTTCGAGACTACTCCACTATTGAAGGCACGCAATTAATTAACGTTTCATCTGGTGGCGGTTATACGATTGTGGGCAATGCTATAACGTACTGTGCGAGCAAGTTTTATGTAAGTGCATTTACTGAAGGACTATCTCATGAGTTGAAGAGTCAAGGTGCACCTATGCAGGCTAAAGTGTTGGCACCTGCCGCAACAGAAACAGAATTCGCGAAACGTGCTTTCGATGTCACGAATTTCGAATATCACGGCGCTGTGCGGAAATTCCATACCGCAAAGGAAATGGCTGGCTTCATGCTCGATCTGTATGACAGCAATCATGTGGTGGGACTTGTGAATGGTTTGACGTACGAGTTTGAGTTGAGAGATGCTATTTTTAATTATGTGGAGAGTACGCGATAGGCTTGTCTCGAAAGTTAAACAAATATGGCCATCCTTCAACGGATGGCCATGCACACTAACCAAGATATTGACACTTCCATTCGAAAATCTCATCAACAGCTTGATGAGGTCCACCGGATGTCCGAAAGGAATCTTTAGTCGTTGCAACAGCTTTTTGGAATGACGGAAGGGTGAGCACACGCTCTACAGCTTCACGCAGTTCAGTTGCAGTTAATCCTTGCATTTGTAATTTAATGCCCGCTCCAATATTGACCACTTGCTCCGCAATGATCGGCTGATCCGCACTTTGTGGGATTACAATTAGCGGAACCCCATAGTAGAGACCCTCATGCGCACTATTCATTCCACCATGTGTAATGAATATTTTTGTGTACTGTAATATATCCGTCTGTGGAACATAGTTTTTAACTATGAAGTTGGGAGGAATTTCTCCCAAATCATAGATTTGCACTTTGTTCCCAATGGACATAACAATCGTATGCTCCGTATTCCCGAATGCCTCAAAACAAAGCTTATAGAAATCACTTGCTTGGTTGAAGACCGTACCCATTGAAATGTAAATTAGGTCCTTCCCCTTGATTGCAGAAAAATCAAAATGATCTGGCGTTAATCGTGAAGAGATGGAAGGACCAACGAATTTATACGATGGGTCGAAGGCTTCTCCATAAGGTTGAAACTCCCTTGTCGTATACACGATTGTAAGTGGTGCAGGATTACAGAACACTTCGTAAGGAGAGTGAATCTGCACACCATACTGTTCCTTTATTTTTATGGTCAGACTTTGAAATCTATCGTCTACAGCTTTTACTATTTCTGCAGGGGCTTCTGTGTAGAATCGTTCCATGACTTGATCAAATGATTCCTTTGTCTGTGCAAAAGAAGTACAAGAGTTGATTGCAGGAAGATTAAGAATTTGAGCCAGTAAATGTCCACAACCAAACATCGAATCATGGATGATGTAATCGAAATGCTCCCCCTTAATCTGTTCAAGAACGCTTGGTATAACGATATCCGCCGTAAGTAAAAGCCCATTGATTCTTTCAAGCAGATAATCTCTCCCACCTGAAATAAAGGCCTTTATAAATTGTTGAGCGTCCAATGTCCGTACTATAGCACCTGTCTCCTCCATACGCTCCCGAAAAGCTTCTATAGTGAAGTACACTACCTCTTCTCCACGAGAAATAAGCTCCTGTACAACGCCAATCGTTGGATTGATATGTCCCTCTGATCCAGCATTAATAAATAAGACACGTGCCATGCCTACCACTCCTCAGTTATGACCTAAGTTAAGATGTATGTAGCTCCCTCTTTTGTCCTTTTCAATGTACCCATTATACGTTTATCTAAGAACCGACTTCTACTTATCAAAATCCCCAGCCGATATTCTAATCCTAATTTTACCTAATTTTGCTATAATAATGAAATCATAGTTAGCAAAAAATGGAGAGTGATGAAAACATGGACCGGATTCTGATCGTCGATGATGAACCCGACATTCGTGAGCTTATTCGCTTACATCTGGAACGCGCCGGATGGGACATCGCCGAAGCGGAGTCTGGGCGGCAGGCGATCTTACAGCTACAAGCGCAGCCTTTCTCACTGATCGTTCTGGACATCATGATGGACGACGGTAACGGTTTCGAAGTTCTACGCTACTTGCGGGAACATCGTCCGGAAACGCTGGTCATTGCGCTTAGTGCGAGAAGAGAAGTGGAAGACAGAATCGACGCACTTGGACTGGGAGCCGACGATTACATGACCAAGCCCTTCAGTCCAATGGAGCTGCTGGCGCGGATACAGGCCCATTTCCGCAGGCGCCATCCTGAGACCTCCAACCGGCCCCATGTGATTCAATTGAATAAACTTATTCTGGATATCGACAATTATGTACTACATAATGATGGGCAACAACATGGACTGACTCCAGTCGAATGCCATCTACTGCAAGTGTTCATGCTCAATCCTGATCGCGTACTAACAAAAGGAGAAATCTACAAACAAGTCTGGCAGCATGAAAACTATGACGCCAACAACCTCAGCGTCTTCATCAGCCGCATCCGAAAAATACTTGAAAGCGCACCCGGGTCCCAATCTAATCTTCATACCATTCGCGGCATCGGCTACCGCCTCTCAGGTGACGGACGATGAAGAGACGAACTAAGCTATGGCTGATGATGCTATCCAGTGCCGCAGGAAGCATCGTCTTGTTTATTACGATTACCCTAATGACCGGGAAGACTTGGACCCCGGGATATGATCTGAAGACGTTAAACGCCATCTCACAAGAAGTACTTACGGCTATAGAACGGCAAGACGCCTACTCGGGACCAGAGGTTCAACCCATTCTGGAAGAAGTACTACGCCCGCATTCCAAGATCCGCCTAGAGTGGCTCGCTGAGGACGGTTCGACGCTGTATGATTCCGCCGGCGAGAATAATTCCTACGACTTCCGCAAATTAGCCGACCGTGTTGACCATATGCCAAATAATCTTTGGGGTGAAAATACTCCGATCACTCTTACTTATTCCGTTGCCCATGATCATCGATCCTATTACATGTTATTGAGTTTATCCAGCGAAGACATGACATCTGGACAAATATATTTTTTTCTCCGAACGTATAAGGCTTTACTAACATTTATTTTACCTCTGTTACTGGCGTTGTTGCTTCCCTATCTCCTTTCCTTATGGTTCTTCTCTTCCACCGATCGTCGCATTACAAAACTGAACAACGCGCTGAACCAAGTCGGAATCCGAAGCGATGTCATCGTGCTGGAAGATACGTCGAGGGACGAGATCGCTCAGCTGACCCATCACTACAATTCAATGGCAATGCGTATCCAGAGCCAGTCTGCCCAAATCAAACAGTTAGAACATCGGCGAAGACTGCTCTTATCGGACCTGTCCCACGATTTGCGAACGCCGTTAACTATGATTTTGGGTTATGCCGAGTTGATCCGTACCGGCGCGTACAAGAATGAGAATGAGCTTCAGTCCGGGGCCAAAATCATCCTGCAGCGCTCTCGCTACATGGATAAGCTGCTTGATCAGTTACTCGACATTACCCGTCAAGAAGAGCATCTACTTCGGCTTCAGCTCGCTCCACATAACCTGTCGGAATTAATGCGAAAGATTGCAGCCGAGTACCTCTTATTCCTGGACGATAAGAACATCGTGTTGGAGGCAGACATCCAAGATACAGATATCGAGGTTATGATCGACGCACCGCTGATCGAACGTGCTTTGCGCAACTTGCTGGACAATGCCGTTCGTTACGGTGAAGAAGGACATTATCTGGGAATTGGATTGACGGAGGAACAAGAGGAAGTGGTTCTCACGGTCAAAAACCGGGGTAAAGGGATCGCACGAGAGGATCGCGAGCGTATCTTCGAGCGTTTCTACCGCGCCGACGGTGGAAGAAAAGGCGAGGGACTTGGCATCGGGCTCTCGATCGTCAAGGAAATCGCGGAATTGCACCATGGCAGCGTGCGTTTGCTGGACGAAGCTGTGACGGAAACCATTTTTCAGATTAGAATTCCTAAGAAGTCTACTAGTGAACATGAAAATTAACGTCGATCAAAGCTACGTTTTTCTGCGTGCTTCTACGAATAAATAGAAGGAGGCGACGAGAGCGCCCAATGTTCCGCAAATCATATCCATCATCGTGTCGGTCAAACTACCATTTTGCGAATGAAGCTCAAAGAGATGATCCACCGTAAACTCATAAATCTCCCACATTCCAGCCATTGCAACAGCAAACAGGAACGCGAACCAAATGATGATGTTGGAAGGCAGACCGCCCAGCCCTTTACGCTTAGCCATCTTGATCAAGATGAATCGTCCTACGAAGAATAAAATAATTCCAGACAGCAGATGTTCAATCTTATCTAAATAAGGGATGACACCATACAAATTGAATAAATTGGCGAGCATCATCGTGATTGTGATAAAGACCAGCACCGAAAATTGAAGTGCGGGAGGCAGTTCGCTGTTGGTCCTTGTGATTAAGCCCTTAAAGAGTAACAGGACTAGAATGATAAGGGCCGCTTGAAATGTTTTATCATCATTTCCATTCAGGCCAAAATAAACAATTGATACTCCGCAAATGAGGTAGAGAATCATTTCAAAAAAATAATTGAACCTATGGTTTCTAGAAGTTTCTTGCATAGCAGTTCCTTTCTGACTAGACATATTTAATTAATTATCACCCGTTCAAAGCCACCCCATACGACAATCATATCATTAGTTATAAAAAGACTCCCGTGACATTCCCTTAAGCGGAAATACACGGGAGCCTTGAGCGATCCAATCAGCCCTTACATCGCTTTTTCAGCCAAATCGTTAACTAAATTCCTCATCCACTTCCGCGAGTAAATCCGGGCGTAACCGAAGCCAAAACGGACAACCTCCTCAAGTGATATGACGAGATATACAAGGTAGACTGGCTGCTTCCAGACGTATGACAGCAACAGTCCGGAGGGTACACCGATCAGCCATGTCGCGGTCGATTCCATGCTGAACACGAACTTGCTGTCTCCCCCACTGTTTAGAATGCCGCCTGCTATAATCATATTGGAAACTTTGGCCCAAAGAAATCCAGCGAATACGATAACGATATATATGCTCATCTGTTTAGCATCCTCGGAGATATTGAACGCGGAGACATACAGCTTCGAGCCTGCCGCAATGATAACCCCGACAATTAGAGAGATGATAATGCCAAGACGAATGAACTTTTTCGCATGATCGAGTGCGATATCCGTTTCGTTCGCGCCCAAACGGTTGCCAACCAAAACCCCAGCTGCACTAGCCAGACCGGACAATAAGCCAATGCAAAGCCCTTGCAATGGGAAGGTAATGGTCATCGCCGTCATCTCCATCGTCCCCATACGGCTATAGATGATCGCATATGCCGTTTCACCCAATACCCAAATCAACTCAGTCAGCAGCAGCGGATACGTCGTTCCAAAAAACTTGCGGATGAGCGGTTTAGGAATGATGAACAAGTTCTTTAACCCAACAGCGCCCGGTAAACGATATCGGTACACGGCACCAATGATCAACAAACATTCTATTACCCTGGAAATAAGGGTAGCAATAGCCGCACCCTTCAGACCAAGCGCTGGAGCGCCGAAGTTCCCGTAAATAAGTACGTAATTCAGTATAATATTCAACACAACAGCAATTAAGCTTACATACATCGGCCATTTGGCATGGCCCGTACTACGCAAAATGGCGGAATACATCATCGTGAGCATGACAGGTACAAAGCCGATCGACATGATCTGCAGAAAAATATACCCATTATCTATTACATTCGCATCTGTCGTGAACATGCTCAGGAAAAGCGGCGAATCGATGAAGACAGCCGCAGAAAATAAGAACGAGAACGCGAAGCCGACGATTAGTCCAAGGCCCAGCACCTGGGAGACGCTTTTGGAATCTTTGTTCCCCCAAAACTGGGCTGCATAAATAGACACACCCGTCGATAAACCAGCCAAGACAACCGCGATGATCCCATATATTTTGGTGGACATCCCCACCGAGGCAATCGCCACATCTCCAAGCTGCCCGACCATCAACTGATCCGTCAAATTGAGCAATGCCATCAGTAAGCTTTGAAGCGTAACGGGTACAGCGATTTTATACACACTTTTGTAGAAGTTCTCTTTCTCTGACATGGATCATTCACAACCCCCATATTCTCGATTTTACCGCGTCCATAGCCATTCGCAGTCTATGACTTCGTGTGAGGTTATATCACTTTTTTGTAGCGCATGAGCGTATAATTATCTTTTGGCTGAATTTCTACAACCTTGAACTTTTTCGCAAAGCACAATTGCTGATATCCGTCTCCATCCACTAAAGTAATGTTCGTGGAACCGCCTATGATGATCGGAAGCTGCATCAGAATAATTTCATCGACGATGTCCTGATCGAAGATATGCCAGTTCAAAAAGCCGCCGCCCTCGACCATCAAGCTGGTAATCCCGAAGTTGTCTTCCAACTGACGTTCAAGCTCCACGAAATCGACTTTATCCTCACCGCAGATGAGGCACTCCTTCCCTCTTTCCCGGATCTGCTTGATTTTATATTCATCCCGTCCTTTCTCGGTTGTGACAATAATCGTCCTCCCCTCATCCGAGAGCACATTGCTATCCAGCGGAATATCCAAGGTGGTCGTCGGAATGATCCGGATTGGATTTTTGTTCTCCTCATACCGATTAGTAAGAAAGGGATTGTCCGTCAAAATTGTATTTTTGCCGACCATAATGCCCTGCACATTCCCCCGGAATAGATGAATAAATTCCATATCCTCACTGGAAAACAAAGAAAAAAGCTCCTTACTCGAATTACCAGCTCCCATAGTAAGCTTACCGTCAATCGAAATTTGGCTGAATATCGTTGTTTTCATGTTTCTTCTCCCCGTCTCTTTTTAGCTTTTATATGCGCCCCAGAATGCTTGGATAGTCTGTTCTATTTTTTTTAATGCTTGTTCAGGATTGCTTAAGGGCAGCTCGGTTAGACCCGCATTTAGCGCCTCCCATACATGAATCATGAAGGGGTAAGTCGGCATCGGCCGTGCGTGCTCCAACAGCGATATAATCATCTGTTTGTTAGGCGTAGCAGAGGCAGCTAGACGGTTCAGCACCTCTTCCTGAGCTGGAATCCGCTGCACACCCAGCGTCCACATGGTCTGGCATTCATCACTCAGCATAAAATGCGTGAACGACAAGATATCTTCCCGTTCCTCCGACGTTAACGAATGATTCGGGTAAATCAGGCCGATAGAAGAAGACATGGATAGCGATTGCTGGCCTTCTATGACCGGAAGCTGGCAGACCGCAAGCCTGTTGTTCATCTGCTTGTCCAGATGGTTATAAATCCACTCTCCACAAATAATGGCGCCAATCTTACCGTCAATAAACTGCTCTAGCAGTCCTGTGGAACCGTCGAGACTGACGAGCACGCCTTGATCCATCTTGTCATGGATGAACTCAAGTGCTCGCTTCATTTCAGGGGTTACGATATTCGGCTTTCCATCCTGAACAGGCCAACCACCGAAAGCTGTAAGAAACGGAATAAACCAATAACCCTGCTGTAAATCTGCTCCAATCGGTATGATGCCTTGAGCGGACAACCTCTCTGCTGCCTCTTCGAACACTTCCCATGTCGTCGGCGCACTGGCGTAAATCTCCGGATTGTAATACACCACCAGATGATTGCCCCGTAATACCGGAATACCATACTGAACACCATCCAGTTGCATCGTTGAAAGTGCCCCTTCAGTCAATGCATCATCAAATAGCCAGCCCGGTACCTCAGAGTAAAGACCATTCTCAACATAGGAGGACATATCCGCAGGAACCATCGCCAGATGCGGACCTTGATGGGTGTCCTTAATTTGGTTCAGGCGCGCAGTCAACTCCGTAATGTTCATCACTTGTGGCGTAATTTGTACGCCGAAGCGCTCTGTATACAGCTTGCAAATTCCCTCCAACACCTCAATCGAGGTATCTCCCGGACCGTTAAACTCATGCCATAACACAATTTCTTTGTTCTTCTTTTCCATCGCTGCCTCTCTCCCTTAACTAACTTGTCTATGATTGTTTACGAGCACTAAAGCCTGATTAGGTGCAAGTAGTAAGCTGTCTAACTTCTGACCTACGATGCTCCCCGTTAAGGAACTATCCAGCGTCACGGTCATTGGGCACCGCCCAGGTACCGCAGCCTTCAAATCAACTTGGCAGGAAGCATCAGCACTCAAGTTAAAGCAGCAGAGCAGCGTCTGTTCGCCATGCATATACCCGTAAAGAACTGTACCTTCCGGTGATTGAGCCACGAAAAAGTTTTCTGGCTTCACTAGCTGAGGCCAATCTTTTTTGAATTCACTCAGCTCCGTCAGCAGCGGCAGCATCGGTGCAGGATTAGTCCAATTAATTTGCATGACGTTAAAAAAAGCGCGGCAAATCTCCTCTCCGTTCGTGTTGTCGCCAAGACCACAGTTGAGGGGCTGCTCCTCATTCATTTCATAGCCAGTCGTCACGTATGGAATTGCATTCGGAAGAAATTGATTAAATACCGCAATCATCCGAGCCACCTCAACACCGCCACGGCTCGTGATCCGAGGCGTATCTGCTGTTTCTGCACAGGCGAACACATGAATGTTTAACTCAGGCAGCTCCTCTAAGAATGAAACGAGATTGTCCTTATTGATTTGCGTCATGACATTCCATCCGCTGCCAAGCATAATGTTGTAGCCGGTGCTCGCCGCCTTCTTGTGATTACGATTGAACAAATCTTCGCTGATCAAGATTGCATTCGGATTCAACTCTTTAATCGTGTCAAAAATACGAGTCAACAGCGGAATAGGAAGTACATGTCCGATATCGATGCGGAAGCCATCAATCCCATACTTTTCGAGATTAAACCGTACGGCCTCCTCCAGCACATCCCACAGCTCCAGATTCGGCTCCTCACCCGGGTAGTCATTGCATTTAATCGTATCAAAAAGAACATATGGTGCCTGATCCGAACTTATAAGATGTCTCACTTGCGGAGAAAAGTCCTTGTAGAGGCGCAAGAACGTAATGTCTGTCCAAATCGGCTGTACATCGTTAATCCAATCCGAATGCGCGGGAGCAGTCGTTATCCCCATCTCTTGCTCCACCAAAGTTAATAGCTCATCTCCAGTTTTAGCAGCTCTCTCTTTTAACTGCTGCCAAAGGATTGGATGAAGTTCATTGGGCGGCGGCGAGAACTTCCGCAGAAATGCTGCGGTTTCCTGGCTGTGGTAGATCGTCTCCAATTTGTCAGGCGTACACTCCTCAAAGAATCCAAGCTCAGGAATCGATGGCGGTGCAAAGCCTTCTAATTCCTGCATTTTGATCCAATACACCCATTCGGGATGGTCGGTAATGAACGCACTGTTTTTCGCCGTTACACGGGGAATGAAATCAACAACAGTCTTAATATCAAGCAAATGACAAGCTTCTACCAAAGCGCTGAGCTCATCGTGGATCGTAAACTCCTCCATACCATCCAGCAGGCTGTCGTGTAGGTTCTGATCCAAGTGGAATAACGATTGCACAGCGTAAGGTGACCCGATATCTCCTTTCAGATTCAACTTGCTGTACTGGTTCACTGGAAGCATATACAGAATATTGATGCCCATTTTTTTTAACAGCGGCAGAAGAATAAGGAATCTTAAAAAAGTGCCGGATTCAATTGTTCCATCATGGTTGTAATCCCAAGCCGTCGAATAACGAATTAATGAAGAATAGATCGCGCTGTCGTCTAAATTCGTGCGTTCCTTGAGCGAATATCTCCACGATAGCTTGTCTACATACTTCAAATGCTCTGTCAAAAAATCATACGGATGTACACAAATTTCACCGTCTTTTTCGAAAAGAACACGCTCATATTTGCACTCATTCCACACAGCAGGAATCCAAATTGGCGCGACGTCTTTATCTTTGTGTGTAGACAAGTAATCCTGAACAAGTCTAAATTTGCTTTCTTTGCTCATTAACAGATCCACCTCTCGTTGATGCAGTTCTACGTTTAGGGAACAAAAACCGTCTTTACGGTGTCACTCCCAACCACCTTCAAAGAGTTCAATTCATAGCCGATCAACTCGTTTATTGCTGCCTCGTGCTGATTGAGCTTAACTTTTCTGGTCACCAATTTCTCCAGTTCAGGTGTCTCAGCGCCAAAACGCAAAGCTTCCTCGAACATGTAGCGGTATTCGCCTGCTGCGATAATTTTGATTGCATGCTGTACGAATTTGGTAGGGGAAAAGGTGTACCGATACTTCGCATTAATTCCAAAAGGAACGATGCGCCCTCCACGCTCAATCCATTCCTCCGCTACTTCGAGCTGAGTGCCCACCGTATCGATAATCACATCAAACTTATGTCCCGCGCAGATTTCATCTACGGTAGCTTGATTTAATTGGGATGGTGTTAGAGCAAAATCCGAGATTTCTCTGGCAAATGCCAGCCGATAGGGATTAATTTCCGTCGCTACCGTGAGCGCAGCTTTTGATTTACTCACCATCTGACTTAACAGTCCCATTGGACCCGATCCAAGAATGAGCACCTTATCGTCAGCCGTGACATTAGCTTCTTTGAAACTGTGCAGCACACAGGCAAGCGGCTCGATTAATACCCCCGTCTCCCAGCTCATATGATCAGGTAAAGGGTGTGCAAACGTTTGTACAGTTGAGAAAAAAAAAGTGAATGTCCCATTTCGATTCAAACCAGCAATAGGCATCCCATTTCCATCGGAGCCTATACATAAGTGCGGCTGTTCTTTCAAGCAAAAATAACACTCATTGCAGCTTTGATTCGGATCGATAACTACACGGTCCCCCACCTTAACACGGTCAACATTACTGCCAATTTCGATTACGGTCCCTACAGCCTCATGACCGCGAATGATTCCTGGAACTCCTTCCTCTTTACCGGTTATGACCGCTAGATCTGTTCCACAAATGCCTGTCATCTCAATCCGAATCTTAACTTCATCCGGGGTTACAATCTGTGGCTCTTCCCATTCGCAGAGCTCTAGCTTATCATTGGATGTCCACACCAGCGCTTCCATACGCATTCTTCCTTTCATTTTTCCTATTATCCATTTTCCACCAGAATATATCATACCTCCCATGTAAAAGTAAGGTGAATATTGTCGTAAAATGTTATTGTTTACATTTTTATAAAGCTTTCAGATAAATAAACGTTTTAAATAAAAAAAACACCTCCCCCGTAAATCAGGAAAGGTGTGCCTTTACTAGGCTTATTTTGCAGGCTCCTGTTTAAAAATGATTTTAAAAATAGGGTAGAATATCAAGAACGAAATTGTACTATTGATAATCATTGTAATAATATCCGCTGTTGTCTCCCCCATTGAACCCATTCCCCATGTGTTAATTAATAAGTTATAGATAGGAGCCTTGTAAAATCCTTGCGCCGCGGCAGCACCAACGGTTATAAGAATATACGCTAATACATACCAGAAAGCAGCCTTCCAAACGTTACTGTTTGATTTAAATGTAATGCTTCTCTGTGCAAAAAAGTTAATGATCTGTGCAATGCCGAGCGTGATTTGAACAGCAAGAAAATAGCCAAGTCCTCCTCCACCTCCTGATGCAAGTGAACCAGCGGCATAATCGAATACATAATAAGCACTTCCATCAAAGTTATGTCCCAACTGAAAAACTTGAAAGCTTGTAGATAGTAATGATGTCTGTGCAAATATGAGTTTAAATAAAGGCATTAGAACAAGTTGTAATACCGTCATTCCAGCACTCAGTATAAAAAATACTATGAATTGTGCAATATTCGGATGTTGTCCCTTGAATTTATTCCAAACACCCATTATTCCTGTATTTTTCTCGATATTCACTTCGCTCATACTCTTCTATTTCTCCTTTGAAGCCTAGAAAAAGGAGATACCGTAGTATCCCCTTTTCCTCGCTTACTATTTTCCTATCGGTTTATCCATTTCAATACCTTCAAGATTTGCTTTCGACTAATTTTCCCGCCAGTAAAACGGTCGATTTGACGAAAAGGCATATTCAGAACAAAGTAGACATTATTCGCTAGCAGAGGTTTATTGACTGCTTCAAAAAACTTGTTAAAGAAAAGGACAATATGATAGATTGTTTTTCCAAGTGCGTTCTTATATTTAGCTTGAGCAATGGTGTCGTTTAACCCCAAGTCCTGCTTTGGATCCCAATAAGGAGAAGGAGGTTCATAACCCAAGAGCCCCTTATATTCCGCTGCCGTTACTTCATGAACATGTCCGCTAAAATAATGTGGGAATTGCTCCTCTGTATGTTCACAAGAAACGGAATCGCCCGTAAGCATAACACGTTCCTGCAAAAGAATAGACTGGATTGAACTTCCGATTTGAATGTCGTAAGCGCCAGGCTCGACCGCCCAATCGTGAATCGTCGGATTATAATACGAAAAATCACGTTCCTCCAGAATCATTGTGACACATTTGCTTTCACCCGGCTCTAAGCTCACCTTTTCAAAACCTTTTAATTCTCGTTTGGCTCTAAATATCGATGAATCTTGTTTCTGGATGTAGAGCTGCGCAACTTCTTCCCCTGCGACTGCCCCTGTATTGGTGATGGTAAATGAAACCTGATGCTGATCAACCGTTAAATCCGTATATGCAAAGGTTGTATAGGACAGCCCATAACCAAACGGAAATAACACAGGTTTATTCACGGTATCAAAATAACGGTAACCGATAAAAATGCCTTCGATATGTTCTGCGGTTGCCTCCTTACCTGGATAATAAGGAGCAGAAGAGACATCACTATACTTGATCGGGAATGTCTCGCTGAGCTTACCACTTGGGTTGTACTCTCCAAGCAAAACACTCTTTAACGCTTCAGCGCTTCCTTGTCCAGATAAATAGGTATGAACGATAGCTTTGACATTCTTTATAAACGGCATTTCAATGGCACCACCGCCAGCGAGAATCACCACAATATTGGAATTGACTTCTGTTAATGAACGAAGCAGTTCGAGCTGGTTGTCACGTAAGCTAAGGTTTACGCGGTCAACACCTTCGGCTTCGCTGCCTTCGTCCAGCCCCAAGAACAGCAAAATGGTATCTGCTTTCTGAGCTAACGTAACAGCTTCCTTTAGTAGACGGTCATTTTTTCCACCCATTCGCTTGAAGCCTTTCGCATATCCCACAATCGATAAGCCAGATTGACCCAGCACATCGCAGGCATTGGATAGCTTGGCAGGATTAATAAGCGAGCTTCCAGCACCCTGGTAGCGAGGATTACTGGCGAAATCACCAATAATCGCAACTTTATTGCCGTGTTTAAGCGGTAATATCTTATCGTCATTTTTCAATAACACAATCGAACGTTTGGCAGCTTCTATCGCTTTATTGTGGTGCTCCTCATAATCAATGCGCGGTGTGTCTTGATCATGCAGCTGGGTAGTAAAGACTAATCCGAGCAGACGATCGACGGCGTCATCCAACACTTCTTCGTCTAGCTCATTGTTTTTAATGGCTTGCACGATTTCTTGATCCGTAATTCCATTGGTTGAAGGCATCTCCAATTGATTGCCTGCTTTCAATCCTGCAACACGGTCATTATTCCCGCCCCAATCCGTAACGACTACGCCATTAAAATCCCATTCACCGTACAGAATATCCTGTAACAAATCGTTATTTTCATTGGCGAACGTGCCGTTGACTTTGTTGTAAGAGGTCATGATGGTTTTCGGTTGACCCTTCTCAACTACACGTCTAAATCCTTCTAAATACAATTCTCTTAACGAGCGTTCATCCACGACTTCGTCAATCGTCATTCGCATATGTTCTTGGCTATTGACCGCAAAGTGTTTAGGACATGCAGAGATGCCGTTCACCTGAATGCCTTTGACCATCTCACTCGCTAATTCTCCCGTTAAATAAGGGTCCTCGGAAAAATACTCAAAATTTCGTCCACATAACGGATTCCGCTTAATGTTCAATCCAGGACCAAGCAACACGCTCACTTTTTCGCTAGCTGCTTCTTTTCCAATCGTTTGACCAACCTCATAGATCAATTGTCTGTCCCAGCTATTAGCCAAGGTTGCCGCCGTCGGGAAACAAGTGGCAGGCAGACTTTTATTTAAGCCTAAGTGGTCTGCCTTTCCGCCTTGCTTCCTCAAACCATGCGGTCCATCTGTCAGCATAATGCTGGGAATCTTCACTCGGTCGATTGCTTTTGTATTCCAAAAGTTTGCGCCAGACATTAAAGATGCCTTTTCTTCTACGGTCATACTTTCGATTAACGCTCTATACTTCAATCTCTTCACCCCGCATGCTTACGCCTATTTTTCGAATAAGTAGGTTTGCAGGATCGTGTACAACACATGCTGAACACTTGTGCGAACTCCGTTTGTGATTCCTGCAGGATCCTTCTTGTATGCTTGTTTTAATAATTTCTCGTTTTTACTTGGTGTCATAATATCGAGCATGAGGTCATTGCCAGCTACAACCGCATCCGGCGCTTTCATAAACCCAAAGACTGCATCGCTGGAAACAAATCCATCAAAGCCCCATTCCTTACGCAGAACATCATTTAACAAGACGGAATTCGCTCCTGCCCACTTTGTCCCGATGATCGAAAAGCTAGACATTGCGCCTAGAGGGCTGCTTTCTTTAACCGTAATCTCAAACGGCTTCAAGTAGATTTCGCGAATCGCTTGCTCGTTGGCCCAGATCAGATTTCCTGAACGAGCATTGGTTTCTTGATCGTTTAACGCGAAGTGCTTCATAAAGGCAATAATGCCTTGGTCTTCTGCGCCATTTATCATAGATGCCGCCATTTTTCCTGAAAGCACAGGATCTTCTGAGAAGTATTCGAAGTTACGGCCGCCTTGTGCTGTACGGTGAATATTCATCCCCGGTGCATACCAGCCTTGAATGCCATACGCACGCGCTTCTTTACCAACCGCTTCTCCCATTTGATAGGCTAGATCATTGTTCCATGTTGCAGCAATGACGATTTCAGACGGATATGACGCTGCTTCAATATGCTTAAAGAAGAAACTAAATCCAGCAGGTCCATCCATCAACAACGTTTTAGGAACACCCAAACGTTCTACCGCCATTGTTCTATAGGCGCCGTTTGCTACATAATCAATCATTTCGTCCAATGTAAACTGATCCATGAATTCATTCCATTTCGGATCATCAAAGGCTAAACCTTTCAAATCCTCCAGTACTAAGCCATTATCAGCGCCAACCGTTGGCATTTCCATCTTTGAAGCTTCCGGCTCTTTTGAGAATGCGTCGACCACATTTTGCGGTGCTTTATGACTAATATTTTCATCCGAAGGGTATGTCTTCTCCCAATCATTCCGGGACAAATACGTTAAATCGCCATTTGCTAGCTCAAAGCGATTCTCGTAAGGTGTTCCAGTATCCTTATCCTCTTTGAAAATCTTTTTCTCAGCGAGCTCAAGGTTATAACTTGCTACGATATCATGGACGTTGCGAGCCACTTTAATCGTATATGTGCCTGGGTCTAATACATACGCTTCCTCTACGTTCATATCATAAGAAGCCATCTCTTCGGTAGCAAACGAAAGAGTAAGCACCTCGGATTGACCTGCTTCCAGCAGAGACGTCTTTGCATAAGTCGCCAGTTCGATGGCCGATTTTTCAATGCCGCCTGCAATATACGGAGCTGAATAATAAACTTGAACAACATCTTTCCCGGCTCTGTCGCCAACATTTTTCACTTCGACTTGTAGTTCAATCTTGTCTTCCGACAATGACTGATTCAGAACCTTCCACTCGAAATCCGTGTAGCTTAATCCATGTCCGTAAGGATATAACACGGTATCTCGATAGCCTGCTTCATCATTTAAAAAGAAGGTTTCATAGAAACGGTAGCCGACATAGATCCCTTCTTGATAATTGAGGAATGAATACTTCAAATTATCGTATTTGTAGTCTCCAAAGTTCTCACTTGCTGGAGCCGATGAATTGTCATACACGTACGTATCCGTGATACGGCCTGATGGATTGATATTTCCTGCAAGAATATTTCCTAATGCGTTGGCACCGTAAGGGCCAGGTGTTCCTATCCACAATACAGATTTAATGGATTTAAATTCATTTACGAAACCAAGCTCTAAGGCATTCCCCGCATTTACAACGATTGTGACATTTTCAAATGACTGTGCAACCTTTTCAATCAAAGCGCGTTTATTTGCTGTCAATTTCAACTGTTCAGCGGTCGCATCACTAGCTTCTGTACTCTCACTAGCAATGACAATAATTGCATTTTCCGAATAAGATTTCGCTTGTGCTATTGCTTCGTCCGATAAATAATCGATTTTAGGTTCATCGCTAGAGTTTCCGCCTAACATGCCTTTTACAACTTGAATGACTCCGGTACTCGCCTTGCTGCCCACTCCTGCTTTTGCACCAACCTCTTGATACAAGTCATGAAGCTCGGTATTGTACGAAATACCTGCATTTTCTAGACCTTTAAATAAATTAACCGCACGGGAAGTATCCCCCGCACCAGATCCTCCACCGCCATAACGTAGCTCAAATGCAGCTAATCCAAAGACGTTAACCTTTTTATCTTTCAAAGGCAGCTGTTTATCATCATTCTTCAATAGAACAATGCCTTCATTCGCAATTTCTTCAGCTATTTTCCCACCTTGTTCACGTGCTGCAAGCGCCTCAGGTGAATCGGTTACGGCTGTAATGTGTTTTCCTGTCAGCGCATCGATGATGCTAGAAGCGGTTGCACCGAATTGTACGAACAATAATATGACAACAAGCGCTACGATCGACCAGCCGGTGAAACGTCTTGGTCTATTTTTAATTTTCTTGTAGCGTTTCGCTTCTTTTTTCATCGCTCTACGATCTTTGCGACTTAGAGCTTTCAACTCCATTTTTATTTGTTGCTTTTGCTCTTTTCGTAATTGTTTGTCCTGTTCAATCGCTGCTGTTCGTTCCGCTTCCGGTAGCGCTTTAATTTCTTGCTTTCGCGCTCGCAGCTTAGCTTTATCTTCCTTCACCTTTTGCACGATTTCACTTTTCTTAACGCGTTTAGTATTAAAATTGTCCACCACGGCGACCCCCTCCGGTATCGTCTTTCTTTTTCACAATCATAATATAGCGCTTACATTTTAACTATCAGGATCTTGTCGAAAAAAAAGCTAAATATTGCGTTCATTTGATTTATCAAGAAATCGAGTGAGCAACATTTAGCATTAATCGTTGGTTTTTTCTAAGTCGATCATAACAATCCCGAATAGCGGAACTTCGAACTCAAGTGTATGATTCCCCTTTATTTTCAGTTGTTCTACGCTTCTCGAAGGTCGATTAATTGCATTCCAATACGCAATATCTTCGAAAGACAACTTTTTGCATTTCCTTAAATCAGCAAGGTCTAATCGCTGATCTATTTGCTCAGTAGTTAATCGTTGCTTGATCAATCGGTATGTCCCTTCAAGGTTTGTAAGTTCCATCTTTATAAAAACATAGGGACTTTTTGCCTTATGCCAAGCTAATTCTAGTTTTTCCTTATTTTCATTGATAAACAGATGTTGCTCTTCTTCTGGATAAACAGTTAAAATGCGGTAATTATCTTGCTGTTTTGTCACGATACTTGAGTTGTTTTTGAACACAATCTCATCAAACAAGCGACTCACAAACTCTGTCGCATACCAATTGTCCTTGTAACGACCATCCGGTGTAAGTAATGAAAGCTTACTTGCCAGCTCATCTGGAAAATACTCAAACAGCTTCGCTGAATCGAGTGATAATGGGGGAAAATAGTGACCTGCAATTTCGTTTTGATTCATTAGGTTTATATATTGCCAAATGCTTGCATTTGCTTGCGCTAGATCTGAATATGCGTGTAGATAATCATCCTGATCGTAAACCAGCATTCGATCCAAAATACGGTTTTGGTCTTGCATGTTTGTGTTCTCACCAATGACCCGAATGTATTCTTCATCAAATAGATAATTAAGCGCAGTTTCAAGTGGAATCTTGCGCATACGGGTCCAGTCATCAATGCAATAAACGGCATTATGGCAAGTCATATCGAGCAACACCGCATCTTCTGGCGGGATAGGAAAATGAATGACCACGTTCTTATAGTTTTTAAAGATTGAAATGGTATTCACTAACGGCAAACGTAATTCCCTGCTATTTTTCATTTCATAGAAGCAGCGGAACTCGTACATCCAATCCTGACTTGTCATATAATTTTGTTGCAGATGAAGATTTAATTCAGTCATTACCGTTTGAAACCATTCATTGTTATGAAATCCCCGCTCCTCCCAATCATCCAAATCTATAGATTGAAATTGAAGGTAGGGAAACATGCCAACAGACACGATCTGCTGCAACATTCGATCCAACTCACGAAATGAACAAAACAGCTTCCCTTCGCTCAAACGTACATCTACTGTTTTAAAAATACGAGTGACCGCTACCCACTTCACCCTAAGGCGTTGACGTACTTCGAGCAAACGGCTATCCATAAGTTCACCTTTTACTTTAAGAACATGATTGACCTTTGAGTACTGGCCGATCGTTTTATGCAAATCTAATTGAACCTCGATGCGATCGGGGGAAATAGACGGGCCAGCCGGTAATTCACCTAACGGCACATACGGCGATAGTAGAGCTAATACATCTTGGGACAGCTCCGCATCGACACGATTCTGCACCGCTCTTATTTGACGCTGTTCACGAAATTCAGCAGGTGAAAGCTCATACCTTATTTTAAATGCCTCGTTAAATGATCGTACATTGGGAAAGCCGTTGGCTAAAGCAATCGTGACAATCTTATCATTCGTATTTTCCAGCATACGTAAGCTATGAAACAATCGCACTTCTTTGATGTAATTTCCGATTGAAATCCCTAGCTGATTTTTAAAGGAATGCGCCAAGTAGTATTTGCTACTATAAGACTTTTCAGCAATCTCATCCAGGCTAAGTTTGTCCGCATAATTAACATTAATATATGATACAATTTCTTTTACCTTATCCGAAGCAGTATGAACTTGCTTCTTTTCATCTTCTGGCCCAAGATAACGATACAGCAATCCGATTAAACGTTTCGAATACCCTTCGATGATATAATCAGAACCGGCTCCCGGATATATCCTTTCGACGTACAAGTACGCCATACAATTCTTCACAAGCTCATATCCATCTTTTTTGTACACCATCGATAGTGGAATGTTAAGCTTAAATGCTGGAAACTCCTCTTGATACTCATTGGTTAGAAACTTTACCGAGAGCGTCGCATTCTCTTCACTGCCAATTACACGAACAATATCACCTTTATTAAAAACGAAAATATCGCCTGTCCGAATCAAAATATCCGAACCGTTTCGCATAATTTCCAGATAACCAGAAAGAACAAACCATGCCGTTAACTCCGTCATAAGTAGAAAATCCACTTCCTCAATCGTTTCGATTGCGGCCAGTACGATTTGATCTGATCCATTTTTCTTCTTATTCAAAATCAACAATCTCCTCTTCCAACATGAAAAAATATGTTACTGTTAATGAGTACCTGACCATGTGTTCATTATTATTGATTATAAACGATTGCTCTCTGAAATCTAAAAAAATAGGACGGTGCATCATATGGTATTTGCATTTCTGTTTATATTCGCTATGTACGCGGCAAGTAACTATTACATCGCGAGAAAAATTTTTAAATGGTTACAACATGTATTTCCAAATATTAATGGGATTATATACGGAGTCATCTACAGCTTGTGTGCGGTAACAATCATTATTAATTTACTATTGTCCTCTTCAGCTATGACGACCGATTCAAGTATTGTTAATTTTATTGGTCAATTCGGGGACTATTGGATGGGGATCTACTTCTATTTGTTCTTGCTGTTACTCCTTTCCGATGTAATCTTACTTATTAGTAAATGGATCAAAATCATCCCCTCCCCTGCGCCAAAACGTGTTATTTTTCATACAAGGTCAGTAGTATTAATTCTAGTCATAGGGTTGGTGTCCTATGGGATTTATAATGCGAATCAGATAAAAGAAGTTACTTATCCGATCCAAATACATAAAAGCACGTCGTTAGATCATTTAAATATTGTTCTGATCAGCGACTTACATTTAGGCTACGTAAATGATGTAAAGTTTATTGAAGACGTTGTTGATCGTATTAATAACATGCAACCGGATATTGTGTTGATGTCAGGAGATATATTTAATGGTAACTACTATGCGCTCTCTAATCCTTCCAAAGGAATAGAGTTATTAAATACTATTCAGTCCACCTATGGGGTTTATGCTTGTTTAGGTAACCATGATGCAGGACGATCATACGATGAGATTGTGAACTTTATAGATAAGAGTAATATTAAACTTCTAAATGATGAGCATGTCGTTATTGATAATCAATTCGTTGTAGTTGGCAGGAGAGATTCATCACCGATTGGTGATCAAGGAAATGCTAGAGCAGTTACTTCTGAAGTGATGGGTAACATTGATACAACTATGCCCGTTATCGTAATGGATCATCAACCCACGAATATGATTCAGTACGGAGATGATGTCGATTTAATACTTAGCGGACATACGCATCAAGGACAAGTATTCCCTGCAAATCTAATCACCAATGCTATGTTCACAGTAGATTACGGACACTATCAGAAGAATTTAGACAGTCCTCAAGTTATTGTTACATCAGGTGTGGGTACCTGGGGACCGCCATTACGCATTGGTACGAATAGTGAGATAGCCCAGATCAAGGTTGATTTTAAATGATATGATTTTTAAAAAAGCGGACAGCCTCTGGACGAGAATTAGCGTCCTAGACTGCCGCTTTTTATAGTTTTACCTAAGGTTGGTGCGGAGAATATCCGTTATCTTGAAATTTGTCTCTCTACATCATACAGCGGTTTTTACCCATGTCCTCCTGTAGCGCAGTCTAGCACTTATAAATACTTTCTTTTATACATCAAGGTAATTTGCCCCGCTATGTATTCCGCACTATATTGGCTGCCATCCTTAATCCACCACATAATAATCCCTAATAGTGATGCTGCAATAATATCAAGGGAGACAACCTCCTTAGTGGAATCAATGTTTCTCACTTTTCTTCGTTTTTCGATAGTATTTTTTAATAGGTTGGTTAATTGGTTTTTGAAGCCTTTGTGCTCTACCAATACAGCAAAGATTTGCCGGTATTCATAAAAATAACTTAAAAATATGACCAACTGCTCCTGTTCGATACTGCTCTTCACTTGTAATAACGGTTCAACCTTCATGGACAGGTCATCAAAGATTTCATGTACGATCTGGCGCAATAAATCGTTAATATCCTCATAATGCAAATAAAACGTTGCACGATTCAGCTCAGCACGGTTGGCGATTTTTTGGACAGTCAATTGAGAAATCTCCACATTCTCGGCCAATAATGAAAAAACAGCATTTTTCAGCATCTTTTTTGATCGAATGGCTCGTGGATCAACTCTTTTATGTTCGGACATTTCATCCCTCTATTATCGTTTATATAGTATTTCATCAACTAATTTACCCATTCTGTCGATTAGTCGACATTTTCAATAAAATTGCAAATAGGAATACCTTTTAAATGCTGATATGATTTATTTTATCGACACTATGTCGAAAAAGCAATGAAGAGAGGCCTGCACCATGCAAGAAGATATTAAGAAAATAAATAAAGGAATCCTACTAACCATTCTAATTTTTGGTTGTTTCTTATCTACACTCAATCAGACGCTTTTAAATGTCGCCTTAAGTAGTCTGATGGATGTATTTGATGTCACGGCAACAACTGTACAATGGATTTCAACGGGTTTTATGCTGGTCAACGGGATATTGATTCCGATTACAGCCTATTTAATGAAACGTTTTACAACACGTCAATTATTTCTAAGTGCCATGTCATTTTTATTAATTGGCTCAATCATTTGTGCAGCAGCGCCGAGCTTTAGTCTACTCTTAGTCGGACGGATGATTCAAGCTGCAGGTGCCGGTATTATAATGCCGCTCATGATGAGCGTTGTGCTCGCTATTTTCCCTGTTGAAAAACGCGGCAGTGCTATGGGACTGCTTGGACTGGCGATGATATTTGCTCCTGCTATTGGGCCGACGCTTGCGGGATTTATTGTTGAATATCACTCTTGGCGCTGGTTATTTATCGGCCTCATTCCACTCGTCATCATTGTTATAGCGTTGGCATTCAAGTATTTAGTGAATGTATCCGAGACGTCTAAGTCTAAGCTTGATGTAGTAAGTGTTCTTTTATCGACCGTTGGATTTGGCTTAATTTTATACGGCTTCAGCAGTGCAGGCAGTAAAGGCTGGGGCGATCTAATAGTGATCCTATCCTTAGGAGTTGGAATCGCTGTAACGGCCGTATTTTGTATTCGACAAATCAAGTCTGATGATCCACTGTTAAACCTGTCTGTCTTCAAAAATAAAGTTTTTACGATGACTTCTCTGATTAACGTGTTAATTACCATGATGATGTACGCAGATATGATTTTATTGCCTATTTATCTGCAGAATGGCCGTGGTTTTACAGCATTTGATGCAGGACTACTCTTGTTGCCGGGGGCTCTCGTAAATGCGTTCATGTCACCCGTCACCGGTAAATTATATGACCGTTTTGGTGCTAAACCACTGTTCATTATTGGTTTACTGTTTATTATTCCATCTATGTGGGCGGTAACTGATCTATCTGAATCTACAACGTATACGTATCTAATGATTCGTACCATAGGCCTGCGAATTGGATTAAGCTTCATCACTATGCCTCTCAATACGGCTGGACTAAATGCACTGCCCAAACAACTCGGCACGCATGGTACAGCTGTGAACAATACCGTTCGCCAAATTGCCGGAGCCATCGGTACTGCTGTCGTAATTACGATTTATACAGTACAGGCAACAAGTCATGCGGCCACAGTGATGCAGAACAACCCCTCTACTACTCCTGAGATCCTTAAATCCCTTGCATCCATTCTTGGGGCAAGTGACGCCTATTACTTTATGATGATTTTATCCGTCGCCGCGTTTGTTATAACATTATTTATGCCGATGAAGAGCAAGATCACGATTGAAAAGAAAACAAACCTAGTTAGCAAGAAATAACCTCATAAAGTGGAATGTAAAAAGGACAGCGATCAGCTGTCCTTTTACATTATTAATAGCTATTCCCGGCTCATCGGCTTACTCTTGTTTATATTTTTCTTTCAGGATGCTGGAGCCGATTCCCCCGACAACCATTAAAATCAAAGAACCGAAGTTCCAAAAGAATGACCCGCCATTCAAGGTAATCCCTAGCGCCGTTACTTTGTTCAGAAAGAGAACACAGAGTTTAATCACTAACAGCACAATGCCTGCTATTACGAAGACATCAAATACAAACTTTAATTTCGGGTGAGCCAATTTCTTTCCTTCTTCTATCACCTTTTTGGTCAACTCCTCGTCACTTCTTAGTAACTCATCGATAGTTACCCCAAAAAGATCGCTTATTTTAATAATGATTTCAATGCTTGGGTAGTTTTGACCATTCTCCCATTTCGAAACCGACTGTCGGCTTACAAACAGCTTCTCGGCCAGTTCTTCTTGTGACCAACTTTTTTTATTTCTTTCCGCTTTTAACTTCTCCCCAAAGATCATAGCAGCAAACAACTACCTTTCTGCAATTCATAAGCCTATATTGGATTAATCGTATGCAGAAGTAAAGAACGCTTTAGTTGCAGCCCCGCAACCCCAAGTTGCAGTTAACACTAGGCTTACCGCTAGTTGATGTTGACCTCACTCAAGCTTGATTACTTCTCCCCTTTTTACTTCTAATCGAATACAAGATAAATAATAAAATAAACCATAACGGAGTACACAATAAAGCCGGGCGTGTTTCTCCAGCGAACAGCATGATGATCAGTATTCCAGCGAACAAGGTTAAGACAATATAATTAATAGCCGGTGTGAACGGTGCTTTGAATTTGGATTTCGCCTGTAAGTCTGGCCGGGTTTTCTTATACTTAATATGGCAGATAAGAACAATGCCCCACACCCATATAAAACAAATGGCGCTAATCGTTGTCACGATTCCAAAAGCCTGCTCCGGAATAAGTTTACTCAAAAGAGCACCCACAGATATAACAATTGTAGAAATGAATAACGAGTTACCTGGTACATGGTTTTTATTCAGTTTGCCCAAATGAGGTGATGCCTGGTTATTTCTACTCAAATTATAGAGAATTCGGCTGGTCGAGAACATCCCACTATTACAAGCGGAAGCGGCTGAAGTTAATACGACAAAATTAATAATCCCTGCGGCAATTGGAATCCCTACTAAAGTAAAGGTTTTTACAAAAGGACTCTCTGCCGGGCTGAGCTCCGTCCAAGGGTTAATGCATAGCAGGACGAAAAGCGCACCGACATAGAAAAATAGAATCCGTAAAGGAATTTTATTAATCGCCGATGGGATATTTTTCTCCGGATCCGCTGTTTCCGCTGCCGACACCCCGACCAATTCCACACCCACGTAAGCAAATACAACCATTTGAAAAGAAAATAAGAAGCCTGATATGCCGTTCGGAAAAAATCCCCCATGCTCCCATAGGTTTCGTACCGTCACCGATCCTGCATCCGTCTTAAACCCAATGATCAGCAAAATGACTCCAAGACCAATCAAGGCAAGAATCGTAATTACCTTAATTAAAGCAAACCAAAATTCGAGTTCCCCAAAGCTCTTTACAGTTAATAAATTAAGTCCTAATAACACGACTAGACAGGCGATGGCAGGGACCCACTGCGGGATATCAAACCAATATTGTACATATACGCCAACAGCGATGACATCAGCCATAGCCGTCATGATCCAGCAAAACCAATAGGTCCAACCGGTAATGAACGCGACTCGTGATCCAAGGTAGTCTTCAGCAATATCCGTAAACGATTGATAGCCCGCTTTAGATAATAGGAGCTCTCCCAGTGCTCTCATCACAAAAAACACAGCAATACCCACGATTAGATACGTGATCATGATGGATGGGCCTGCCTTCTCTATCGCCTTGCCTGATCCCAAGAATAATCCTGTACCGATGGTGCCGCCAATAGCAATAAGTTGAACATGCCGATTGGCTAGCTCTCTCTTTAATTCTGGTTGTGCCATACCTAGTTCCCCCTTGTGAGTACAATAAATTGGAATAAAAAAAGAGAGATTGGATGTCATCCAATCTCCCAGATCGTAAGAATATCAAATAATATTTGCCTACTGATGTCGATCAGCATGACAAATATATATTCAGTACTCTTCTGTCCTTTTGCCTGAGATTGTGAACCCTTCGGCGCCGCGGAATTTCCGCGGTCTCTCCAGAAGCTGCTCCAGCTAAAGTGTAATCCTTAGCCATCATAGCTCGTGAATTATGAAGTTGATAAAGCGGTAACGCAGTAAAGCTGTTCTGATATTCTAACATATTACTTGTGATGTGAGTGTTAATCAGTGATAAAAGTCTCAAGAATTTAAAGCAAGCCTCATGAACATACTACTTTTTGAAAAACAAAAAGCTAAAGGAGTATGCTAATGAAAGCCGCTGTAGTAAAACAATTTAAAGAAAAGTTAGAACTACAAGACGTACCTAAACCAAAACCCGGACACAAAGAAATCCTTGTCCATATTCAGGCGTGCGGAGTGTGTCATACTGATTTGCATGCTGCTCATGGGGATTGGCCCGTCAAACCGAAACTCCCTCTTATTCCCGGGCATGAAGGCGTTGGGATTATTGAAGAAATAGGTGAAGGAGTTACACACTTAAAAGTAGGTGACCGAGTAGGAATTCCATGGCTGTACTCAGCCTGCGGTCATTGTGAGTATTGTCTTACAGGAAGAGAGACTCTTTGTCTCGATCAGCAAAATTCTGGATATTCCGTAGATGGCGGATATGCAGAATATTGTGTGGCAGCTGCCGATTATGTAGTGAAGGTTCCTGATAATTTAAGCTTCATCGAAGCGGCACCTTTATTTTGCGCTGGCGTTACGACCTATAAAGCTTTGAAAGTATCGGGTGTAAAACCAGGTGAGTGGGTAGCCATTTTCGGCATCGGAGGATTGGGTCATCTTGGCGTACAATATGCAAAAGTGATGGGAATGAACGTAGTGGCCATCGACACGTCGGATGAAAAGATGGAGCTTGCCAAACAGCTTGGTGCAGACAAAACCGTAAACGCATTAAAAGAAGATGCCGCAGACTGGATTCAAAAAGAAATCGGTGGAGTGCATGGTGTCGTTTGTACGGCGGTTGCGAAAAAAGCATTCGACCAAGCCTACCGGGCCATTCGCCGCGGCGGTACCTGCGTCATGGTTGGGCTGCCTCCTGAATCCATGGATGTTCCGATCTTTGATACAGTATTAAACGGAACAAAGGTAGTCGGTTCAATTGTCGGCACTCGCAAAGATTTGCAAGAAACTTTACAATTCGCTGCAGAAGGAAAAATAAAAACCATTATTGAGACACGTAAACTAGAAGATATTAATGAGATCTACGATCTTATGTTAGAAGGCAAAATCAATGGTCGAATCGTCCTTGATATGACGAAATGACCCGAGAGAAAACACGCTCGACAAGTGCTGCTTTTCGGGTTTCTTTATGACTAAAAACTTGCTCTGTTAATAATACCGCTCTCCGCGATGTATCACATCCCTACCTAAACCTATGCTCGGAATGAAAAGATAAATTTTACACAGTCGTACCATACGTATTAGACTGTAATTTTAAAGCATACCATCACTCTAAGAAGGAGAGAAATATGTACAAGATCAATAGATTTTCTCAGCTTTGCAAAATAGCTTAAAGCTATCGCAAACTGCAAAAGAGCGATGCGATTCTAACGGCTCGCTCTTTGCCTCCCCCTTGACCTACCCTGAAATCAAAAAAGAGGCTCTCCGCTGTAACAGCGAGAAAGCCTCTTTTGTCATTTTACTTTAAACTCAGCGTAATGGATCAATACACCTGACCTAGCAACTGGTATGCTTCTTCCTTGGTTTTAACCACCAAGAGCTTTTCCCTGAAATCATCATCCATCAGCTTGCGAGACAACATTTGCAGCACTTTAAGATGGGCGTTTCCCTTACTGCTGCGCGGCACCGCAATCATAAAGATCAGTTTAGCTTCGCTTCCGTCTAGGCTCTTCCAATCTACTCCATTCTGCTTGATGCCAAATACAATGCTTGGCTTTAGTACGGCGTCCGATTTGCCGTGGGGAATGGCTATATTCAGACCGATGCCTGTCGAGCTTTCTTCTTCCCGGGCCAATATAGCCTCTTTGAAATCACCGGCAGAGCTTACCGCTCCGGCTCTATCCAGCGCTCCAATCATTTCGTTAATAATAGCGTCCTTAGTATCTCCATTCAGATCCAGGTTAATCAAATCCGGCGTAAGAATATCGGTTAATTTCTCAATGTGAATGGCTGGCGCTTCCGTCGCGGTCCGGTCATTTGCCTGTTCCGATGCCGACACGTCTGTGGTAGTTGTCTCAGCTACTACGACAGAATATTCAAGATCCGCTTCTCCCAGGACAGCCTGGGTTGCAGCTGTAACATCCTTTTTCAGCAGCCTGATCATGACAGCCGTTACCGCCGAACCGACAATGACGGCGACAAAAAACATCAGCACATTGTCAACGGCGCCAAGCACGGCTACAATCGGTCCGCCATGGGCTACTCTGTCTCCAACATGGCCAAGCATCGCTATCACCGAACCGACCATCGAACCGACCATGATACTTGGAATGACACGCAGAGGATCTTGTGCCGCAAACGGGATTGCACCTTCGGTGATACCAAACAGTCCCATTGTAAATGATGCTTTGCCGGCCTCTCGTTCCGCCGGTTCAAATTTACGTTTGCTAATCATCGTTGCAAGTCCCATTCCAATTGGAGGGATACAAATAGCGGCGGCGATTGGGCCCATAATTTCATAGTTTCCTTCTCCGATCATGGCCGAACCGAATAGGAATGCAACCTTGTTCACTGGACCGCCCATATCGAAAGAAATCATCGCACCCAGGATCAGGGCTAGCAGAATCGAACTTGTACCCTGCATACCTGCGAGCCACCCCGTCAAGGATTCAAACAGCTGCGCGATTGGAGAACCAATCAAGAATACAAAAATCAAACCTACAATCAGGGAGGTCAATATTGGAATAATGATGATTGGCATGATAGGTTTTAGCGCCTTAGGAACCTTCATTTTCTTGATTCCAAGCGCTACATAACCCGCTAGGAAACCGGCGATAATTCCGCCGATGAATCCGGCTCCCGCTTCACTCCCGTAAAAACTTCCGTTTGCGGCGATGAATCCGCCGACCATACCCGGAACAAGACCTGGCCTGTCCGCAATACTCATCGCGATAAAACCGGCTAATATGGGCACCATGAAGGTAAACGCGGCTGATCCGATATCCAATATCGTCTTCCAGAATGAATCATCCGGTACGACCAGACCTCCCGGGGTTTTCACGCCACCTAGGGTCAGCGCTATTGCGACCAGTAAGCCGCCGACAACGATAAACGGCACCATATAGGACACCCCGTTCATCAAATGGCGGTAAATCGGATTTTGCTTCGATTTTTTCTCCTGCTTGATATCTTCAGCCGACCGCAATTGTGCTCGGTAGACCTTCACATCATCGCTCATCACCCGTCTGATCAGCTCTTCCGGATGACGGATGCCTTCCTGTACGCCAACTACAAGCAGCTTTTTGCCGACAAACCGATCCTTTACCACCGTTTTGTCCGCCGCGATAATTATGCCGTCCGCTTCACGGATATCCTGCTCGGTTAACTGATTCTCCACTCCAATAGAACCCTGAGTTTCAACCTTCATCTTGATGCCTAGTTTAGCTGCCGCCTTTTGAAGATTTTCGGCGGCCATATACGTATGTGCTATTCCATTAGGACATGAGGTAATCGCCAATATTTTCATGGTCATTCTCCTTCGCTATAAATGTTTCCGCTTACATTCATAGTATAAACGCCAACCATGCCCTTATCTTATTGAAATTTTACCGAAACTTCCGGAAAAACTAAATTTATTCTTGTCAAACAAATAAAACGATATTAAAAGGTCACTCTTTATCGTGTGTATAGCTTAATTTTAATTTACTCTTTCAGCCTACTCAGAAATTTCATCACGTCAGTTTCCTTGGACAAAGCACTGACAAAAGCCGGACGCTCACTGATCAGGGACAATTCCTTAAACATTTGCCTCGCTTCTTCCCGTTCTTCACTTTTTAACGCAAGCATAAACACGAGCTCCACTTTTTCAGTTCCCCAGAGGAGTGGCTGCTTTAAGGTGGCGATTGCAATCACCGATTGTTTGATCAATTGAGGGCTACCATGCGGAATGGCAATCCCTCCCCCTATAGTCGTAGACGACATTATTTCTCTCCCCAGAGCGCTTTCCGAATAACCTGCCTCCGCATATCCCTTGTCCATCAATACTTGCCCCAGCTTAGCTATAATCTGGTCTGGCTGCTGCACGTCCTGCTGGAGAAAGACCAGAAATGGCGTTGTGTACTTTAAAAAAATGGATTCTTGTCTGTTGTTTGGCTCATCAAGCTGTTTAATTTCATGTTCCAGCTTTCGCTCGTCTCTAACCTCCAGCAAGGGGGAGACATGTATATGAGGGATCTTCAGCCCCGAAAGAGCGACGGTAGAAATGACAAGATCCACTTTATGGGTAGCTAAATAGTCATGGACTTCTGCTTTGGCCATCGATGCTTCCACATGCACAGACGGAAATTTACGTTCAATTTTCGTTCGGAGAAGTTGGGACATGCCAATGCCCATGTGACATATGATAATCACCTTTTTGGGATTACTTTGGCCTTGATGAAGCCTTTCAACAGATGCCTGGAAATGCAGCGTCAAATAGGCCGCTTCTTCCTCGGGAATGGATAAATGAAGCGATTCGCCCATCTCTTCCAGCGCCACAATGACCCGGTCGAACATATAGGGATACATTTTCTTGATCTCGGCCAGCATCGGATTGGACACGGCCAGACCATAATCAAGACGGTTCAGGGTAGTATATAAATGAACTTTCAAACCATTCATCAGTACCTGATCTTGGGAAAACTGAATCATGTTAAGCACCGACATCCTGTGCGTCAGCTGCTCGACAATACCCTGTAAGAGAGGCTGCCTGTCCGCCAAATCGTCCCCACTAGAACCCTCACTCTCCTGACGATAGCGGAATTTCCCGCCAAGTAGGCGCAATGCTAAATAAGCCGCTTCTTTACTGGGGAAAGACACGGCAAACAGCCGTTTCAACCGCAGCAAAAAATCCTCGGCCCATGTAAATTCCGCTTTTTTCTGCAAAAAAGCAATTTCTTGATCGGAGAGAGAGATCGGCTGTTTAAGTTTGGTTCGTTTGACCATCAGCAAAATATGTAGCATTAGACTTTCAAAAGCTTCATCTGTGTAATAAAGCGAATGCCGCTTTTGCAGTGCCCTTAATTCATTGTATACGCCATCAATCTCGTGCTGCTCAAACTGTTTCATCATCATCTGTCCCGTCAACTCCGGGCTGTCTATCAACTGGTCCAAGCGTACCAAAGCCGATCTTTTGTTTTTTTCGGAGCCTTCAATTGCAAGGCCAACTCTCTGCTTAGAGATTAAGGCTAGATTAAAGGGTTGCAACCACGCCTCAATTTTCTCTACATCTTTACGAATAACCACTTTGTTCACAAAATACTGCGACGCTAATTCCTGAATGGCTACGGGCTTGGCATCCATCAGCAGCCGGTAAGCGAGATGCAGAACTCTTTCCTCGTCGGATTCATTTCTAGCCGAACTTTCTCCCGCATAAAGACGGTGGAATAAATCAGCCTGATCGGCTTCGTCAATCTCCAGATAAATGCCCCGTCCCGGCCTTTTCACCAAGCTTGTATTTGAGTACCTTCTTATATATTCTTCTATAATTTTCAGATCGCTCCGAATGGTTTTCTCTGAGCAGTTAATCTCATCAGCTAGATTCTGCACTAACAATAATCGGTTCGATTCTGTTAATAAAATGCGAAAAATCTCTTTTTGCCTATTATTCATCAGATTCCCCTGCTTCCATCATGTTTTAGTGAGATATAAGAGCAGGGATTCTCCCCATTATTTAATGATTAGTTTATCAACCTGAACTGAACCGTTCCATAATCAGACTCAGCCTCTTCAAGCCTTCTCTTTACTGGAATAAACATAATAATAGAGCTTACTACAAAAAAATCAAAAATAGAAGCGGGGCCTTCGCAGTTGACGGGATTAAGCAGTAGTTTTCCGGTGTTTGATCGCTTTTATACTGGCGATAAAGCAAGAAGTAATAGTACAGGGCTGGCTTGTCTAGGACCTCCAGCTTTTTTTAACAGAAATGGTATTCTCCTTTGGGCTTACGTGGTAGCAAGCACTGCTGCCGTCTTTATAGCTGGTGTTGTATTTACCCTGACTTCGATTAGTAAATGGGCCGACTTTTTATCTCGCTCCATTCCAAAGGCAAGAAACCACTCCGATACCAGAGTGGTTTCTTTATTTTACATGTCAGTTTTGAGTGGTCCCATATCATTGATCTAAACTATGCATATAGGCTTAATCTAGCTCTTATATCATCTTTCTACAATTGAAATTTGCTAACCATTTCTTTCAACTCTTCTGCCACAGTAGAGAGTGAGGTAGCAGATGCAGCAATCTCCTCCATTGAAGCCAACTGCTGCTGACTAGCCCCAGAAATTTCTTCTGCTCCAGCCGCTGTCTTCACGGAAGCTTCCTTAATCAGGATTGAAGTGCTTAACAATTGTTCAGTACTAGCTGACATTTGTTGAGAAGCTGCAGACACTTCCTGTATTTGTCCATTCACATCTTGGATAGAATGTTTAATTCTATCAAAGGACTCCTCTGCCGCATGCACAACTTCCATCCCCGTCATGACTTCCTTTGTCCCCAGATCAATAGAGACCACCGCTTGATTGGTCTCATCTTGAATCGTATCAATCAGCTTAATAACTTTGGCTGTGGAATGAGCTGTTTGCTCGGCCAACTTTCTCACTTCATCTGCAACAACGGCAAATCCTTGGCCATGTTCCCCTGCTCTAGCAGCCTCAATTGCCGCATTTAAGGCAAGTAGATTCGTTTGTTGAGCAATGTTTGTAATGTCCCCTACAATTTCACCAATCTCCTCTGAACTAACCCCTAATACTTGTATCACTTCGGAAACATGAGTGATCGTATTATGAATTCTGCCCATCTGTTGAACAGCAGTTTCCAGGGATACGCTTCCTTGTTCTGCTAACTCAGACGTATGAGCAACAGTAGATGCTACATTCTGAGCATTGTTGGATACTTGCCCGACTCCCACAGAGAATTGCTCGATGGATTGCTCACTCTCCAGAACACTTTTAACTTGTGTTTCTGCACTTATAGCTACTTCCTGTATGGATTCAGCAATATGCTCGGCTGCCTGGCTCGTTTGCTTCGCACCGGTCGTGAGCTCTTCCGAGGATGAAGCTAAGTGGTCTACCGTTTGATAAACCCCCATAATTAGAGTGGAAAGTGAATCTATCATCTGATTAAATCGAATACCCAGTTGCCCAAATTCATCTTTAGTTTTAATGATGACCCGCTCAGACAGATTACCTGTACTGATCTTTTCTGTGACTCCCATCAAAGCGTGAAGCGGCTTCATAATGGAAGCAATTATAAATATGATCAGAGCTGCTCCTAACAATAAGGAAATCACGACGACCAATAGTGTTGTGTTAAAGATAGGTTGGACTTTTTCTTCTATTTCTGAGTACATCATTGTACCCGCTAGCTTCCAACCTGTTAGTTTACTTGTTTCAAAAATGGTTCGCTTCTCCTCTCCATTCTCTGTATATTTAAACTGACCTGTGTCCTGCTTAAATAAAGGATCATAAAGACTACCTTTCGCTTCTACACCATTACTTAATTGCGGATGAACAATAATTTTACCCGTCTTGTCTACGATATAAGGAAATCCCTGTTTGCCAATCGTATATTTCCCAGTCACTTCACGAAGCTTCTCAAGGCTAAGATCCATTCCAATAACACCCGATCCATCAGCTAATGCCGCTGTGATAGTAACGACAACCTCTTTCGAACTGGCATCTTCATAAGGATTCGTAATGACAACTTGGCCTTTACTAGCCATTGCTTGTTGATACCAGTCTCGTTCCCTCGGGTCGAATCCCTCAGGCAGTTGACTAGCTGGAGTCGCGATATACCTACCCGTTTTCGATCCAAAATAGGTGAACAAAACATCTGTTTGAAGATTTTTATATTGCTCAAGCTGGAGTTGTACTAGCTCCAGTTCACTTGTTGTCTCCTCCCGTGCCTTCAGGCTTTTCGAGAGATACGTTATATGATGAATTTTAGGACTAACCTGCTGATCAATCGTATTGTTTAGAAAATGAACCGTATCCTTCGCACTACTAAGGATTTCCCCCTCCACTTGCCCTTTCGCACTTTGATAGGAAAGTACGCCAATTAATATACTTGGCATTAGCAGAACAATAGCAAACGAACCAATTAACTTTACCCTTAACGTTCCTCTTAACCTACTCAACCACTTAAACATAAATTTTCTTCTCCTTTCTTCATTTAAATTTGCTAAAAAAGATGGTATATCTTGTTCACAAAGCGGCTTACTTAATAGATATCCCTGATTCTGTTCAATCGCACTATCTTTTATGACATTTTTATCCACCCAATCTTTTACCACTTTATTTGCTACATTATAGCTAGAAGACATTAAAAGAATTGGCGAGTAAATTTCAGAAAAGTATGAATTTCAACCAGAAAAAACGAAAAAAAAAAGCATCATCTCATGAAATGATACTTTCTTCGCGTTCTTCTACCCCTTGGAGACAAATTTATATCCTACGCCCCAAACGGTCCTAATATATCTTGGTTCTTTAGGGTTAATCTCGACTTTTTTGCGCAGATTGGCAATATGAACATCCATCGCCCTCTCAGTAACAAACGAATCAACCCCCCTCAATTCATTGAGTAGCTCTTCTCTACTAAATACCTTTTCTTCATTAGTAATAAACAATCGCATAATCTCAAATTCGGAAAAAGTCGTTTCCACAAAGAAACTATTCACGTAGATTGCTCTTCTATCGACATCAAGTATGATCACATCGCCGTTACAACTTAGCGCCGCTGCAGCCTCTTCCTTCTCCGATATCGAATACTGATAAAGAGTAGCTCGTCTAATCATCGCAACGATTTTTGCTGTTAATTCTCTCATACTGAATGGTTTGCAAATATAATCATCTGCACCTGCTAATAAAGCATCCACACGTTCGGATACCTCTGTTTTCATTGAAACGACCAAAATTGGTACGGTTGAAAAATCACGTAATTTTTTGCATAATTCAGTTCCAGTTGTATCTGGTAACATCATATCCAATAGGATAACATCAGGAGAGAACTTCTTGGCAATGTCCATTCCTTTGAAGCCGTTGTCTGCCGTCTGTACATTAAACCCCTCTTCAGACAAATACATCGCTAACATTTCACCCATGATCTGATCGTCTTCTATTATTAATATTTTGTACATAAACCCCTCTCTTCCCAGAGAAAAAATATTAATAAACGATTTGTCAGAAAATATTTCCTAATACTTTTCTAGCATTTTTTCTCATGTTTTGTCGAATGATAAGATATTTATACTCTATTATAAGCATTAATTCAGGAAAATGTTAGGCATTTTCTATGTTAATCATAAATTTCATGAACTAGAGCTAACACATCATTTAATTGTTGCCGAAGCTCCTTCATACATTCTTGATACCTTTTCAAATCTATTGAGTTGTTAAACTTTTCTTCAAACTGTTTAGAAACTATAAATAGTCTTTCCGCTGAAAGATTCCCCGCAACTCCGCTTAGTGTATGAATCATTCGTTTAGCTGTAGAGTAATCCCCCGTTCGTATCGTTTCCTGAAGTCGATCAACAAAACTTACATATTCCCATGCAAATGTTTTGAGCATATGGTGATAAATTGGTATTTTCCCATCGAGTCGCTCCATAGCCTTGAGAATATCTAGATAGGGTAGTGGGACATATTCGCTTAGCATATCTTTCAGTACTTTAGGATCAATTGGCTTCGTAAGCACACCATTCATCCCTACGCGATAGCAATTGTTGTGCTCCTCTTTGACGACGCTTGCTGTCATCGCCACGATGGGTAGGCTTTTATACCGTTTATCCTGGCGAACAAGCAAAGTCGCCTCATAACCATCCATCTCTGGCATATGAACGTCCATTAAGATGAGATCCCATCTTGTTCCGTCCAGATTTTTCAATACTTCATGCCCATTTCTAGCAATCGTGGCCGAAAATCCATGGTCTTGTAACAATTCCACTGCTACTTGTTGATTAATCTCATGATCCTCTGCTAAGAGTATCTTTCCTTTATAACCACGGATAAGAAAATCATCCTTGTGGACAAGCTGGTTAGTTACAAAATATGACTCTTTTTTTTGCTCAAAAGCCGCTTGAAGAGACCTAAATAAATCAATTCGATTGATCGGTTTTATCAGGACCGCATTAGGCTGTACTGCCTCTTCAATCTTCGCTAATTCATCCCTTCCGTATTCTGTCGTCATTGCAATAGTTATACTATGGCTCCCCCGCACAAGTGCTGCCAGACGACTTAAGGTCTCTACTCCATACATATCCTCTGCTTCCATATCAAGAAAAATAATGCTATATGCAATTTCTCCCGCTTGCTGCTCCAAGTGATGGATTGCCTCCTGCCAACCAGTCAAGCATGTCGGAGATAGGTCTAAGGATTTCACCATATTAGCTAGATTTTTCCGCATCCTCTCATGGTCCTCTACGATCAAGACTGGCATATCTTCATATCCTTGACTCAGATAGAGGTTATTTCCTCTCTGATTTGATGATATTTCAAAAGGTAGAGTACATGAAAAAACACTTCCCTTGCCTAATCGACTAGAAGCATCTAATCTACCACCCATCATCTTAATCAGATTTTGTGAGATCACCAGCCCAAGCCCTGTTCCGCCATATCTTCTACTCGTTGAACCATCTGCTTGAGTAAAGGGTTCAAATAGAGTGAGCATCTGTTCTGCCGTCAATCCAACCCCTGTATCTTCAACAACAAAGTGCAAAAAAATCTCATGCTGTAGTTGATAGTCCACCGTTATGCTTAGAGAAACAAATCCACGCTCCGTAAACTTGATCGCGTTGCTGCACAAATTTAGCAATACTTGCTCAAGACGATGTGGGTCCCCAATTAATTCCATGGGTATTTCAGACTCAGTCTCGATAATGATTTCCAACTGCTTTGTCCCCAAATAAATTCCTAGCATATCAGATAGCCGTCGTACGATCTCCTCGGGATGAAAGGCTACTTTCTCTATATCCAATTTGCCTGCTTCTATCTTGGAAAAGTCCAATAATTCATTAATTAATCGCAATAATACATGGGACGAAGTCAAAATTTTCCCTTGATAGTCTTGTTGCTTAACCGTCATTTTTGTTTTTTGCATCAATTCTGACAAGCCGATAATACCATTCATTGGCGTCCGAATCTCGTGACTCATCCTGGCAAGAAAATGCGTCTTTGCCTTGTTAGCCTCTTCAGCTTCTTCTTTTGCTTGTACCAGCTCAGCCTGTATCCGTCTTTGCCCCCTCAACATGTAATTTAGTAAAAAATACAGCATGCTTACAAGAATGCATATAGAGATTACATTTATGATAAGAGATAGCCTTTTGGCATACTTCAATTGTTCCAAAGCTTCGCTAGTAAGAAGTACAGTTGCAACCGACCAGCCTGAGTAAGATATAGGTGCATACCCTATGTATTCCTTGTGACCGTTAACAGATGCAATTTCTAACCCCTTCTCGCCAGCAATCATCTTTTTTCCAATACTGCCCACACCACCTGGTTGCTCCGAAAGTTTTTCCTTGCCAATAAGCTCTGGTCTGGGGTGATACATAATTGTGCCATTTCTTGAAAGTAAAATTGGATAACCTGTGTGACCCATCACGTAGGTTTCCATGATGCCAGGAATGTCATCCAGTAATATATCAACAGCAATTACGCCAAGTACAGCTTCGTTTTCTACTACTTCTAAAACACCACTTGTCACAAGCTTTCCCGTTAAATAATCTATGTACGGCTCAGTAAAAATGACCTCTTCTGAACTTAGATCATCTTTAAACCATGGACGTTCTTGAATGTTCCAGTCCGATCTTGTCTTTGCACCTTCACTTCCAATATAAAAATTTGCTCTTTTGCTCACAACCCATACAAACTCCACCGTTTTATCCTGCGCCTTAATTGCATCCAATTCTGAAGATACCTCCCCATAATAAGGACTGGTAAGCGCGTCATTTCTTGATTGTACCGTTTTCAAATAATTAATCATCGTTTGGTTCGTACTCATTTGCCGAACCATAGCTCCCTTTTGCATAAAAAAAGCATTTATTTGATCTGCCAGAGCTTTACTTTGTAATGTTAGCTTGCTCTCAATTTCATCCTTTATTATCTTGTTTGTTTGTAACAATACAATGTTTCCCGTTAGGACAAAGGCTATAACAATCGTAATTAACATCAAATAAGTCAACTTTTTCGCATAACCTTCTTCAAAAACTTTCATGATTTACCCCTTTATTTGCACTGCTTCAAAGTAAGAATACTATGATGTACCAGAGAGTACTACTCTTTATTACTAAATTCTATCTCATTTACGGATAGACTCCTTTGTGCGGTATTATTATATAGTTGAAAATAATTTTTAATGTATTATTTACAATAGTCTGTGTCATACAGTATAGCGAGTCAGGAGCTGATGTTTCATGGATATAAAAGAGATAGTCACTGGATTGACGCAGGAGATGCGCCGCGGAACGATCATTATCGGCTTGCTCAGTCAACTATCCGAACCGCAATATGGCTACTCTCTCGTCTCCACTTTGGAGGAGAAAGGGATTAACACCAATGAAACTAGACCTCGAAAGCCATATCGGGCTGCTTTCAGGGGCCTATTATAGAGAGACAACTCTGTTAACAAGGCCTTACCCCAGCTTCTTGCAAGGGTTACGGCTTTGGGTTGCCATTATCGGTGAGCCCACCACCCTTCTTAATTCCACTATACTAGTTTATAATGGAATTTATAGTCATGAATAAAAAACTATAGGGGTAAAAGACAATGATCAATAAACTTCATGAACACAATAAACAAAAAAAACCACTATCCGTCATTGTGTATGACCAATTGTATAAATTAATCATGGAAGGAATATTTCCTCCCGACAGCCAGCTTCCAACAGAACCCGAATTGGCCAAAAAATTAGGTGTAAGCAGAATGACATTGAGACATGCTTTGGCACTTTTGAAGGAAGATGGATTGGTTAAAAATATCCAGGGAAAAGGAAATTTCATTACCAAATTTCATCAGAATCAAAGTATGGATGGCTTGGAGAAGTTGGGGAATCCCCTATATAAATGCTATACGGGAAACATAGATGATATCGAACTTATTTTCCGAATTGACCTATTAACGGACTATGCCATGCAAGTATTAAATCGAGAAATGACTGCAGTTGTTGCGTTGGAACGCTGGTATAAAAGTAACGATAAGATCGTAGCTTTTGCTTTTACGATGATGCCAATCGAAGCCGTTTCTCAATTAAATCTTGACTTACAAAACGAAAAGCAAGTACTGGACATGTTGGAAGAGAAGGTATATGAACTAGCTAATTCCTCCACCATTGAAATTAAACGTTCTGATTCCGTCAATACTCCGTCATTAAAATACCAACTTTCCTACGGAGAGGAATGTGATTTGATTTTAGAAAGTGTATATATCAGCGACAAGTACCCTGTTGTTTATAATAAATACTATATACCCATAGAATTTAGTCAAATTAGGATTAAAACATCTAAATAACCGAATGAAGGGCATGCACTGCCCATCATCTTTTAAAGCAAGCCACAATGGACCGAAAACGTCAAATGGCAAGCCTTCAATAAACCGGAGGCTTGCCATTTTTTTTAATTTTAGAAGCATTAGAATGAAGACAAGGCTGACTCATTCGTAAAAAAACCAACTTTTGGGGAAACCCCTTTCTGTAACAAAAAAGACAAATTCCGAAAGGTTGTCAGTGAGATTAAGCTGTGGTAATATTCTAATTGTCAAAGAATATACAAGTTGTTAGACAACTATACAATGTTGTATGATTCAAATATTTATCATGCATGACTATGAAATCGCAATCAAAGAGTAATTATTTTTGGGTTATTCATGGAAGCGCTACCTTGTTAAACAATTTAGAAGGAAACAACAAAGGAGAAGAATATACCTATGTCTACTACAACTGCAGATGTGTGCATGAAGAAACCGCAGGAATATAATTTTAAGAAAGCAGTACCTATTACCTTGCTATTATTTCTACTATGCTTGATCATTGATAATTCGTTTAAGATTATTTCTGTTGATATGGCAAAGGATTTTAACATTTCAGCGACAACAGTCAGCTGGCAAGCAACCCTAGCTGGCCTTGTGATTGGGATTGGGGCGGTTGTTTACGCAGCTTTGGCAGATTCCATTAGTTTCAGAAAACTTTTTACCGCTGGTATCATTTTAATATGTGTCGGTTCAGTCATGGGATATGTTTTCCAACATTCGTTTTTACTCGTTGTTATCTCACGAATGATCCAAACGGCAGGTTTAGCATCAGCTGAAACATTATATGTTATATTTGTAACCAAACATTTACCTGCAAATGAACAAAAGAAATTTCTGGGATTAAGTACAAGCAGTTTTGCTCTTTCACAACTTATTGGTGCATTAACTGGAGGCTATATTTCTACGTATTTCCATTGGACAATGCTGTTTTTAGTTTCTTTAGTAACACTTCTCACCCTTCCATTTCTTTTAAAATATCTTCCTAAGGAAGAAGCGAAGAATAGTCATGTTGATGTATTAGGATTATTTCTAGTGGGAACCATTTCAGCATCCCTCCTACTGTATATTACCGATTTCAATTGGATGTACCTTCTCTTGTTTATTGTTGCAATTACATTATTCCTTACTTATATCAGTAAGAACTCCAAAGCGTTTATCGGAATATCATTCTTTAAAAATAAACAGTTTATCTCATTGCTTGGCGTTGCTTTTGTAATTTACTCTGTGCAGTTAGCATATATTTTCTTATTTCCATTCTTGCTTGAAAAGATTTATGGTCTGAAGCTAGATACCATTTCACTATTATTGATTCCAGGCTATATAGGAGCTACTCTAGTCGGGGCTCTTTCTGGAAAATTTGCGAAGTTCTTAGGAAGCAAGCAATGCATTACAATCGCGATGTCTTGTATTGT
This sequence comes from Paenibacillus sp. B2(2019), assembly GCF_008370385.1. Taxonomy (NCBI): domain Bacteria; kingdom Bacillati; phylum Bacillota; class Bacilli; order Caryophanales; family Paenibacillaceae; genus Paenibacillus; species Paenibacillus sp. B2(2019). The sequence continues at coordinate 555,926 of NZ_VTZR01000013.1, forward strand.
GGTAAGCTTATTATTAGGCGCATTCTTTATACAAACTTCGGTTGTTGTATTCGTGATCTCCATGGTGTTATTCTCTAGCTCATTTGCATTTATGTATGCACCAATACTTGATTCTTGCATTCGTACGATTGAAAAAGAAAAAACAGGTACAGCCGTCGGATTTTTCAATTTAACACTGAATGTCGCGATGTCAATCGGAATTGCCTATACAGCAGCTATGATGGACCATTCCGCCATGCGAAGAAGCTTCCTAGGAATTACGAGCAATTCGGATGCTTCGATGTTTAGTAATATCCTATTCATTCTCGTATTCATTACCCTTTTCAGTTTATCTCTGTACTGGTTATTCGTAGGACGAAAAGCGACTAAATAGATTACGTTTGTAGTTCATAATTAGAACCCTAAGACCTAAAGTTTAGGGTTCTTTTTAAATTAAAGTCCCCTTCCATCGTCCTCTTCTTTAGCGCAGGCACTCAACCCTTGGTAGGAGAATACAACGTTTAAGCTGATGATACCGATAAATATGATTGCCAACAACAGATTACTCGTTAGGATCAAACTTGTTGATCTCAATTTTTTTTAGAATCATAAGCCTCTGCGCCTCTTCTTATGTAATATTATTTCGGTCTTTGGCCTGTATTAGGACAGCCCGCTGGCATCCTTGATGGGCATATACATGGCAAGGTTCGTATACCCTACTTATGCATTATCGATACTGTACATTTCAGTTTTATGTGACAAGACATAAGTATATTGGATTGCCTACCTTACCACAATTATCCTCATATATACGAGAGTAAAACAAATCAATTGTAACGATAGATAGAGTTCATTAATCCCACCATTTCAAATTACATTCATCACTCCCCGAACTTTCCCAATAGAATTTTTCGAAGTCATTTGTGGTACGGTTTAGCATTTCAATCGGAGTGATTTGTTGAATTCTTCAAGTTTCCTCTCCTGACCACTGTCCTACGTGAAAAGCGATCCTTAGAAGCGATTCTAGAGGCTCGTTTTTCTTTAGCTATTTTGTTGTTTTTAAGAAAGTTGACTTTTTCAGTGGCCTCGCGCTTACCGACATCTTTCTTGCTCTTTGGAGGCATTCTCGATCGATCTTATCAAAACTCTGTTTCAAACTTTACTGAATAAAAATATAATATTAGAGACTACTCAAGAGAGGGATGGATCAACAATGGCCTATACATTCGACGATTTATATGAAGCAGTTGAAGAGGATGAATTCAAAAAAGTTAAAAAGATTCTACAAGCGGATCCCACGCTAATTACTGGAAAAGATGATTATGAATTTAGCGTGCTTCATGGTGCAGTTATGACGGAAAATACAAAGATGGTTGAGTTTCTGCTAGATCAGGGTGCGGATGTGAATGCTCTAAATGATGAAGGCATTACCCCAATTCATATTGCTCTGTATCCCGATGTGGTCACATGCTTGCTGAATCGCGGAGCCGAGATCAACAAAAAGTCCTCAGACGGAAGCACGCCTTTACATACGCAAATCGCAGACGGTGAAGAACGTTTAGACGTAGTTGGAATGCTTCTTGCCAAGGGGGCGGACAAAAGCATTAAGGATAACGATGGACAAACCCCGCTGGATATTGCAAGGGCAAGGCAAGAAGAAGAGATGATCGAACTGCTCAGCTAAAAATAATAGACCTAAAAAGCGAACGCTCTTTCCAAAGTCGGTTGTGCTTGTTCGTATAAACCAAAACAGAGTCAAGCCATCTTAACAAATGGCTTGGCTCTGTTTTGGTTCTGAAATAATCAAACAAGTAAAAAATCCACACTCAGACTATCACCGCAGATGCTCTTGATTCCCATTATCTTTGCCCTTTAAGTGCAACTAATTAAATACCTATCAAGCTCTGAGAACTATCTGGAAGTGACAGGCACCAATCTAATAAAAGCGCTTGCAAAATCAAAAGTATCAGTTATAATACTTGTATACAAGTATACTAGATTGAGAAGGTGAATTTATGACCGAATCACGGGAATTTCTATATCCCTCCAAATGGCTTTCAAAAGCCTCTGCTGGTGATCGTGTATCCTGCGAGCTTAGAATGCGTATTATTTCCGGCGAGATTGAAAGCGGTGCCATATTATCAGAAAATAGATTAGCTGCAGATTTTGCTGTAAGTCGCTCACCGATCCGTGAAGCGTTAAAAATACTGGCATCCGAAAATATCATCCGTTTAGAAAGAATGGGTGCCGTTGTGATTGGTTTATCAGAAAAAGAAATAGAAGAGATTTATGATGTCCGTTTACTCATAGAATCGTTTGTATTTGAACGGATTGTAAAGATAGACACTAATGAATTAATAAAGGAACTTAGTAAAATTCTAGAAATGATGAAGGTCGCAATCAAATATAGTGATGCTGATGAATTTTCCTATCAAGATGTCTTGTTTCATGAAACGATTATTCGTGCAGCTAATCATTCATACATCCTGATGATCTGGAATAATTTAAAACCCGTTATGGAAAGCTTCATCCTTTTGTCGATGCGCATGCGTTTCAAAGAAAAATATGAAGACTTTACACGGATTATAAAAAATCATGAGCTTTATATTGAAGCGATCCACACAAAAGATAGAGACCTCATGAGTAAGTCCTTGCATGACAATTTTGATGATGTTCAAGGAAAAGTAGAAGACCTATGGATATCGCAACAAATGCTCTCGAAAGGAGTAGTGCAGCAAAATGACTAACTATATGTTAGGTATAGATATCGGAACCACAAGTACGAAAGCAGTTTTATTTAGTGAAAAAGGCGAAGTCATCCAACAAGAAAATATGGGGTATCCGCTTTATACACCGGATATGTCGACAGCTGAACAAGACCCCGAAGAGATTTTTCAGGCAGTCCTACAAGCCATTTCGAATATAATGAAACATCATTCACACAAAAAGCTATCGTTTGTTTCATTTAGCAGTGCCATGCATAGTGTCATTGCTATGGATGAAAATGACCAGCCGCTGACGCCTTGTATTACTTGGGCAGATAACCGAAGTGAAGCATGGGCACATAAAATAAAAGATGAGTTGAATGGCCATGAAGTCTATAAACGCACGGGAACACCGATTCACCCCATGTCACCATTAACTAAAATAGCTTGGATTGTGAATGACCTTCCCGAAATCGCTTCCAAAGTTAAAATATATATAGGAATTAAAGAATATATTTTCAAAAAGTTCTTTAATCACTATGTTGTTGATCATTCTCTGGCTTCAGCCATGGGCATGATGAATCTCAAAACACTAGATTGGGATGAAGAAGCATTACAAATTGCTGGTATAACACCTGCTCAATTATCTGAACTCGTTCCAACTACCAAGATATTTACCAACTGTGATTCAGATTTAGCAAAACAGATGGGTATCGATCCACAAACAGCATTTGTCATTGGTGCCAGCGACGGAGTCCTTTCTAATCTAGGTGTAAATGCGATAAAAAAAGGCGAAATTGCCGTCACAATTGGGACAAGCGGTGCCATTCGAACCATTATTGACAAGCCGCAAACAGACGAAAAGGGAAGAATATTCTGTTATTCCTTAACGGAAAAGCACTGGGTCATTGGCGGGCCCGTAAACAATGGCGGGATGGTCCTTCGCTGGATCCGTGATGAACTTGCCTCATCAGAAGTAGAAACAGCAAAAAGACTAGGAATTGATCCATATGATGTATTAACTAAGATTGCTGAACGTGTAAGACCAGGAGCAGATGGATTGTTATTCCATCCATACCTCGCTGGTGAACGTGCGCCTTTATGGAATCCAGACGTACGTGGCTCATTCTTCGGTTTAACGATGTCACATAAGAAGGAACATATGATTCGCGCAGCCCTAGAAGGAGTCATTTACAATTTATACACCGTATTCTTAGCATTAACCGAATGCATGGAAGGTCCTGTGACCCGAATTCAAGCTACCGGGGGCTTCGCAAGATCAGAGGTTTGGCGGCAAATGATGTCAGACATATTCGACTCTGAAGTAACCGTTCCAGAAAGCTACGAAAGTTCTTGTCTAGGTGCTTGTATTTTAGGCTTATATGCCACCGGAAAGATCGAATCATTTGAAGTCGTTTCTGAAATGGTTGGCAGTACCTACAAACACACACCAAACGAAGAAGCAACGAAAGAATATAGGAAATTACTGCCGATCTTCATTAACATATCTAGAGTATTAGAAGATGATTATAAACGGATTGCCAATTATCAAAGAAGCTTAATCAAACACTAACAAGATAAACAGCAGGGGGAAATTACAATGCCATTAGTTATTGTAGCAATTGGAATTTTAGCATTATTAGGTTTAATAATGGGTTTGAAATTAAACACCTTTATTTCATTAATCATTGTATCGTTCGGTGTCGCTTTAGCACTTGGAATGCCCTTGAATGAAATTGTCAAAACCATTGAAGCCGGATTAGGCGGAACACTTGGCCACTTAGCGTTAATCTTTGGTCTTGGAGCGATGTTAGGCAAGTTGATCGCTGATTCAGGTGGCGCTCAAAGAATTGCCATGACTCTCGTTCATAAATTTGGTGAAAAAAATATTCAATGGGCGGTCGTAGCTGCTTCATTCATTATCGGTGTGGCGTTATTTTTCGAAGTAGGATTAGTATTATTAATTCCAATTGTATTCGCCATCTCAAGACAATTGAAGGTTTCTATTCTTTATCTCGGTATTCCGATGGCTGCAGCCTTATCCGTAACACACGGGTTCTTACCTCCTCACCCAGGACCTACAGTTATTGCAGGTGAATATGGCGCGGACATTGGTGAGGTTTTACTTTACGGTTTCATTATTGCAATTCCAACAGTTATTTTGGCTGGACCTATATTTACTAAGCTTGCCAAAAAACTCGTACCTGCATCATTTACGAAAACGGGTAATATTGCCTCTTTAGGTGAACAAAAAGAATTTAAATTAGAAGATACACCTGGATTTGGTATCAGTGTATTTACTGCAATGCTTCCTGTTATTTTAATGTCTATTGCAACGATTATTACTTTACTCCAAAAAACAATCGGATTTGAAGA